>BJFT01000022.1 GCA_014190015.1 Actinomycetes bacterium
TGCGCAGCGCCTTGCAAAAGAATTAGGCGCAATCTAGTCCGCTGCACCGTTAGACTTCACACATGTCCAAAGTCCTCGCGTCACTGCCAATCGGAGAAAAAGTTGGCATCGCATTCTCTGGTGGTTTAGATACATCAGTTGCTGTTGCGTGGATGCGCGATAAAGGTGCAATTCCTTGCACATATACCGCAGACCTTGGCCAATACGACGAACCAGATATTGATAGTGTTCCTGATCGCGCCAAACAATATGGCGCAGAAATTTCACGAATTGTTGATTGCAAAGAAGCACTCGTCGAAGAAGGCTTTGCAGCAATTGCTTGCGGTGCCTTTCATATTCGCTCCGGTGGAAAACAATATTTCAATACAACTCCTCTTGGTCGCGCAGTAACGGGCACTCTTCTAGTTCGCGCAATGCTTCAAGATGGCGTTGATATTTGGGGCGATGGCTCAACATATAAAGGCAATGACATTGAACGTTTCTATCGTTACGGCTTACTCGCTAACCCGAACTTAAGAATCTACAAGCCATGGCTGGACGCTGACTTTGTACAAGAACTCGGTGGCCGTAAAGAAATGTCGCAATGGCTCCTAGAACACAATCTTCCCTATCGCGACAGCGTTGAGAAAGCGTATTCAACCGATGCCAACATTTTGGGCGCTACTCACGAAGCAAAGACTTTAGAAAACCTTGATGTTTCACTCGAAACAGTTCAACCAATCATGGGCGTTCGCTATTGGGATCCACAGGTAGAAATTAAGTCAGAAGATGTTGTTATCGAATTCGTGCAAGGACGCCCGCAGTCAATTAATGGAAAAACATTTAAAACTTCCGTTGATCTAATCCACGAAGCCAATGCAGTCGGTGGACGCCACGGTCTGGGTATGAGCGATCAAATTGAAAATAGAATTATCGAAGCAAAGAGTCGCGGAATTTATGAAGCACCAGGTATGGCGCTGCTATTTATTGCATACGAACGGTTAATTACAGCGATTCACAACGAAGACACAATCGCTAACTATCACGCAGAAGGTCGCAGACTCGGTCGCTTGCTTTATGAAGGCCGTTGGCTAGATCCACAAGCTTTAATGCTCCGTGAATCACTGCAACGTTGGGTTTCATCGGCGGTTACAGGAAAAGTCACGCTGCGTCTTCGTCGTGGTGATGATTTCACAATCATTAACACTGAAGGCTCTGGCTTTAGTTATCACCCAGAAAAACTCTCAATGGAGCGCACAGAAAATGCAGCCTTTGGACCAACTGATCGCATCGGTCAACTAACAATGCGCAATCTAGATATTGCCGATACCCGGGAAAAACTTGAGCTCTATCGCAACCAAGGTCAACTCGGTGGCGGGCACTTTAAGTTGATTAACGAATTAGAATAAAGAAAACTTCAGCCCTGCAATTATCAGCACTAATCCAAGTGCACGCTTTACACCTACTGAAGAAAATCGAGATATTCCAAGCCGTGTTCCGATGAGCGCTCCGATGATCACTGCTCCAAGAAAGAGCGGCAACGTGTCTGGTAACTCTAAAGTTGAACTGTAATTACCTAAAAGACCTGCCACGGAGTTTACAAAGATAAATGCTGCAACTGTTCCACTTGCTTGCTTTACGTGATTCCAACCAAGCCAAATAATTAGCGGTGAAAGAAAGATTCCGCCACCGGTTCCGGTGATACCTGCAAGGAAACCGATTGACGCGCCCATAAGAATTGCTAGTAAGTAATTAACGGGCTTGATCTCGCGATCTCGAGCGGATGCTAAAAAGATAAATCGAAGTCCAGAAAGAATGAGAAGTACACCAACTATTGGCTTATAGATTTCACTTGGCACTTTTATGTACCCACCGATAAATGCAGCAGGTATCGCACCCAGGCTTAGTACAAAGAAGAGCTTCTTATCAAAGAATTTATTTCGGATGTATCGAAAACTGGCGTATGCAGATACTGCAATATTTAAAGTCAGCGCTGTTGGTCTAATTATGGTGGCTGGAAGATTAAATAAAGTCATAACGGCGATATACGCCGATGAGCCCGCGTGGCCGACCGACGTATAAAGAACTGCCCCTAGTAATAAGCAAAGCGCTATTACGAGGTTAGTAAATTCCACTATTTCTTCTTATAGAGAAAAAGATGGATATTCATCCGTAACGAGAATGACTGCATATCCATAAATTCGATTCCAGAACTGTGAAACGCGAACAATGACATCAGCTGCTGTTTCTGGCATTGTTCCAGTGAAAATAATGTTCAGCCACGCCAAGATCAACATGATGAAACCATAAATTGAATAAACAATTCCAACGATATAAAGAGGAATAGCTAGTAACCACTTAACCAGTGGAAGTCCACGGCTCAAAGTTTTTCCTCCATCAATTTCTGGATATGTAATGCGTACAACGCCGTTATCTTCGATAGATGGATACTCATCTGTTAGCAGGGCGATGTATGCCCAAACACGATTAACCAATGCAAAAAGGGCCTTGTTGAAGGTAAGCGCGTAACTCGGGTACACCCCACGAAATAGAAGAGCAAGGACAACTGGCAAAACAACTAAACCGTAGGTCTGCAGCATATTGCCGTTGAAGAACGTTTCAATGGAAAAACTTGAAACGAAGATGAAGACTGGAAAAGCCAAAATCACGCGAGCAAAAGCTGTCGCGCGATCACGATTGTCTAATTGGACTTGAAATGATGTTTCAATTTGGTTGCTCATATTCGTACTCTACTATTGAGGCATGGATTTGTTGCACGGACTCGACCTACTCTCTACCTTTGTATTTGCATTAGTCGGTGCTCGTGTCGCCGCTGATAAGCGCTTGGATTACGGCGGGATTGCTTTTATTGCAATTATTGCATCTGTATCTGGTGGAACTCTTAGAAATGTTTTCCTCGGTTTAAAACCAATTTGGATAACAGACCCATCAATTATTGCCTCAATAATTCTCGCAGTATTAATCACTCTTGTCTTTAGGCGTGTAACTCGTATCGGTAAGACTTTGATAGTTATGGATACTTTTGGATTGGCAATAGCAACAATCTCTGGAACACAGTTGGCTTTCGAGCAAAATATCTCTTGGTACGGCGCAATTCTTTTAGGCCTTGTTACAGCTGTTGCCGGGGGCCTATTGCGAGATGTTCTCTGTCAGCTCGAGCCAGTGCTTCTGCACAGAGAAACAATCGGAACATCGTGTCTGATGGGTGCAATTACATTTGTAGCGCTCACAGAATTGAGTGTTGCTAACAACATCAGCGCCATAGCAGGCGGAAGCGTTGTGGTTCTTACACGCGTGATTTCAATTCGCTTTGATCTGCACTTGCCAAAGTTCAAAAGCGCTAAATAGTTCCTTTATCTAAACCTTTCAACACCTGCTGTGCACGCTCACGCAACTCAGGTAGATCCTTTAAGCGATTAAGTCCAAATACTTGTTGGCTCATTCGATGATTCTTGGCAAAACTTTCTTTGTGACGATCTAAGAAATCCCAGTACAGAGTTGTAAATGGACAGGCGTTTTCGCCAACTCTAAGTTTTGGATCGTATGCACACCCTTTGCAATACGTACTCATGCGCGAGATGTAGGCACCACCTGCTGCATATGGTTTTGTCATCATCGCTCCACCATCTGCGTGCAGACCCATACCAATTACATTCGGAACCATTACCCACTGCGTTGCATCGATAAATACTTCGCGCATCCAATCCAGGAATTGTTGAGGATTTGTTCCAGTAATCAAAGCTAGATTGCTAAGCACCATCAACCTTGGAATATGATGCACCCAAGCGCGTTCGTTGATGTCGGTAACAATAGATTTAACACAATTCATTGAAGTTTTTTCTGGATCACGCAGCAGTGGCAATAATTCGCGCTTGGCTTCCAACTGATTATTCTTTTCATACTCTTCACCCAAAAACCAATACATACCGTTGACGTATTCACGCCAACCGATTATTTGGCGAACAAAGCCCTCGCACGAAGCAATCGGAATAGATCCACTTTTAAATGCTTTTACTGCTGCATCAATTACTTCCTGGGCGTGAAGCAAACCGTTATTTAAATATGGACTTAGCAAAGAGTGATGAACAGCCCAGTTATCATTTGCCATTGCATCTTCATAGGGACCGAAGTTTGCAAAGTGATTTTTTATGAAGTTATTTAATTGAGCCAGCGCACCTTCTCGGGTGGTTGCCCACGTCCTGCCAGGGGAGTAGTTCAGTTCTTTTGCAACTTCTTCATCAATAGCATCGCGTGAATGTTCTAAATACTTTGGCCACTCATAATTCTTTGGTGGTGGCAACCGATTTTCTTTATCGAAATTCCACGCTCCACCAGTTGGCTTGCCGCCTTCAACAAGTACATTTAATCGCACACGTTGAGCGCGATAAAAGTTCTCCATCAGAAATGATTTTTGCGCCCCAGCCCACGTAGCAAAATCAGAGCGAGATGTTAAGAAGAAATCATTGGCAACAAAGGAAACCCCAAACGCCTTGAGCGCCGCAAACTGCTTGAAAGAAGAAGGTTCGGCACACACAATCGGTGCACCAGGAACTAATCCTTGAATCTTTTTGAGTCCATCAATAGTTGTTGGTGCTTTTTCATAATGCAACGTAAAACCCTCATTACGAAGGGACTCTGCAAAGTGCCGAGCGGATGAAATAAGAAAAAATAGTCGCATCGGATGCCATGCCCGCCCTGTTGTCATGCGAGCACTTTCGACCATGGCGATTACATCTGTTTTTGGATCAGCGTTCTTCATCGCACCATAACCACGATGTAAGTGGTCGAAAGGAAGGTAAATAATGCGCGAAGCCATGTCGACATCCTAGATTGCAGATTGCCTATGAGGTCATAGATGCCCACCGGTGTAAGCACTTAATCGCACCAATTCACATGAAAACCTCTGGGTGTTCACACGGTTGTCCAATCTTGAGGCATCACTCTTTAGCCAGTACCCACCTGGGTCAAAAAGAAAGGTTAAGAATATGAATAGACGATTTATCACCGTCTCGTTATTAACTGCAGTTGCATTATTCGGATCTACAAGTATTTCTCATGCTGATGCAAAGTCTGAATACAAAGCATCAATAGAAGCATGGAAATCAAGTACGCAAGCGGCGAAAACCTCTTATAAGAGCGCCGTCACTGCTTACAAGGCAGGGAAGAAATCATTTGCAACTTCTAAAAAGGTAATTATGGACAAGTACAAAGCAGATGCTGCCGCGCTCAAGGCTCGCACTGCAGAAGCTGTCGCAGCGGCTACCACTGAAGAAGCAAAGGCGGCTCTTAGAGCTGCAGGTAAAACTGAACTTTCAGCTCTTAGTGCAGCACGCGACGCTGCTATAGCAGCATTAGGTTCAATAGGAACAGCACCAACAAAACCGGTTAAGCAGGCAAAACCAGTTAAACCGGCAAGTAATTCCTGATCAACTCTTTTCCGGGACAACACTTAGCATCGTAGTAAATACTACGATGCTAAGTGTTTTATAAAGTTATAGCTTAGAATCACCGAATGAGCATCGCTAAATACGCATACACCGCCTTGGATTGTCAGGATCCAATAGCCCTTGCCGAGTTTTATTCAAAGATAACGGGTTGGCCAGTTGAACCACTCGGAGATTTCAAACCAGAAGACGTAACCTGGCTTGAACTATTAGATGAAAATGGCGCGACTCGAATGGGTTTTCAGAAGATTGATAATTACAAACGCCCAACCTGGCCGGAAGGTTCAGTCCCTCAACAATTACATTTAGATTTTCATGTAACCGATATGGAAAAAGCTCGTGCTCAATTACTCTCAATAGGGGCCGTACAAGCCGATTACCAAAGTGCCGAACACTTTCAAGTATTTTTCGATCCAGAAGGACATCCATTCTGTTTAGTACTTAAATCGGTAAACTAAAGAAATGGAATTAACTACTTGCTTATGGTTTAACGGTCGTGCTCGTGAAGCTGCAAATTTCTACACAAGTATTTTCCCTGATAGCTCGGTCCAAGATAATTGGATTGCGCCAACTGACACACCTGGTAACTTAGAAGGCCAAGAAATCGTCGTTAACTTTAAAATCTTTGGTCGACCATTCATTGGGTTAAATGGCGGACCGCAATTTCCACACAGTGAAGCAATTTCCTTTCAGATACCTTGTAAAGATCAAGCAGAAATTGATAAGTACTGGGATCTCTTAATTGCTGACGGCGGAATTGAAAGCCAATGCGGATGGCTTAAAGATAAATTTGGAGTTTCTTGGCAAGTAACAGCTCCTGAAATGGGCCAATATCTCGGTGGTTCAGATTCAGAAGGCGCTAAACGTGCAACTCAAGCGATGCTTGAAATGCGAAAGATTGATTTAGCCGCAATGAAGAGGGCTTATTTCGGGAATTAGCGAAAGAGATTATCCGACTACCGCTACGCCGCGACTGACTTTAATTGGAATTTTCTTTAGCCCAGTTGTAGCTGGTCCTAGAAGTAAATCGCCATCATTTTCAAACTCCGACAAGTGAACATTACACAACCAGCCAGTCGCACTCTTGTCGACAGTGGCACCTTGATGCGGGCAACGCAAATCAAGTGCTACGTATTTATTATTAGCGATTCGTGCGATTCCAACCGGAGCGCCCTTAATTGAACCTATTCGGACCGCACCGCCGTCTGTTGAAAGTGCGGAAAGATCCTTTAGTTTTACAGAAAGTTTTCCACCAGGAAGTTTTTTAACGGCAGGATTCGCTACTGCCGGAACATGTGAAGTTCCCGCAAGGAGAAGTGCACATGCACCAGTCAGTAGCGCCCGCCTAGAGACAGATTCCATATATTTTCTTAATTACTTTTTCTTAATTTTGCTGTACAGAGTTACATCTGCGCTACCAAATGCCGCAGCATCAGGGAGCGAATTAGCAGGCAATCCCAGGATTGTAGAAATCGCTGCTGCAATTCCAGGTGCTAGTGACAAGGTCGCACCAGCATAAGCAGTGGTACGTAGATTCGCCTTTCGATCATTTGTGACCTTTGGCTGTAAAGACGCAGCATTTGTGATTGTCAAAATATCAAGTTTTTGATCGCCAGCTTGTGGAACTGTTGCTGTTATGACGCCTTTACTTAAATCAATTACTGGATTACGCAATTGAAGTTGAGAATTATTTGCTGTGTTAAAAAATACTATGTTGCTTCCTAGGTGTTGAACACCTGATTTATTCGCTGTAATTGGAATATGAAAGACATATTGACCCGCTGCTGCACTGATTGAGTCACCAATTACCGAAGCTGTAGCGCCACCCTGAACGTAGAGAACAACCCCTGCCGCTTCAAGAGTTGATGCCAGACCGGCACCTGTTTTCATATGGGTCATGCTTAGGCCTGGCTTTGCAGAATCTGCTGAAGCAGAAACTAAAGATGTCGAGATGAACGTTGTAGCTAAAGCAAAAACCATGAGATTTTTTAAGCGCATGTCACTCTCCTTTGTTAGTTAGAGAATGATTTAATGCCAGGAAGCACCCAGCAACTTGAAAGTGAACTTAGGTACGCTTGAAAATAGATTCACAGGCAGTTCTCAGGGTTGAGATTGAAGAAAGCATCAAACCTAAGTGGGTTGTGAGGGACTCGAACCCCCGACCCGGTGATTAAGAGTCACCTGCTCTACCAACTGAGCTAACAACCCATTTGAAGTGGGTGACTTCAAATGCTTGGCAGACCCTATCAGCGCGTGGTCGGTAATTACCACTTGCCGATAAGCGCCTTATTTAATGTGAATCCTGATATCTCTTGTATGACGCGTTGATTTCCAGCTCTGCGGCATCGTGGCCAACCCATTCGCCACCGTGGACTTCTTTGCCTGGCTCGAGGGTTTTATAGACTTCAAAGAAGTGCTTAATTTCTTCTAATTCATACGTCGGAACATCTTTGAGATCAGTCAAATTTGATTTGCGGATATCACCGGCTGCGACACAGAGAAGTTTGTCATCGCCACCTTTTTCATCCGTCATGCGAAACATTCCGATGACGCGACAAGAAACTACGCAGCCAGGAAATGTTGGTTCGTCCAACATCACTAATGCATCGAGTGGATCGCCATCATTTGAGAGTGTGTTTTTTACAAAACCATAATCGTGTGGAAAGCGAGTTGCTGTAAAGAGCATTCGATCGAGTCGAACTTCTCCGGTGCGGTGATCGATTTCGTATTTGTTGCGACTGCCTGCAGGAATTTCTACGACAACATCAAAGATCACAGTCGTGCTCCTTTAATTTATAATTAATGCAGGACAAGAAAATAGTGGGGTGAGCGACGGGGCTCGAACCCGCGACATCCCGGACCACAACCGGGTGCTCTACCAGCTGAGCTACGCCCACCATGAGGTGCTAATACTACCCGCCAATACGTTCGGCAATCTCCTTTAATTGTGCGGACTCGGGGCCGGGGGATGCAACAAATACTGCTTCGCGGTAGTACTTCAACTCAGCAATCGAATCTTTTATGTCACCGAGGGCGCGATGATTTCCAGTCTTAGCAGGGGCTGCGAAATAAACTCGTGGAAACCAGCGGCGTGCTAACTCTTTAACGGATGAGACATCGATGGTGCGGTAGTGCAAGAAGTTATTTAGTAGCGGCATATCGCGTGCGATAAATGAGCGATCAACTCCGACAGAGTTTCCGGCCAATGGCGACTTACCTTCTGTGACGCCAGATGCGTTTAGGTATGCGAGTACTTGTGCTTCGGCATCAGATGTGGAGATTCCCTTAGGGATTTCACTTAGTAACCCTGAGTTAGTGTGCATCTCGGTGACGTATTCATTCATTGCTGCCAATTGCGCGTCAGTGGCTTTGATGACAACGTCGACACCATCGCCGATGACGTTGAGTTCGCTATCGGTGACAAGGACGGCGATTTCAACCAAGACGTCGCTTTCGAGGGAGAGCCCGGTCATCTCACAATCAATCCAGATCAGATGGGGGTGCTCAAGTGCCATGGGGCAAATGTATCGGCCGCGGGCGGGCTCGGGATTAATTTCACCACTCGTTCACCTTCTCGTAACCATCCATCCGCCCATTTTCACCGGCGTAATAGCAGTATCACCTCGTGAGCACAGTGACACCTAACCTTCCGCCCAAGCGCGAGATCACCACGGTACCGCGATTTTCCGACAAAGTTTTTCGTGCAATTGTCACCGCTGGTGGTTTGTCTTCACTAGTTGTTCTTGCGCTTATTGCATTTTTCTTGGTTTATAACGGCTTGGATATTTTTAGATCTGAAGGCTTAAAGTTCTTAACTGGTTTCGATTGGATCGATGCTTCACCTGAAGAGGGCTTACCTGCGCAATACGGAATCGGCGCAATGTTGTACGGAACTCTAGTAATTGGATTCCTAGCAGTTTTAATTGGTGTTCCAATTGCAGTTGGTGCTGCACTATTTCTTTCTTACTACGCACCTGAGTGGATTAAGAAACCAATGGTTGTCGTAGTTGACGTTATGGCAGCGATTCCTTCAGTTGTATTTGGTTTGTGGGGATTTTTCATTTTAATGCCTCACGCTGAATACTGGGCAAAATTAATTCATAAATACCTCGGCTTTATTCCGTTTTTTGATATGCCAGCACCGGCATATACAAGATCCCCATTTATCGCAGGTCTTGTTCTTGCAATCATGATTATTCCAATCGTAACTTCAATATCACGTGAGATATTTGCTCAAACTCCACTTGATCGCATTCAAGCTGCATACGCACTTGGTGCGACCAAATGGTCAATGATTAAAGCAGTTGTATTTCCATATGGCGCTGGTGGAATTGTTGGTGGAGCGATGCTTGGGCTAGGACGCGCCCTCGGCGAGACTGTGGCCGTCTATACAGTTCTTAATCTCGTTTATGACATTCGTATTGAAGTTTTGCTTAGCGCCGGTGGCTCAGTTGCATCGATGATTGTGAATAAATTTGGTGAAGCAGACGCCCCTGAATTAAGAGCTTTGATGGCGGCAGGCTTCGTTTTGTTTATGGTAACACTTCTCGTTAACTTCATTGCAAACATTATTATCAACAGAACAGCGAGGAAGGGCTAATGAGTACATCAATTGCACCTCAGGTTCTTCCGGAGAAACCGTGGCGCCCAACATTTAAGAGAGTTTTGCCAGATTTATTTGGCGCTCTTCTTACTGCCGTAAGCACTGTTCTGATCGTTGCGGTGACACCACTAAAGGGAAAACTTGGTTTTTCTCTGACTTTAATCGCCATGGCACTCGTCTTTTCTGTACTGATCAGTGGAGTCAGAAAAGACAAGAAGGCTGCCTTTAACTCTGTGAGTACAGTCTTTGTGTACATCGCAGCAACTTTCGTATTGATTCCATTATTTTCAATTTTGTATGAGATCTATTCTCGCGGAGTAGGTGCCCTGACATGGGGAATTTTTACAAAAGATATGTCTCTTTCATCAGCAGATGCCCCGGTATCTGAAGGCGGACTCCTACACGCGATTATTGGCACCTTATATTTAGTTGCAATTGCCACAATTATTAGTGCACCGATTGGGTTGCTGACGGCGCTCTATATTGTTGAAGTAAAGGGCAGGGCAGCCGGTTTGGTCCGATTCTTTGTTCAAGCAATGAGCGGAGTTCCTTCAATCGTCGCTGGCCTATTTATTTATGCAGTGTGGATGATTGGCTTAGGCAATAGCTATAACGCCGGTGCTGGCGCAGCTGCACTTGCAATTTTGATGATCCCAACAGTTGCTCGCACGTCTGAAGAGGTATTAAGACTTATACCTCCAGATTTAAGAGAAGCAGGTTTGGCACTTGGTGCAACACAATGGCGCACCGTGGCAATGATTATTCTGCCCGCAGCTCGCAGTGGATTGATCACAGCCATCATCCTTGGAATTGCTCGAGTCGCAGGTGAAACTGCACCGCTCCTACTGACTATAGGTGGAGCGGATGCAATTAATTTAAATCCATTTAGCGGAAATAGTTCGGCGCTTCCTTACTACGTTTGGAAAAACCTTTCACTCGGTAATCCAGAGTCTATTGAACGCGCATGGGCGGGCGTCATGGTCTTAATGCTTCTCGTCTTCATATTCTTCACCTTGGCCAGATACTTCAGTGGCAAGAGAACGGGACGCTGATGTCAACATCAAATGAATCTGAAAAATTTAACGAAAAGAATCAATCGGAGGAAAAAATGAATGATGTCCACGTGAGTTCATTGGCTGATGTTGCCAGCAACCATGCGAGCAAAAAACAGCCAGGCACAGCAGTTCTGGGCACTGGATTAGAAGCTCGCGGTGTGCACGCTTGGTTTGGGAAGAAGCATGTACTAGAAGATATTTCTCTAGATTTCTTTCCTGGAACAGTTACAGCGCTCATTGGACCATCCGGTTGTGGAAAATCTACATTCATCAGAATTCTCAATCGCATGCACGAATTTATCCCAACAGCAGCGCTCGCTGGCGAGGTTTTGTTGGAAGGAAAAGATATTTACGAATCTGGAACAGATGTAACAAAGATTCGCTTGCGCATCGGTATGGTTTTTCAAAAGCCGAACCCTTTTCCTTCAATGACAATTAAAGAAAACGTGCTCTCTGGTCTGCGTTTAGCACAGTTAAAAGTTTCTGGTGAGGACGAACTACTCGAAAGTTGTCTTCGTCGCGCCGGATTATGGGAGGAAGTAAAGGATCGCTTAGGCGAATACGGTGGTGCACTCTCTGGTGGACAACAACAACGTCTCTGTATCGCACGTTCACTTGCCGTAAATCCTCAAGTGTTATTAATGGACGAACCATGCTCCGCACTTGATCCTGGCTCAACTCTGCGCATTGAAGAGACTATTCGTGAGCTTTCATCGACCATGACAATTGTCATCGTCACGCACAATATGCAGCAAGCCGCTCGAGTTTCCGATTACACGGGCTTCTTTTTATCCGATGGTGGTCCTGGTCGCTTGATTGAGAGCGCACCAACATCTCAGATTTTCTCTAATCCCAAAGAGAAGCGAACTGAGGATTACGTAACTGGTCGATTCGGCTAATTTGATTCACCAATTGTTAACTTAACTTACACAACTTGTTTGCCTAAAAAAACCTAGTTGTTAGGTGTGTATCATTACTTTTTCCTCACACGTAGTTCTTACTTATGGAGGAATAGATGAAATCTCGCAAGAGACTGACAGTCGTAGCAATCGCTACATCATTTTTGTTCGTATCGGCTTCCCCAGCTTTTGCAGGTTCGATAAATGGCAGCGGCGCAACATTTGCTGCTCCGCTCGTAGATGCATGTAAGGGTGACTTCACAAAAGACACTGGCCACACAGTCAATTATTCTGGTGGTGGATCCGGTAAGGGTCGTTCAGATTTCTCAGGCAACCTCGTTGATTTTGCTAACTCAGATGCACCATATTCTTCAGGTGCACCAGCTAACTTGATTTACGCACCTGTATACGCAGCTCCAATTGCGATTATGTACAACTTGCCAACCGTTAAAGAGCCAATTTATTTGAGCCCAGCATCGGTTGCAAAGATTTTCTCTGGCTACATCACTAATTGGAATCACCCAGATTTGGCTAAGGATAACGAGCGCACAGTAAAGACTCCTATCTTCGAAACAAAGAAGATCTCAACTACAAACAAGGGTAAGAAAGTA
The DNA here is from genome assembly GCA_014190015.1 of Actinomycetes bacterium. Taxonomy (GTDB): domain Bacteria; phylum Actinomycetota; class Actinomycetes; order Nanopelagicales; family Nanopelagicaceae; genus Planktophila. The sequence continues at coordinate 12,613 of BJFT01000022.1, forward strand.
ACTAAGACTGTTCCTGTTCTTGATTCAAAGGGAAAACCAAAGATCAAGAGCTACAGTACAAAGACAATTAACATCGACCTACCTAATCAACAAATCACAGTCTGGTATCGCACAGACTCTTCAGGGACATCTGAAAACTTCACACGCTTTCTCAAGGGCGCAAACGCCGAAAATCCAGATACACGAATCTGGCCAAAGGCACAGAACACTACTTTTGCCAACGCAACTCCTAATAACATCTCAACATTCTTTAACTTCCAAGGTGCTTCAGGATCGGCAGCGAATGCAGCTGGCGTTGCAGGCAAAGTTGGCTCAATCACATACAGCGAATTGAGTTATGCAACTGATAACAAGTTGCCAGTTGCTTTCATTCAAAATGCAAATGGTGAGTTCGTAGCACCTGATGCTGCTGGTACGTCAACATTCCTTGGTGGCGGAACGATTAACGACAATGGAACGGTTTCCGTGGACTTTGTAAAGAAGATTCCTGGCGCATATCCAATCGGTACAACTTCTTACGCTCTGGCTTATTCATCTGGCAAGAGCGCAGAGAAGCAACAAATCGTTGCCTCTTTCCTTACATACATGTTGGAGAAGTGTGCATCAAAGTACCCAGAAAAGGGCTTTGCACAAATCACTGGTCCACTTGCAACCAAGGCTAAAGAGCAGATTGCAAAGATCAAGTAATTAATCAGTAATAAAAATATCCCGGCTTCTAATCTAGAGGCCGGGATATTTTTTATTGTGTGCCTGGCAGGAATCGAACCTGCGACAACCCGCTTAGAAGGCGGGTGCTCTATCCGACTGAGCTACAGGCACCTGTATGTACGCGGGCAAGTCTACCGATAAGAACTAGTAAGGTTTCGTCCTATGGCTGAGTTCATTTACACGATGAAGAAGGCGCGTAAAGCGCACGGCGAAAAAGTAATTCTTGATGACGTCACTCTCATGTTTTTACCTGGCGCCAAGATTGGCGTTGTTGGCCCTAACGGTGCCGGTAAATCCACTGTCTTGCAGATCATGGCCGGTTTACAACAACCATCAAATGGTGAAGCTTTTTTAACTCCTGGTTACACCGTTGGAATCTTGTTACAAGAGCCAGTACTCGATGAAACAAAGAACGTTCTAGAAAATGTGCAAGAGGGTGTTGCCGAAACAATGGCTCTGCTTAATCGTTTCAATGCAGTCTCTGAAGAAATGGCTAGCCCCGATGCTGATTACGACAAGTTATTAGCTGAAATGGGAACACTTCAAGAACAACTAGATCACCGCAATGCCTGGGATTTAGATTCACAACTTGAGCAAGCGATGGATGCACTTCGTTGTCCGGCGCCGGATGCTGATGTAAAGGTTTTATCCGGTGGAGAAAAACGTCGCGTTGCTTTATGTAAATTACTTCTGCAAGCACCTGATTTGCTATTACTTGACGAGCCAACAAACCACTTGGACGCCGAATCAGTTTTGTGGCTCGAACAACACCTAAACAAATATCCAGGCGCCGTCGTAGCGATTACTCACGATAGATATTTCTTGGACAACGTTGCACAGTGGATTCTCGAACTCGATCGCGGTCGTGCATATCCATACGAGGGCAATTACACGACTTATCTAGAGACTAAGTCTGCGCGTCTCAAGGTTGAAGGCCAGAAAGATGCAAAGCGCGCAAAGCGTTTGGCAGAAGAACTCGATTGGGTTCGCCAGAATGCAAAGGGACGCCAAACAAAGTCCAAAGCACGTCTTGCTCGCTATGAAGAGATGGCAGCCGAAGCTGACAAGATGCGCAAACTCGACTTCGAAGAGATTCAGATTCCACCTGGACCACGCCTTGGAAATGTTGTTGTGGAAGTTGAACACTTATCAAAGGGATTTGGCGAACGTTTACTGATTGACGATCTTTCATTTACCTTGCCACGTAACGGAATTGTCGGCGTTATCGGACCTAACGGTGCTGGAAAAACAACTCTCTTTAAAACAATTTTGGGTATGGAAACACCAGATAGTGGCTCGGTAAAAGTTGGCGAAACAGTAAAGATTGCTTACGTCGATCAATCACGTGGTGGAATTGATGCAAAGAAATCTCTCTGGGAAGTCGTCTCTGATGGTTTAGATTTCATCAAGGTTGGACAAGTTGAAATGCCATCTCGTGCATATGTCTCTGCTTTTGGATTTAAAGGTCCAGATCAACAAAAGCCTGCTGGAGTTTTATCAGGCGGTGAAAGAAACCGCTTAAATCTTGCACTCACACTTAAGTTAGGTGGCAATTTATTGCTGCTGGATGAACCAACGAATGACTTAGATGTTGAAACACTTGGTTCTCTTGAAAACGCACTCCTTGAATTCCCTGGTTGCGCCGTCGTTATTTCCCACGATCGTTGGTTTCTTGACCGCATCACAACTCATATTTTGGCTTACGAAGGTGATTCAAAGTGGTTCTGGTTTGAAGGAAACTTCGAATCTTATGAAAAGAATAAAATTGAGCGACTCGGAGTTGATGCAGCTCGTCCTCACCGCGTCACGTATAGAAAGCTGACACGCTAATGCGATACCTAGCAAAAGTTCATGTGCGCTGGGATGACCTCGACGCTTTTGGTCATATCAATAACGCAAAATATCTAACATATGCGCAAGAAGCGCGTTCCGATTTCACTTGGTTCTCACGCCAAAAAGCCGGCAAGACT
>BJFT01000023.1 GCA_014190015.1 Actinomycetes bacterium
GAGGGATGTACTTTGTTTTATCTACTGGGGCAGAGTTTTCAGACTCACCTGGGAGCAATACTTCTAGGGCGCGGCCACGGGTTGGGTCGCGGCGGATAAAGCCTTTTTTCTCGAGCTCTTCCAGCTGGTACTTAACTGAAGCTGGGGATGAAAGGCCTGCCTGGGTGCCGATTTCTCGCATGCTTGGGGGATAGCCGTTGGTGTCCACGGCTTCCTTGATGGCGGTCAGGATCTTGAGCTGGCGGGCCGTCAGGCCGTGGGCATCTGCTGGACCATCCGGCAATTCGGTGACTTGGGCTGATTTCTTTGCTACAGGCTTATTTGTGCTCATGGGGTTAAGGGTAGGGCAGATTTGGAAAAAATTCAAACATATGTTCGAAATGATTCTGAAGGTATTTGAGGTGCCAGTGCTTATGCTTGTGGGATGAGTGAGAAGAGAGATGTAAAGGGCTCTGTGGTCGTTATTACGGGGGCTTCTTCGGGTATTGGGCTGGCTGCGGCTAAGGATTTGGTGGCTAAGGGTGCTCGCGTGGTGCTAGGGGCTCGAGATGTTTCGGGGTTGGCTGACTTTGTTGCAGCATCTGGTGGATCGGCTGTGGCGGGGGTCTGTGATATTCGAAAGCCGGGTGATTGCGCGGCTCTGATGGATTTAGCGGTGAAAACTTTTGGTCGAATCGACTCTTTGATTGCAAATGCCGGAATTGGTTTATATGGCGGAATTTTAGATTACAGCGATGAACGACTTAACGAAATGATGGAGACAAATCTTCAGGGAACTATCTGGACCGTGCGCGCTGCTGTGCCACATTTAAAAAATGATCGTGGTGGAGATATTTTAATCGTGGCATCTATCTCTGGGTATCGCTCAAAGAAGAATCAAGCCGTCTATGCCGCAACAAAGCATGGACAAGTTGGTCTTGCCATTGGTTTAGATGATGAGTTACGCGAATCTGGTGTGCGAGTAACTTTGATAGCACCTGCTGCGACAGAGACAAACTTTGCTGTTGGCGATGGAAGAAAATTAGATGACGCCGCACGCGAAGGTTATTTAAAATCTGATGATATTGCTTTTGCTATTTCAACTGTGCTTGAGCAACCACGGCGTATGCGAACAACTGTGTGGCAGATGATTTCTATGTCGCAGGGGATTCTTTAACTTTTTTTATTTACATCTCTTTAAAACAAATGGCTGGCCAACTCTTTCGAGTCGACCAGCCATTTGACGGTTTACTTAGTTAGTTAATTTTTCCATGAAGCGATGAGAGTGTCATAATCAACAGTCTCAGGCTTTGGCTTTTCATTAGCTAACTTAGGATAAGGAGCACCAGGCTGGTCTAACCAGTATTTAGCGTCCTTTTCTGGGTTCATCTTGACACCGCAGTCACCTTGTCCTCCGCCTGCTTCAAGACGTGTAAGAACGTCGTCTTGTGCCTTTGCGAGAGCATCCATTGCTTGTTGCGCGGTCTTTTCACCGGCAGCTGCTGGAGCAATGTTCTGCCACCATAGCTGAGCAAGCTTTGGATAATCAGGAACGTTTGTTCCTGTTGGTGACCACTGAACGCGTGCTGGTGAGCGGTAGAACTCGATCAAACCGCCGTACTTAGCTGCGTTGTCAGTGAAGTATGGAGCCTGGATTGTGGATTCACGAATGAATGTCAAACCAGTGATTGACTTCTTAAGGTCAACTGTCTTGCTGGTTACGAACTGTGCATATAACCATGCAGCAGCGCGTTGTTCTTTAGAGACTGACTTGAAGAATGTCCATGAGCCCACATCTTGGTAACCGAGCTTCATGCCATCTTGCCAGTATGCACCGTGTGGAGATGGAGCCATCTTCCACTTTGGTGTTCCGTCAGCATTTACAACCTTTGGTGAGATCTCTGGGTTAGAGAGATCTGCGGTGAATGCTGTGTACCAGAACATTTGCTGAGCAACTGAACCTTGTCCAGGAACTGGACCTGACTCAGAGAAGTCCATACCACGAGCTGTTGGTGGTGTGTACTTGAACCAGTCAATGTACTTCTGGATTGCGTAGACAGATGCTGGTGCGTTTGTATCGCCACCACGAGTTACTGATGATCCAGCTGGGTGACAGCCTTCAACACGAATACCCCATTCATCTACTGGCAAACCATTTGGAAGACCCTTATCGCCGTTACCAGCCATTGAGAGCCAAGCATCTGTGAAGCGCCAGCCGAGTGATGGATCTTTCTTGCCGTAATCCATGTGACCATAGACCTTGGTTCCATCAATCTTGCCGTTGCCATTTACCTGAGTTGAGAAGAACTTCGCGATATCTTCGTAAGCAGACCAGTTAACTGGAACACCTAGGTCATATCCGTAAGTCTTCTTGAACTGTGCCTTAATTGCTGGATCTGTAAACCAGTCATAGCGGAACCAGTAAAGGTTCGCGAACTGTTGATCAGGCAACTGATAAAGCTTCTTATCTGGACCAGTTGTGAAGTCAAGACCAATGAAGTCTTCGAGATCTAGATAAGGAGAAGTTACATCCTTACCTTCACCATCGATGTACTCGCTCAAAGGCAATACTGCTGTTGAACGTGAGTGTGTACCGATGAGGTCTGAGTCATTGATGTATGCATCGTAGATTGGTTGTCCAGTCTGGTATTCAGTCTGGATGTTCTGTACTACGTCACCTTCACCGATGATGTCGTGAGTTACCTTGATACCGGTAATCTCTTCGAAAGCCTTTGTAAGGACTTCGGACTCATACTTGTGTGTTGTAAGACCTTCTGAAGCGACCTTAATTGAAAGGCCACGATATGGGGCCGATGCTTCAATAAACCACTTCATTTCAGCGGTTTGCTCGTCCTTTGAGATTGCACTTGGTTGGAATTCGTCGTTAATCCACTTTGCTGCCGCTGTTTCTAGCGCTGCGGTGTCTCCAGAATCGGATCCGCCGCCGCCGCAAGCTGTTAGTACGAGTGTTCCTGCAAGCACAGGCAGAAGAATGAGCTTAGCTCTTTTTCCTAGCACTATGTTTCCCTCCTCATAAAGCCACCCGAGTGAGTGGTTCTTACGTATCGCTACAAGTTTTAACTTGCAACAATTCTATTTTTTGTTTTTTTACTAGCCCCACTTCAAAATGATTGCGGCTAGTGCAACACCGATACCGGTGCCGACGTACAACATCGCATCTGCTAAAGCGATCCATAAGATCATGAACGCTGCAAATGAAATGTATGCGATATAAACACGATCTCCGCGATCGGTTGTGATGCGCAAGAAACCTTTACGAATACGTGGTGTGCGGTAGTGACCCCAAATTGTTAGGCCAACGATTAATAAGAATGCAGCGATAAAAACAATCGCAACCGGCAGCGTCCACACCATCCACTTAAGCATCTTTATACACGACCTAACGCAAAGCCCTTGGCGATGTACTTACGAACGAACCAGATAGCAAGAACACCAGGGATGATCGTCATAACACCTGCAGTAGAAAGTAGTGTCCAGTCAGTACCGGCAGATGAAACTGTACGTGTCATCGCTGCGCTAATTGGCTTTGCATCCGTACTTGTAATGGTGCGGGCAATAAGTAATTCAACCCAGCTAAACATGAAGCAGAAGAACGCAGTAACACCAATACCCGAGCGAATCATCGGTAAGAAGATCTTGATAAAGAACTTAGGTAGTGAGTAACCATCAATTGCTGCAGTCTCATCTACTTGGCGGGGGATACCTGAAATAAAGCCTTCAAGAATCCAGACCGCAAGTGGAACGTTAAAGAGCATGTGTGCAATTGCTACACCGAGTGTCTTATCAAATAATCCAACGGCGTTGTACATGTTGTAAAAAGGAAGCAAGAACACAGCAGCAGGAGCCATGCGATTTGTCAGTAACCAGAAGAATAAGTGCTTATCTCCAGTAAAGCTAAAGCGCGAGAACGCATACGCTGCTGGCAACGCAAGGGTTACTGAGAAGATTGTGTTAAGCGTCGAATACGTCAAAGAGTTGAGGTAGGCCTTGTACCACATGTCTTTTAGAATGAAGTCGCGATAGCCATCAAATGTAAATCGTGATGGAATAACTTCGAAGTTACTTAAAATATCAACTGATGGACGCACCGACATAAGAATTAACCACACAACCGGAACCATCCAGATTGCGATGACTAGCCAGAAAATAGTTCCTGACCATGGCAATGAACGCTTCTTTTTCTGAGGAGAGAATGCGCCTTTAACGAGTGTCTGTGACTTACTCATTTAGTTTTCGTCTCCTCTTCTCGATCTTGAAGAGTCAATACGGTGTAGAAGATAAATGACATAATTTGGATAAGTAAGAAGAAGATAAGTGAGTATGCACCGGCTCGACCTACGTCGAATTGGCCTACAGCAATATTTGTTAGCAAGATACTTGCAAAGGTTGTCGCATCACCCGGACCACCGCCTGTGATCACAAATGGTTCGGTGTAGATCATGAAGCTATCCATAAAGCGAAGCAAAAGCGCGATAAGCAAAACACGACGTAGCTTTGGAAGCTCTACATATCTAAAGACTGCAAATGATGAGGCACCATCAATTGCCGCGGCTTGGTAATACGCCTGTGGAATAGAACGCAGACCTGCGTATACAAGGAGTACAACGAGTGGAGTCCAGTGCCATACATCGACAGCAAGAATCAAACCCCAACCATCTTTTGGATCAGATGTGAAGTCAAAGTCAAATAACTTATTGAGCAAGAATCCGCCAAGACCAATGTCTTTGCGAGAGAAGATCAACCATGTAGAGCCAATTACGTTAAAAGGAATAATCAGCGGAATTGAAACTGCAACAAGGGCTGCAGATGCTTTCCATCCAGATTTCGGCATGATGCGTGCGATTGCAATGCCCAGTGGAATTTGAATAAGAAGTGCTTGAATTGAAAATTGGAAGCTGCGCTGGAAGGCGTCGATAATTAGTGGATCATTTGTAATGTCATAGAACCACTTCATGCCTACAAACAAGCGATTATCGGGACTGAAAACATCTTGTAGCGCATAGTTCGCAACAGTCATCAAGGGAATGAGTGCTGTGAATGAGACAACCAAAATAACGGGCAGAACCAAAAACCATGCTTTGTTATTGCGAGTCTTCATTATTTCGCTCCCTTAATGTTGACAGTCCCGCATACTTTTGAATTGCGAAACAAGAAAGTTCGTTGAGCATCAAATTCCAGATGAGCGCTCTGACCTGCTGCAAGAGTTGATTCTGTCCCTAACTTGGCGACAAACTTTCCTTCTTTGGCATCTGCGTGCACCATCTTGTAACCACCGCGGTGTTCGACGCGATTGATCTTTACGGATATACCTGAACCTGAGGTGTTCAGCGATAAGAACTCAGGGCGAATTCCGATTCGAACATTTCCGTTATCAAGTTTTGATGAGCCATCAACTGTTCCAATTTGGGTACTGCCAACGGTTATAGCGCCATCAAATACTTTGCCATCTAGGAAGTTCATACCGGGAGACCCAATAAAGAAGCCAACAAACTCATCTTGTGGAGATAAGAAGAGTTCAGATGCGGTTCCGGATTGAACGACGCTGCCCTGGTTTAGAACTAAAACCTCGTCAGCAAATGTCAACGCTTCGGTCTGATCATGAGTTACGTAGACCAATGTGTGACGAGTGGAATTGTGCATCTCCTTTAGGCGACCACGCAGAGTCCACTTAAAGTTTTGATCGATAACGGTGAGGGGCTCATCAAAGAGAATTGCAGGAACATCGTTTCGCACTAGTCCACGACCAAGGCTAACGAGTTGCTGTAAATCTGAGCGTAACTTGAGGGGGCGAATGTCGAGGTACTTTGTGATGTTAAGAAGTTCTGCAATTTCATCTACTCGCGTTGCGATTACATCTTTAGCCACACCGCGATTTTTTAGGGGGAAAGCAAGATTTTCGCGCACTGTCATCGTGTCGTATAAAACTGGGAATTGGAAAACTTGAGCAACATTTCGCTTTGCAGTATCTAAATCAGTGACATCGACGCCATCAAAATAGACGCGACCAACTGAAGGGGTTAAAAGCCCGGAAATAATGTTAAGCAGCGTTGTTTTACCGCAACCAGATGGACCAAGAAGTGCAACTGCGTTTCCATCCTTCCACGTCAAAGAAATTGGATTGAGTGCAAATGTTGCGCCACCATCGTATGAGTGGCCGACGTTTTCTAAACGGATCTCAGCCATTAGCGCACCGCCGCTGGAGCAAAGAGAGTTAAGCCACCCTTAGGGTCGAATCCATATATAGCGCTGCGATCTAAATAAACAGTCATCGCCGAACCGATATCAAAGCGTTGCGCTCCTTCGACTTCTAGAACAATTGTTTCTGAGTCACCGAGATCTAAGTGAACGTAAGTTGAGCTACCTGTTATTTCTGCGATACGAACCTTGCCATTGAGCGCGATGTCTTGTGCACCTTGAGATTTAAGTGCGATGTTGTGTGGACGAATTCCGAGTGTGAAAGCGCCGCCGAACTTATCGCGCAATACGCTGCCAAGTGACTCTGAATTAGCAGTGGCAAGAGTTGAACTAATGAGGTTAAGTGGTGGATCACTCATTGCTTGCGCAACAGGAATGTTCTTTGGACGTGCATATAAATCGAGAGCTTCTCCATCTTGCTCGACGCGTCCTTCATTCATAACGATTGTGTGAGATGCCATATCCAACGCCTCGAGAGGTTCGGCGGTAGAGTAAATAACCATCATGTTGGCATCGGCAAAGATTCGCTGTAATTCATCGCGCAACTGTTCACGTAATTTAAAGTCAAGGTTTGCAAGTGGTTCATCGAGCAGAACAACATCACTGCGGCGTGCAAGAGAGCGAGCAATCGCAACGCGTTGTTGTTGTCCACCAGAGAGCGCGGATGGTTTTCTATCCAATAGCTCGGTGATGCGCAACATCTTTGCAACTTCATTAACGCGATCTGCAATTGCTTCTTTGCTTAACTTTTCTTTTTGTACGCGAAGAGGAGAAGCGATGTTGTCAAAGACGCTTAAGGAGGGGTAATTAATAAATTGTTGATAAACGAAAGATACTGAGCGATCTTTAACTGAAATTGCGCCGACATCGACACCATTAACAGTGACACTTCCTGATTCAGGTTTGATCAATCCTGCGAGTACGCGCATGAGTGTCGTTTTTCCACTCAGTGTTGGTCCGACTAATACAGTAATTCCGGGAGCTGCTGTAAATGAAACATCATCTAGAAACGTTTCGCCATTGTGTGTAAGCGAGATGTTCTTAGCGATTAAAGACACAACTCACAGCCTTTCCACAGAATTGAGCCGGACTTCGGTGGTGTGAATCTAAACCCCTTTTGCTCCAGTGAGAAGGGGCGAATTTCAGGTATTTATAACGATTAGGTAAAGGTGGGATAGCCCTGTCGGGCGGGTTCCAGCCAGCCAGCACACTCTCAGCCTAAAAAAATTCAAACATATGTTCGAAAATAACTTGCATCTGTCAGTGGGTGGGGGTATGGTTTTCCTATCGAACAAGTGTTCGAAAAACCTTCCCCGAGGTTTTACCCGCAGCAGGAGTAAAGACCATGAGTACATACGCAGCTTCAACATTGATCATTCCGTCAGGGCTTAATCGCCGTGGTCGATTAGCTCGTACTCTCGTGGTGCTTTCTCTTGCTGTTGTTTTGCTAGCCGGCTTTGCTTTTACAGCAGGAGCTGGCGATGTGGTTACTAGCAATGAGGTTTCAGGATCAACAAATTATGTCGTTTTGACCGTGGGCAGTGGCGATTCAATTTGGTCCATCGCACAAACTGTGGCCGATGGTCGAGACGTCCGTTCTGTGGTTGATGCAATCGTTACTGCCAACTCTTTATCTGATGGCAATGTGGTTGCGGGGCAGAAGATCCGCGTTCCGCTGGCTTAGATTCTTCAGGGATTTTCACCCCAAAATCTATTGTTAATGGGGCAATTGCCACATACGCTCTCCCCATTCAATTAGGTATGGGGAGGATTGTCAGTGAATTCAAAGAAGTCAGTAATTGCGGTTTCGATCGCAACTGTGGCGCTCGTGCTTGGATCTATTGCACCAGCACAAGCAGATTGGAAAGCGGATCTTGTAACAAAGGGAACGCTAACAAATTGCATTGATCCTGAGTATCCACCAATGGAGTACTACGCAAATGGAACTTCAGGAAAAATCATTGGATTTGATGCTGATTCATCAGCAGCACTTGCAAAAGAACTTAAGGTAAAGATCAAGCAACTTGCTACATCATTTGATGGTCTTATTCCTGCACTCGTAGCTGGTCGTTGCGACATCGTGTGGACTGCGCTTTATCTCAGCAACAAGCGTTTGGCTGTTGCAGATGGCGTTCCTTACCTTGAAACAGGTCCAGGCGTTGTAGTTGCAAAGGGCAACCCAAAGAAGATTACTGATATCTCATTCTCTCTCTGTGGAACTCGTATTGCCGTACAAGGTGCATCTGCAAATGAAGGTCTTGTAAAGGCACAAGACAAGATTTGTAAGGACACAGGAAAGAAGCCAATTGCGATTTCTTCATATCCAAAGGTTGCAGAGACAGTTGCTGCGCTCTTGAACGGAAAAGTTGATGGCATTGTTGAGACAGATGTTGCTTGTGGCGATATCGTAAACAAGAATGCAAAGCGTCTTGAAGTTGCTAAGGGATACTTCCTTGGAGATGTTTCTTTCGCTGTATACATGCAGAAGGGATCAGATCTCACTCCAGCAGTAAAGAAAGCCGTTGAGAAGCTGATTTCAAACGGAACACTTGCCAAGATTGCTAAGAAGTACAACTTGGATCCAGAGAAGCTCACCACAACAGGAGAGCCAATCTAAATCTCGGAATTTCTTCGAGGAAAAAGTAGTAAAAATAAAGTGATGCTGGCGGATAAACCGCCAGCATCACTTTATTAATATCAATCTAAGGGGGAGAACCAGCAGATGGATTTCGAAAGTGATTTATTCTTTGAAGTCCTAGTCTCTGAAGCCTTTCTGAAGGGCGCTGCGATATCAATTTCGCTTGCAACGCTCTCTCAATTACTTGCAATCTTCTTTGGTTTCTTTTTAGCTATTTTCCGCTTGGGTAAGAACCCACTGCTCAAAGCATTCGCTGGTGTGTATATCTGGCTCTTTCGCGCCATCCCAGCGTTGTTACTTTTACTTATTGTCTGGAACGCGCTTCCACAGTTAATTCCTGCGATGCGTCAAGAGTGGTATAGCCCATTCTTAGCAGCGTTGCTTGCGCTTTCTATTCTTGAAGGTGCGTATATGGCTGAGATCTTGCGTTCATCGATTATGAGCGTTGATGATGGACAAGCACTTGCTGGTCGCGCATTGGGAATGACACCAATACAGGTAATGCGCAAAGTGATTATTCCTCAACTGACTCGTATTGCGATTCCGCCAACTGCTAATGAGTACATCGGAATGATTAAGTACACGTCGTTGGCATCTGTTATTTCACTGCAAGAGTTGCTTACTCGCGCCGGCAATGGTGTATCTGCAACCTTTAGATTCGTTGAGTATTACGCAGCTGCACTAATTTATTATTTAGTAATCGTCTCTGTATTGATGGTTTTTCAATCACGTCTTGAGAAGCGTTATGCGTGGATCTCAACGGTTAAGAAGAGTGAGAAGGTTTCAAAGTGAGTCTTATTGATGTACAAAAAGTCGAAAAGTATTACGGCGAAAATCACATTCTAAAAGGTGTTGATTTTTCAATCAACGCTGGCCAAGTAAAGGCGATCATGGGTCCTTCGGGATCAGGTAAATCAACCCTCTTGCGTCTGATTGCGCTACTCGAGCCAGTGCATTCAGGAAAGATTTTGTTTAATGGCGAGCTCATTGCAGGCGCTGCAGATGGTTCGCGTGCAAAGCCTGAGAGTGAAAAAGTTTTGGCTCTTCGTCGCCGCGGAATCGGAATGGTTTTTCAGAAGTTTAATTTGTTCCCACACTTAAACGCTGTCGAAAACGTGATGTGCGCACTGACCACAGTGCAGGGCGTGGACAAGAAAGATGCACGTGAGCAATCGATTCATATGCTCGAGCGCGTGGGTCTTGGTGATCGCACAACGTTTTTTCCATCAGAGCTTTCCGGTGGTCAACAACAGCGCGTAGCAATTGCACGTGCACTTGTTTTGGCGCCGCAGTTAATGCTCTTTGATGAGCCAACAAGTGCTTTAGATCCAGAGCTTGTGCGCGAAGTGCTTAAGGTGATGGAAAAGCTGGCAGAAGATGGAATGACGATGCTTGTTGTTACTCACGAAGTTGGCTTTGCTCGTCGTGTGGCAAATGAAGTGTTGATGTTTGATGAGGGCGAGATTGTTGAAGCGTTGCCACCAGATCAATTCTTCACAAAGCCTGCACACGAGCGCACCAAGAAGTTCCTCGAACACGTTCAATGAGCCGCTTAGCGGTATATACAGATACCGATGATTTAGATCCATCTGCGGGTATTGATTTACTAAAGGCTGCAGGTTTTGACGTTGTGCGCCTTGAAACTCATGACTCCGAAGAAATTGTTGCTGCAGCTAAAGGCGCTGCGGCACTTCTAGTTGGCTATGCAAATATCTCTAAGGATTTAATCAATCAACTGCCAGAGCTGGAAGTTGTTTCGATGCTTAGCACCGGCACAGATAACGTGGACACAAAAGCTTTGTCAGATCGCAACATTGCTTTGGTGACACTAGGTGCGCTTCCGGCCGAAGAAGTGGCAACTCATACACTTGCAATAACCCTTGCAATGCTTCGCGGTGTCGATAAGTTTGCAGCCGCCGCGCAAAGACTTGAGTGGTTTAAGACTCCGTATCCAGTTGTACCACCGCGTTTGTCGCTAATGACGTTAGGTGTATTGGGTTTTGGTCGCATCGGGCAATTAGTTGCTAAATTCGCAGCACCAATTTTTGGCAGCGTGGTTTTCCATGATCCTTTTGTTGCACCGAAATCAGAGTTTAAATCTGTCAGCTTTGACGAGCTGATTGCACAATCAGATGTGCTCTCGATAAATATCCCGGCAACTGCCGATAACAAGCATATGTTTAATAAGGATTTATTTGCAGCGATGAAACCAAGGTCATACCTTGTTAACGCATCCCGCGGATCAATCATTGATTCAGATGCGTTGGCTGCAACTCTTGCATCTGGCCACTTAGCAGGGGCTGCATTGGATGTCATTGATGGCGAACCAGCAAAGAGTGATAACCCATTGCTTAATAACCCACAGGTGTTACTGACGCCTCACGTTGCTTATCTTTCACAATTTACGCAAAAGGCATACATTACGGTTCAAGCACAAAATGTCATCGACTTCTTTAATGCAAAGGCGGGTAAGTGAAGTGAGTTTCGGTAGCCAAGCAATGAAGTTGCTCAAGCAATATGACGTTGACACAATTTTTGGTATTCCGGGTGTTCACACGATCGAGTATTACCGCGGCATCACAGAGACCGGCATCAAAGGAATTGTTCCGCGTCACGAACAAGGCGCTGGATTTATGGCAGATGGATATGCGCGAATCTCAGGAAAGCCTGGAGTCTGTGTTTTGGTATCGGGCCCAGGTGTATTAAACGCTGCAACCCCTATTGCACAAGCTTGGCACGATTCGATTCCGATGTTGGTTTTGGCTGCGAGTACAGAGTCAGAACTGAGTGGCAAGAACCGTGGACCGCTTCACGATGTGCCAGATCAAGCAGGCTTTTTTACACAGTTAACCGATGCCAGTGTGACTGTGACAGACCCTGATCAATTCGCAGAAGTTGTTGCACAAGCCTTTGCTAGTTGGAAAGTTAATCGCGCACGACCAGTGCATATCTCAGTGCCATTTGATGTGCTGAGCAAAGATGTTTCAGAGATAAAAAAAGTTGACGTGGCACTGCCTGCTCGTCACGCAAGCGCTGATGATTTGGCCAAAGTTGTTGCAAAGGTCGGCTCGTCAAGCAAGATTGTTCTGATTTGTGGTGGTGGCGCTAATTATGCGCACAAAGAAATTACGGCGCTTGCGGAGAAGTTAAATTCACCAGTTATCACCACAGGAAATGCACGTGGGTTATTGCCTGATTGGCACCGCCTCAACGCCGGAACAACGCTGCCATTTAGTGGGGGACAATCACTGATTGCAGCCGCTGACTTGGTCATTGCCATCGGCACAGAATTTAGTGATGTGGACATTATTTATACGGGCAAGCGAGTGCCGCAGCCAAAGTCAATGATTCGTGTGGATTTAGACGCTACGCAATTGCAATCAGGATTAAAGGCCGACATCGGTGTCATCAGCGATGCTGCAAACTTTGCAAAAGAGTTGGTGGCAGCGTTAAATGCAAGCGGATATACAAGTGCTTATGAAAGCGCGGCAACGGAGGCAGCAACTGCGCGAGGCGATATTGGTTGGACTAATCAATCGCGCTCGCACTTTGAGTGGCTCGATGTAATTTCAGAGGTCATGCCGGATAACGCAATTGTCTCTATTGATTCAACACAGTTGGCATATACCGCTCATCACTACACACCGTGGTCGACTCCTAAGCGCTGGCTTGCACCGTATGGACTCGGAACATTAGGACCGGCGCTTCCTATGGGAATCGGTGCAAAGGTGGCAGCGCCCAAGGATCCCGTTGTGATTATTGCCGGAGATGGTGGCGTTTTGTTTACTATTTCAGAACTTGCAACTGCTCGTGATGTCAGCGGAACAATCGTGACAATCATTTGGGATAACGCAGGTTATGGAGAAATTCGCGACTCATTTGATCGCGCGAAGGCAGATCGAAATGGTGTGGATATTTCTTCCTTTGATCTCACAGTTGTTGCACAAGGTTTTGGAATGAACGCATCTCGCGTTCGCACACCGGCAGAGTTGCATTCGCAATTCAAGAAAGCGTTAACTATGAAAACCCCAAGCGTCATTGTTGTTACAGAGCCAGGATCACCGGCGGATATCAAATGAAGGTCTTTGCTAACGCGAAGATAATTTCGCCAAGTGCAAATATTCCGGCCGGTGCAGATGCTGTTGCAGTCAAAGATGGATTAATCAGCGCAATCGGTACCAGTGCAGAACTATCTGCAGGGGCTGAAGAAGTAATCGACCTCAAAGGCGCGTTCTTATTGCCAGGCTTTGTAGATCCGCATGCACACCCGTTGATGTATGGACAGATGATGGATTGGGTCGATGTTGGACCAGGCAAAGCAAAAAGTATTGGCGAAATCATTGCGATTCTAAAAAAAGCAGAAGCTGCGCTTGCTCCAGGCGTTCCGCTACGTGCATTTGGGTATGAGCACCGCAACCTCGAAGAAGGACGCCACCCAACTAAGGAAGATGTTGATCAAATAAGTACTACTCGCGAAATTTATGTGATGAATGCCAGCGGTCACGGCGGGGCAGTCAACACATTGGTTCTAGAAAAAAGCGGCATCACATCGGCAACCCCAGATCCAAAGGGTGGAGCATTCGAGCGAGATGCTGCGGGCAATCCAACAGGTGTTATCTGGGACGCCGCGTGTGACATTTTGACTGGCAATGATGGTGTAAAAGTGACAAATCATGGACCCAATTTTCACTTGCCAGATGAACAGAGCGTGCTGACAAAGCAATTTATGCAAGCACAGCAAGAATTCATTCGACATGGTGTGACTTCAGTGGGAGATGCGCAAGTAAGCCAGCGCGAATTTGATACATATAAAGATGCCAAGAAAAACGGCGGACTCAAAGTTCGTTATTCGATGTATCTGATTTCATCACAAGTAGGCCATGCACAAAAGCTCAGCGCAGACGCGGCAATTGATAACACAATGCTGACGGCCAATGGCATCAAGATGTATGCAGATGGGACCTTAGGCGGTTGGACTGCATATTTCCCAGAAGGCTACAAAGCAGATAAGAATCGTAAGGGCCAGCTTTATCATGATGCCGAAGAGTTTGAATCAATCTTTTTAGATTGTGCGCACAAGGGTTATCACATTGCAACACATGCACAATCACCAACTGCAATCGGAATGGTTATTTCTTCTGCTCGTGCGATGCGTAAGCAAGAGATCAAAACCGTTAATGGTAATTTTCCAATTGTTCGAATTGAACACTGCGGTTTGCCACAGGAAAAACAATCACACGAATTCCGAGAATTAGAAATCATTGCGGTCAATCAACCCATTCACCATCACAATTGGGGTGATGGTGTTGTTACTGCTGTTGGCAATGAAATTGGCGAGCGCTTTAATCCACTCGGTGAGTTTGTAAAAAATAACGTTGCATTTGCATTGTCATCCGATGCCCCTGTTGGCAAACCAAATCCATTTGAAGCAATGGCTGCTGCAATGGATCGCCTGACTGTGCACGGCACAGAACTCGGCGCTGATGACTTAAAGATTGATGCAACTACTGCCTTTATGGCCCACACAATGGGTGGGGCGAAGGCCCTTGGGAAAGCGCATCTGATTGGCAGTATCGAAATCGGCAAGTACGCCGACTTTGCGGTCGTCGATGCCAACCCGCTGGCGGCAGATGCTGATGCCATGCGTCAGATCGCAGTCCTTGCGACCTACCTAGGCGGGCAGCAGAGCTTCTAGACCGACCCATGCGCTCGCGACACGCGGGTGTGAGCGTGGAGTGCGAGCAATACCGGCAAACCTTCAACGAATCCTTTATGGTTTCCACTATATGTAGGGGTCGAAACGGGAAAACTTTCCATAAGTAGTGTTTATAGGGTAGTTTTCTCCTTCCGCGCAATACAGCGAATTTTGGAAAATAGTGGGATTTACTAGAGAGGACACGCCGAGATGATCTGCCCGTTTTGCAGACACGATGATTCTCGAGTCGTTGACTCACGCCCTGTTGAAGATGGCACACAGATCCGCCGTCGCCGGGAGTGCCCAGAGTGCGGACAGAGATTTTCTACACAAGAAGTAGCTCTGCTTAACATTATTAAGCGAAGCGGTGCGACTGAACCATTTAGTCGCGAGAAGGTTTTAGTTGGTGTGCGCAAAGCGTGCCAGGGACGACCTGTAAATGAAGATGACTTAGTTTTGCTTGCTCAACGCGTAGAAGAAACACTTCGCGCAACAGGGCAAGCAGATATCGAAGCACAGGAAGTTGGATTGGCAAT
>BJFT01000024.1 GCA_014190015.1 Actinomycetes bacterium
CACCGGAGTGCCAAATACCAATAATCGGTAGTTGTTCTTTCATTGCTGCTTTGTATGCCTCAACAATTACGTGAGCGCCATCGGCTCCGAGTGCACCACCTTGTTTTGTGGCATCGGATGCAAAGATGATTACTTTGTTTCCTTTTATTGAACCCGTTGCAGCAACCATTCCGCAATCTGTGCGGGGGAAAAGTAATTCATGTGCGCCGTTATCAACTAAACGTTGAATACGCGCAATCGGATCGCGTTGATCCATTAGTAGGACTTAAAGGCGAGAACGACGTTGTGGCCGCCGAAACCAAATGAATCATTAAGCGCTGCGATATCACCTTGTGGAAGAGCGCGTGGTTTATCTCTGACAACATCGATTGTTACAGCAGGATCTAGGTTTTCGATGTTCATAGTCGGTGGAGCTAAACGCTCTTGCAGTGCTTTAACAATAAAGACAGATTCGATTGCACCGGCGCCACCAAGTAGGTGCCCAGTAACAGATTTCGTTGCAGAGACTGCAACGTGATCAGCATCTGCGCCAAGGGCCAGGCGTAGTGCATTTGCTTCTGCAATATCTCCAGCAGGAGTAGATGTTGCGTGTGCGTTTAAGTGAACGATGTCTTTTGTTGTTAGGCCTGAATCACGAAGTGCGAACTTAATTGCACGCTGCACACCAGAGCCATCTGGGTCAGGAGCAGCAATGTGATAGCCATCGGATGAAAGACCTTGTCCAACTAATTCGCAGTAAATCTTTGCACCGCGTGCTTTTGCATGTTCTAGCTCTTCAAGAATTAAAACTCCGCCACCTTCGCCGAGAACAAATCCATCGCGGTCAATGTCATATGGGCGAGATGCACGAGCAGGATCATCGTTGCGTGTGCTTAAAGCTTTCATCGCAGCAAAGCCAGCCATAGGTAATTGATGAATTGCAGCCTCTACACCGCCTGAAACAATTATGTCTGCGCGATTAGAGCGAATCATTTCGAGTGCGTAACCAATTGCTTCCGCGCCAGATGCGCATGCACTGACTGGTGTGTGAACACCTGCTTGAGCTTTGAGTTCGATGCCGACATTTGCCGCTGGTCCATTTGGCATAAGCATTGGAACAGTGTGCGGGCTTACAAGGCGTGCGCCTTTTTCTTTCAAGACATCATGTTGATCCAGCAGAGTAATTACGCCACCGATACCGGATGCGATAACAACACCGAGTCGTTCGTTATCGACAACAGGTGAACCTGCGTCTTTCCAAGCTTCGCGAGATGCAATTAATGCGAATTGTTCTGAGCGATCCAAGCGGCGCATTTCAACGCGCTCCATCACTTCACTTGGTTCTTGTGCAACGCGCGCTGCAAAATGTACAGATAAACCCGATGCCCACTCTTCGGTCAATGTGCGCACACCAGATGTGCCGGCAAGTAAAGCCGACCATGAAGATTGCACATCGCCACCGATTGGGGTGGTGGCACCGAGTCCTGTTACAACAACGCGACGCATGGGGTTTTAACTAAATAATTACTTAGCTGCGTTAACGATGAAATTAACAGCATCGCCAACAGTTGCGAGGTCAGTTACTTTCTCATCAGGAATTTTGATTCCAAAGCGCTCTTCAGCAGCTACAACAACTTCAACCATGCTGAGGGAATCTACTTCTAGATCGTCAGTGAAGTTCTTATCGAGTTCGATTGATGCAGCTGGAATACCTGCAACTTCTTCAACGATCTCTTTTAGTCCTGCTAATACATCCGCTTGTGAAAGTGCCATCTTGGTAAATCCTCTTCTGTAGTTTTCAGCTAGGGCGCAATTCTCTCGGATAAGTGGGCTTACTTACGAGTAATTGCCCCGCATAAGCGAGAAATTATTATGGTGCAGGAGGTAATTGGACTACTTGTCCCGCATATACAAGGCCCGCACCATAACCAATGAGCAAAGCGAGTGAGCCATGTAACTCTGGATGTTTTTCAAGCAGCGCATCCATTGCAAGTGGAATCGATGCAGCAGATGTATTTCCATTTGTCTTGATGTCATCTGCAATCACAACTGAATCAGGAATATCCATCTGACGGGCCATTGCTTCAATAATTCTAAAATTAGCTTGGTGCGGAATAAACGCGCCGAGTTGATCAACTGTTACACCTGCTGCTTCCAGTGTGCGCGTCGCAGCTTTGCTCATTTCAAATACAGCCCAACGAAAAACTGTCTGTCCTTGTTGTTCGATGTATGGCCACTTAAGTTGCTCAATAGTTGATTGCGGAGTTTTCTTGTAATCAGTCCAGGCTGGCTCCATCAAAATTGCATCGCGGTTTGCAGCATCGGACCCCCAGATAGTTGGACCAATACCTACGCGCTCTGCAGCGCTTACAACAACGGCTCCTGCGCCATCGGCAAAAATAAAAGCGGTAGCGCGATCATCTGGGTCTGTGAAATCTGAAATCTTTTCAACTCCAACGACTAGAACATTTTTAGATGTTCCACCGCGGACTAAATCATTAGCCATTCCAAGTCCATAACAAAAACCAGCACAGGCAGCGCCCACATCAAATGCTGCAGCCTTTGGATTTCCTAAACGTTCAATCAAAGCGGTTGCGGCACTCGGTGCCTGATAAGGAAAAGTAATCGTTGCAACGATGACAGTGTCGATATCTGCAATCGTTAGCTTGGCTCGCTTGAGTGCAACTTCTGCAGCAGCTTGCGCCATATCAATAACTGATTCATCAGGGCGTGCAAAGCGGCGTGATTCAATGCCGGTGCGTTGTTGAATCCACTCATCACTTGAATCAATGCGATCCACAATTTCTGAGTTAGGGACTAAGCGCGCAGGACGATATGTGCCAACAGAGACAATCTGCGCTTCAGATCCTTTGCTACTTTTTATAGTCGTCATTTATTTACTCCCATGATTTGCTGCAAAGATTTGCGCGGCATCTAAATCATCCGGTGATTTCAGCGCAAAGGTTTCGATACTTGGTTCTGCTCGCTTAAGTAATCCAACTAATGTTCCAGCCGGTGCTAATTCGATAACACCTGTGACGCCCATAGATTTCAGAGTACTCATGCATAAGTCCCAACGCACTGGATTAGCGATCTGAGAAACGATTCGATCCATAAATTCGCGCCCACTTGAAACTTGTGCGCCTTCTTTATTAGAGATGATCGCTGCCACAGGATCGTGGGTGTGAGTGGCGGCAACGAGTGCGCGAAGTGGTTCGATGGCAGGTTGCATATAAGAGGTGTGAAACGCCCCGGCAACAGCGAGCGCACGAACGCGCGCACCTTCAGGGGGATTGGCTGCAAGTTTTTCTAAGGCATCAAATGAACCAGCAGCGACAATTTGTCCGCCGCCATTTTCGTTCGCTGCAACTAAACCTGCTGCAGTAATTGCTGCGACCACTGCTTCACGTTCGCCGCCAAGAACTGCTGACATGCCAGCAGGTGTAATTGCTGCTGCCTTTGCCATTTCATTTCCGCGAGCTGTAACAATTTTCATTGCATCGATTTCGGAAATAATTGTGGCAAGGGATGCCGCAGTAATTTCTCCAACGGAGTGACCTGCAACAACAGTTGGTGTGACACCAAGTGCTTTAAAACTTAATAAACCGGCTGCAACGATTAAAGGCTGGGCAACTGCGGTGTCTTTAATTTCTTCGGCACCCGCGGACGTTCCAAGAGTTAAGAGGTCTACTCCTATTTCTAGGGACCAGGCTGCGCATGTATCTCGAAGCGTTGAATCCTTTAGCCAGGCACTTAGCATTGCCGGGGATTGTGATCCTTGACCGGCAGCGATGATTGCGAGCATGTGGCCAGTTTAAGCCAGTGGCTTAATACTTACGAGTATTACGCGGAAATCGCTTCTGTTGATTGAGTCTGTGCGAAGTTTGCAAAGTGAACGTTATCTTCTTCACCGCGCAGTCCGCGAAAGGCGTTGAGTAATTTATCTTTTGCAATCAAGAACAGAACCGCCGGGAGTAAATCAAAACTACGTTTGAAAAACCAAGGCGTGCCCTTTAGCAGCATCCATGACATGGACTCTTTCCAAGTTTTAATCTGAACTGGTGAAATATGAACGGGTGCCACAGGAATTTCGTCGAGCAATATCTTTCTAAAATTCTTAGCTAAATACTGATGCCCCTTTTTCGATGGATGCATGCGATCGACGTGCCACATATCTTTTGAGTAAATATCTGAGATTTGGCGGGTCTGAAGCAGTTTTGTTGAAAACTCTTGCGCAACAGATTTAGTTATTGCGTTGACCATCGTGATTCTGCGATCAAGAATGCCAGCGAGGGTTTTTGGTAATTTTAATATTTTGTTTGGGTCATGTAGTTCTAGGAGCATTACAGTGCTGTTAAGAGCGGTGAGCTCAGAAACGATTTCGCGTAAATTCTGATGAAAGCGTTGTGGTGAAAAACCATTACGTAATACATCGTTTCCGCCGACAATAACTGCCGCTAAATCTGGATTGAAATCAAGTGCGTGCTTGAGTTGAACATCTCTGACTTCTTGGGATTGTGCACCAGGGCGTGAAACATTGGCATACACAAGTGGAGTTTGTATTGCTCGAGCCAGGTAATAACCCCAACCGAAGTTGTTGCCGTGTTTGTCTGAGTCGCCGATTCCAGCTGCTGCACTGTCGCCAAGTACTACGAAGCGAAGTGGCGTTGACATTAGGCCGCTCGCAACCTGTGGTGAGCTTTTTTAACGCGTTGTGAATCATCATGTAGTCGCAACATTTGGGAAACAGTTGCGCTCCACGGAAAGTTCTCTGCCTGTTGGTGACACAAGCGCGCAAGGTTTGAATTTCTAGCACGCATACGCATGACGCTCTTAATTGCTTCTACAAAGGTTTCTGGCGTATTTTCAAAAGTCGCACCAACTGGCTGAGCTGAATCAAGTAATAAGAACTCACCAACTGCGCTGGTACTAGATGCCACAACCGGCGTGCCAGATGCCAGGGATTCCATGGCAGCTAAGCAGAATGTTTCGATTGGGCCAGGTGCAAGTGAGATATCTGCGCTAGCTAAAATTGCTGCAAGTTTCTGACGTCCAGCTACGTAACCTAAAAATGTCACAGGCAGATCTTTTGACTCTTGCATAAGTTTTTTCTGTAGCGGACCAATACCAACATAAACAAGATGTGCGCTAATTCCTTGGCGAGTTAATTCTTGAAGAGCTCGCAGAGAATTCTCTGGCTTCTTCTCTGGTGATAAGCGACCACAGTGAACTAAGAGCACATCTGCGCCCTTGAGTAATTCTGTACGCAGTGATTCATCACGATTTGATGGATGAAAATTAGTTAAATCAACACCGAGTGGAATAGTGACAAGGTTTTCAGTCTCGATGCGGCGGAATTCTTTTGCTGCAAATTGTGTTGTTGCAATAACGTACTTAAAGCGTGAAGCCAGTCTGCGGTTATGCCAATCCACAAAGCGAGTCAGCGAAAGCTTGAGATGAGTTTTTACAAGGCCAGATAATGTTTCATGGCTGAAGACAACTGCTGGAATATTTCTCTTCTTAGCCCAAGGGCCGATTTGCGACAAGGTAAAACGATCTGAAATTTCGATGACATCTGGTTTTAAAGTTGTGATTAGATTTCGCACATCTTTGTTGCGACGAATGATTCGATATCCACCGCTAAAAGGAAGGATAATTGAAGGCAAGTGAATCATGCGCCCGGTCGGGGTCTCTTCGCAGTAAAAGCCGGTGCCTGGAACAATAAATGTGAATTCATGTCCGCGTTGAATGTAGCTATGTCCGAGGTTATGAATAGTGGTTCTTATGCCGCCGGATTTATCTCCGTAGAAATTGGCGATGTGGAGAATTCTCATGCAACGTACTCCTTAAGTGCTCGTGCAGGACGTGCCGATAGTTCGCGATAGTGATTGATCAGTTCGTTATTTACTTTTTCCCAGGTGCGACGAATGACGGATTCACGCGCGGTTATGCCCATCAGCGAACGGGTGTTTGCATCTGTTAGTAATTCAAAGGCTGCAACTAAATCTGATGCGTTGCTTGTATCGAGCAAAAATCCTGTAGCTCCATGCTGCACAAGATCCAATGGACCTCCACTATGGGGCGCAATCACTGGAACACCAGATGCCAAAGACTCTTGAATTGATTGGCAGAACGTTTCATGCTTGCCAGTGTGGACAAAAATATCAAATGCTGCGTAATGCGCTGCAAGGTCTTCCCCGGATTTGTAACCAACAAAGTGTGCACGAGGAAGCATGCGTTTCAACCTTTGACGGGCCGGACCGTCGCCAACAATTACTAATTGAACGTCATCTCGATCATGAAGTGGCACTAAATCGTCTATGCGCTTTTCATTAGCCAAACGGCCGACGTAGCCAACAATTACTTTATTGCTATCGCCGTGTTGAAATGAACTTCTTAGTTCTTCCGAGCGCTTAGCTGGGTTGAATTTGATGCTATCTACACCGCGTTGCCAGAGTGCGACGTTATCTACACCGGATGACATTAGTTGGTCGCATGACCATGTAGATGGCGCCAAGGTGCGATTAGTTTGTTTATGAATATTTGCAACCCAATTTGTCAACTGTGAGTGGGCAATTGAAAGTCCATAGTGGCGCGCAAAACCTGCAACATCTGTCTGGTAGATGGAAAGCGTTGGAATATTTAAACGTTCGGCAATTCTGGTTGCGTACTTTCCAAGAAAGAAAGGCGATGCAAGATGAATAACATCTGGATTAAATCCTTCGATCAACGGCTCCATGGAACGTTGCGGAAATCCAACTGGAAGCAAACCTTTCACAGCCAAACTTGGAACGCGCTTAACTCGAAAGCCGGCGTAGGTGGCGGGCGCTTCTGCGCTATCCGGTGCGATTACTAAAGCTTCGTGGCCTTTGCTTGCAAGAGTTTCAAGGACTCGAAGGACCGAGTTGGTGACGCCATTTACCTGAGGCAAAAATGACTCTGTAACGATTGCGACCCTTAATGAATCCTTCATGGGTTAAATAGTCAGGCTCACGGGAACTCTCAAGTCGAACTCGAGGTTACGTGTTGGCGAAGGCTTAGTTAACGCTTGAGTTTGAGTCGAGAAGTTGCCTACCCACGGGTAACCTTTGCTTCATGAAGATTGCCGTCTGCGTTAAGCAAGTTCCAGATTCTTGGGCTGAGAAAAAAATGGGCGCAAATGGTTTTCTCGACCGCGAAAGCGTTGACGCTGTTCTCAATGATTTAGATGAATATGCAGTTGAAGAAGCACTACGAATCGTTGAAGCAAATGGTGGCAATGAAGAAGGTGGACCACATACGGTCACAGTTATTTCAATGGGACCAACTCGTGCAACGGAAGCCATTCGCAAAGCGCTTTCCATGGGAGCTAATGATGCAATCTTGGTAAGTGATCCAGCGCTGGCAGGATCTGATGCGCTCGCGACATCGGCGGTGCTTGCAGAAGTAATTAAAAAAAGTGGATTTGATTTAGTAATTTGTGGAACAGAGTCAACTGATGCGCGCATGAGCGTTGTGCCAGCGATGATTGCAGCGCGTTTGCAGTGGCCACAATTAACATTTGCAGGCAAGGTCGATATCGATGTTGCAGGCAGCAAGGTTTCAATTACTCGCGTGACCGAAGCAGGCGTCGATGCAATGAATGCGTCAATGCCAGCTGTTCTAAGCGTTGTAGAAAAGATTAATGAACCGCGCTATCCATCCTTTAAGGGAATCATGGCTGCGAAGAAAAAAACTATCGAAACTCGCGACCTTGCAACAGTTGGAGCATCGGCGCAAAGCCCATGGTCACAAGTTGTTGATTCAGCGCTACGTCCACCACGGGCTGCTGGAATTAAAGTTACCGATGAAGGTGATGCGGGAAATGCTCTCGTTAATTACTTGGCAGAAAAGAAGTTGATATGAGCCGTACATTTATCTTGGCCGATTTCTATGCAGAAGCATCTACAAAGACAACTGCAGAGCTAGCAACGGCTGCTGCGCGAATTGGTGATGTCACAGCAATTGTTTTAGCACCTGTTGGTAAAGGCGCCGCAATGGCTGCAACAGTAAACGTTGGTCCAGTCGCATCCGTGATCGTTGTTGAATCAGCAGACTTTGCAACACATGGCGTTCCTGCAATGGCTGATGCACTTGCTCAATTAACAACAACGCATTCACCAACAGCAGTGATTATTGCATCTCATGCAATGGGTAAAGAAATTGCGGGTCGTCTAGCGGTTGCAACAAATAGCGGAATCATCACCGACGCCGTAGACGTTGCTGCCGATCGCAGTTGCACACAATTAGTCTTTGGTGGTTCTACAACAGTTCACTCAGCAGTTAACACACCAACTGCAGTCATAACTGTGCGACCAAACTCAGTTGAAGCAAGCACTGCTGCATCAACTCCTGCAGTAGAAACCGCCGCAATTACAATTGCAGATCACGCAAAGGGCGCAACAATTACTTCGTCGCAACCACCTGTTAAGGGTGGACGACCAGAATTAACTGAAGCAAACATTGTTGTTTCCGGTGGTCGCGGAACAGATGGAAACTTTGCACCAGTAGAAGCATTTGCTGACGAACTTGGAGCAGCAGTTGGTGCATCACGCGCAGCAACAGATGCTGGTTGGTATCCACACTCACATCAAGTTGGCCAAACAGGAAAAACTGTAAGTCCGCAGCTATACGTTGCATGTGGAATTTCTGGAGCGATTCAACATCGCGCAGGTATGCAAACCAGTAAGACAATCGTTGTGGTCAATAAAGATCCAGAAGCCCCACTCTTTGAAATCGCAGATTTCGGCGTTATCGGCGATCTATTCGCTGTGCTGCCACAGGCTACGCAAGGCGTGCACTCTCGTAAGTCCTAGACTTACACCCATGTCTGGCATCTATCTCGATCATGCGGCGACTACGCCCATGCTCGAAAACGCAATCGCTGCAATGGATGCACAACTGCGCACACTCGGCAATCCCTCTAGTTTGCACACACAAGGTCGCCATACCCGCAAAGATGTAGAAGATGCACGCGAGATTTTGGCAAAAGAATTAGATTGCTTAGCTTCTGAAATTATCTTCACAGCATCTGGCACCGAAGCCAATAACACAGCAATCAAAGGTATTTACTGGCAACAAAAAGCTTTAGGTAAGAACGTAATTGTTATCTCTGCAATCGAGCACCACGCAACTCTTGATCCTGCTGCCTGGCTTGCCGAGCACGAAGGTGCCGAAGTTATCTATGCACCAGTGACCAAAGATGGTGTTATAGATCTAGATTTTCTGCGTACTTTAATTGCTAAACGCGGTTCTGAAATCGCATTGATTTCTGTCATGCACGCAAACAACGAAACCGGTGCGATTCAACCAATAGCAGAAATCGTAAAGATTGCTGGCGACATTGCAGTTCATACAGATGCTGCACAAAGTTTTAAGAAAATCCAACTCTCATTCAAATCACTCGGTGTCATGGCGCTCTCAATTAGCGCGCACAAAATCGGTGGACCACTTGGTATCGGTGTACTTGTATTGCGTCGCGGAGTCGAAATCCCTGCGTTGTTACACGGCGGGGGTCAAGAGCGCGAAATTAGAAGCGGAACACTTAATGCTCCTGCGATTGTGGCACTTGCAACTGCTGCGCAAGATAAGTCATATGACGCAGCCGCGATTGCAAAGATTCGTGATGATTTTGCGGCACGAGTCACCCAAGTTGTTCCAGGTTCATTTGTTAATGCAATCAACGTAGAAAGATTACCCGGAATAGTTAATGTAACTTTTCCCGGAACACAGAGCGATACATTGTTATTGCTAATGGATGGCGAAAAAGTTTCGTGCTCAACAGGTTCTGCGTGCAGCGCAGGAGTGCACCGACCAAGTCATGTATTAATGGCGATGGGACACGATGAAATAAGTGCGATGTCATCACTTCGTTTTTCATTTGGCCGAACATCAACACAAGCAGATTGCGATGGCGCTCTTGCTGTGTTGCCATCAGTGATTACGCGCGGCAGAGCGGCTAGTGGCGTATGAAACTTATTGCAGCTATGAGCGGTGGCGTTGACTCTGCAGTAGCAGCAGCGCGCGCAGTAGAAGCAGGCCACGATGTAATTGGTGTGCACTTAGCGCTTTCATCAAACCCACAGAAATATCGTTCAGGTGCACGCGGATGCTGCACCATCGAAGATTCTCACGATGCGCGTCGTGCAGCCGATGTCATCGGCATTCCTTTTTATATTTGGGATATGGCTGAAGAGTTTCACGATGGCGTTGTCGAAGATTTCTTAAGTGAATACGCAGCTGGTCGTACACCTAATCCATGCTTGCGTTGTAATGAAAAGATTAAGTTTGCAGCAGTTCTAGATCGCGCACGAGCAATGGGTTTTGATGGTGTTGTTACAGGACACTATGCGCGCACTGAAATTGGTCCTGATGGAAAGACACTTCATCGCGCAGTTGATCACAGCAAAGATCAGTCATACGTCTTATCAGTTCTAACTATTGAACAAATCAATGGCGCGATATTTCCACTGGGAGATACAACAAAGGTGGATATTCGAAAAGAAGCAGAAGAGCGCGGATTAGCAGTTGCACAAAAGCCAGATAGTCATGACATTTGTTTTGTTCCTTCGGGGGATAACGCAGGTTGGTTACGTGATCGATTGGGCAGCGAAGTTGGACCAATCGTTGATCAAGATGGCACAAAAATTGGCGAACACAAAGGTGCATACACATACACAATCGGACAACGAAAAGGTTTAGGACTGACTGTTCCAACGGCTGATGGATCTCCGCGGTTTGTTTTAAAAATCGAACCTGTAACAAATACTGTCGTGGTTGGTTCGCGCGAAGAGTTAGCAATTTCAACTATGAAAGGTGAGCGTCCTGTTTGGTGTGGACCTGCAGTAGATAGCGAACACACACGCGGATTTGTTCAAGTACGTGCACATGGTGCGGCTCTTCCATGTACGTATTACTTTGATGGCACATTGCTAGTTGCTGAATTAGATGAACCACTTCTGGGTCTTGCAACAGGACAAGCAATGGTTATCTACGATGGTGATCGTGTTGTTGGATCTGCAACTATTTGTGAGACAGCATGACATCAATTGCTCGCCACAGAATTGATGAACTAACTAAAGAGATTCGCGATCACCAATTTAGATATTACGTTTTAGATGCTCCAACAATTACAGACGCCCAATTTGATGTTTTGCTTGTTGAATTAAAGAAGTTAGAAGATGCCAATCCAGAACTGCGAGAAGCTGATTCTCCAACGCTAGGTATTGGTGGGGGATTCTCAACAGGATTTGAGCAACGCGACCACATTGAAAAGATGATGAGTCTGGACAATGTTTTTGATACAGACGAACTTACGGGATGGTTTGATCGCGTAGAAAAAGAAGCGAAGGCGCCAACATATCTGTGCGAACTTAAAGTAGATGGTCTTGCCATTAACTTAAAGTACGAAAACGGCGAATTAGTAAGCGCGCTTACTCGCGGCAATGGAGTCACTGGCGAAGATGTAACGCTGAATGTAAAAACGATTAAAGGATTGCCACACACACTTAAAGGCAAGAAAGTACCGGCTCTTATCGAAGTACGTGGAGAAGTTTTCTTTCCACTTGCAGCCTTTGCCGAACTCAATGATTCCCTAGAGGAAGCAGGCAAATCACTCTTTGCTAATCCGCGAAATGCCGCTGCTGGTTCGCTTCGCCAGAAAGATCCTCGCGTCACTGCTTCTCGCCCATTAAGCATTGTTGTTCACGGAATCGGTGCACGTACAGGAATTGATTTTGATTCGCAGAGCAAGGCGTACGAATTATTGGCAGAACTTGGTTTGCCAACAAGTGATCGCTTTAAGGTCTGTGGTTCACGAGCTGAGGTGCAGAAGTACATTGATTATTACCAAGAGCATCGCCACGACGTCGAACACGATATTGATGGCGTTGTTATTAAAGTAGATTCCATCACCGAACAGAGTGCTCTTGGCTTTACATCGCGCGCACCAAAGTGGGCCATTGCATTTAAGTATCCACCTGAAGAAGTAACAACAAAGTTGCTAGATATTAAAGTGAGTGTCGGTCGCACAGGTCGTGTCACACCATTTGCATTTATGGAACCTGTAAAAGTTGCTGGTTCAACGGTGACAAATGCAACGCTTCACAACGCAGAAGAGATCACTCGCAAAGGCGTATTAATTGGCGATGTCGTTGTCATTCGTAAAGCAGGAGATGTAATCCCTGAAGTACTTGGACCAGTTATTGCTCAGCGCACAGGAAAAGAAAAGGCATTTGTTATGCCAACCAAGTGTCCAGAGTGTGGGTCCGCACTTCGTGCGATCACAGAAGGCGATGTAGATATTCGCTGTCCAAATACACAGAGCTGCCCGGCACAGTTACGCGAACGCATTTATTACATCGGATCACGTGCCGCTCTCGATATTGATGTCTTAGGTTACGAAGCAGCTGTTGCATTACTTGATGCCAAAATCATTACAGATGAATCCGATCTCTTTGCTGTAACAAAAGAGAAGTTGATGACGTCAGAGTTCTTTACGAAAAAAGATGGCGAAGCAGGTGCCAACGTTGAAAAACTCTTGGCTGCACTCGAGGGCGCAAAGTCTCGACCACTCTGGCGAATACTTGTTGCACTCTCTATTCGCCACGTTGGCCCAACGGCAGCCCAAGCACTAGCCACAAACTTTGGTTCGATGAAAGCAATATCGGATGCAACTGCTGAAGAGTTAGCGAATATCGATGGAGTTGGCGAAACCATCGCACAATCAATTACAGATTGGTTTGATATTGATTGGCACAGAGCAATTGTTTCTAAGTGGGAAAAAGCTGGCGTCATCATGGTCGCACAAGCCGCACCACAGTTGCCACAAACTTTGGCAGGACTGACTTTCGTTGTTACTGGCGGTCTCGAATCATTTACACGCGATTCAATAGCCGAAACAATTGTTGCCCACGGTGGAAAAGCTGCATCATCTGTATCTAAGAAAACCGACTACGTATTAGTTGGAAGCGATCCCGGTTCGAAATTAGCCAAGGCCACCGAACTAGGCGTGCCAGTAATTGATGAGACTCGCTTTAAGCAGATCCTTAGCGGTAATATCTAGCCATGATTTCACTTGCATCCGAAGTAGTTCGCGAACTTCCAGCGCCACCAATTTTCTTTGGTCTCTTCTCATTCGGCGTGCTATCTCTGCTTCTGTACTTAGTACTACGCCTCGACAGAGACTAATTTGAGACGGATTGGCATTTACGGCGGAACTTTTGATCCGATCCATAACGGTCACCTGCACGTCATTACCCAATTAATTACACGTTCTCTTGTTGATCAATTAATTCTTATTCCAGCTGGTTCACCATGGTTACGGGAAAGTGCACCACTTGCACCAGGACTCAATCGTTTAGCAATGTGCGAATTAGCACTCTCAGATTTACCAGATTCAATCGGTGGCCAAGTAGAAGTAAGTGATTCAGAAATTAATCGCTCAGGTCCTACATACACAATTGATACTGTTTTAGAGATAAAGAAATCACATCCAGATGATGCACTTGTGTTGATTGTGGGCACAGATGCGTATGCGCAATTTGATAAATGGCATCGTCACGAAGAATTGGCTAAGTTAGTGGAGATAATTGTTGTTGATCGTCCTGAATTTCCGGGAGCATCAACTCTAGATATCGGAGCACTCAACGTTTCAGCAACTGCTGTACGAAGTGGTCACACAGAATTGGTACCCGAAGCAGTTGCAACATATATAAAGGAGAGCGGCCTGTATGCCAGCAAGTAAGAGCGTTATTGAATTAACGCAAGTAGCTGCACGAGCCATCGCCGAAAAACTTGGCACAGACATGATTGCTCTAGATCTCTCTGACCAACTAGTTCTCAGCGAAGTCTTCTTAATCGCAACTGGTGGAAATGTTCGCCAAGTAGATTCGATTGCAGATTTCGTTGAAGAAAAACTCCGCGAGATTGGTGAAAAACCTGCACGCCGTGAAGGCACCGAAGAATGGGTGCTTCTTGATTACTCGGATTTAGTTGTACATATTCAGAGCACAACGCTTCGCAATTACTACATGCTCGATCGTTTGTGGAATGACTGCCCACGCATCGAACTAGATGTTGTCCGCGAAGAGATTGCTCGCTAATGAGTAACCGCGTACTTCTTTGGCGCCATGGCCAGACCGATTGGAACGTTGCCAACCGTTTTCAGGGTCACTCAGATATTCCGCTGAATGAAGTAGGTAAAGCCCAAGCTAAACACGCAGCACAAGTATTAGCAGGCATGAAGCCAACCATGATTATTTCTAGTGATTTAGAGCGTGCGCGTTTTACTGCGCAAGAACTCGCAGACTTAGTAAATCTCGAAGTCAGTGTTACGCATTTATTGCGCGAAACAAATGGCGGACAGTGGGAAGGCAAGACTGGTGCACAAAATCGCGCCGATGACTTTGAAAACTTTGTACGCTGGATTGATGGAGAAGATCATCCAGCCGGAACAACAGGAGAGCGCCGAAGCGAAGTAGCAGCGCGCGCAACTAAAGCTATTAACGATGCACTTGCAGGAAAAGATGATCAGCTATTAGTTGTCACAACACATGGTGGAACAGCACGCTGCTTACTTGGACATTTGTTGCAACTACCAATTTCACATTGGGGCGTTGTCGGTGGACTATCAAATGCGTCATGGTCAATCGTTCAAACAAATCCACGTGGTTGGCATTTAGTAGAACACAACGCAGGATCTATTCCTGAACCAGTATTTGGCGAAGAATCTGGGGCTCCTGCAATGCCCGACTGGGTGAAGTAAGGTTCGACTACGGGGCTATAGCGCAGCTGGTAGCGCACCTGCATGGCATGCAGGGGGTCAGGGGTTCAAATCCCCTTAGCTCCACATGAGTAATGTTCCATTAATTCCACGACGTTGGAACGATGTTGATATTTC
>BJFT01000025.1 GCA_014190015.1 Actinomycetes bacterium
GCTCCAAATGCAACTCCATATGCACCAACAGTGAAGGAGACGCTGAGAGAGTCACGAAATGTGGGGGAAGAGACTCTAGACACACCCGCATTCTGCCGTATAAATCCAACAGCGCAAAGCGGCTAATAGATAAGGTCGCCTCATGAGCGAGTCCGATATTGTTTTTAGAAGTGATGTCACAGTAGAACTTGTTAAGGCAAGTGCAAGTGATGCTGATGTAATTTGGGCAGCGCGCGTTTCAACTGCGGGTGAACAATCGATGGATGAAATCGGCGAAGATCCAGCGCGTTCAGAAGGTTTGATTAATTATTTAGCTCGCGAACGCCACGGCTCACCTTTCGAGCACACATCAATGACATTTTTTGTGTCAGCACCTATTTTTGTTTTCCGTGAGTTTATGCGCCACCGTATTGCTTCATACAATGAAGAGAGTGGCCGGTACCGCGAACTCAAGCCAGTTTTTTACATTCCCAGTACTGAACGCAAACTAATTCAAGTTGGAAAAACTGGAGCTTACACATTTGTTGATGGAACTCCCGAGCAGCACGAGACTTCAGTTAAGGCAATGAAAGAAGCCTACGTAGTTGCATATGATCAGTATCAGAAGATGTTGGATGCAGGCATTGCTCGTGAAGTTGCTCGAGTTGTTTTGCCAGTCGGTCTCTACTCATCTATGTACGTTTCAATGAACTCGCGCGCTCTGATGAATTTCTTATCGCTTCGAACATCTCGCGAAGGTTCACACTTTCCAAGTTATCCTCAGCGAGAGATCGAGATGGTTGCAGAGAAAATGGAAGCCGAATTTGCAAAATTAATGCCACTTACGCATAAGGCATTTGAGAAATCTGGACGCATTGCGCCCTAACTAGGCGATAGCCTTAGCCCATGACAACGCCAGCGCCATTCGGTCGGCTATCTACCGCGATGGTGACTCCTTTTAAGAAGGATTTATCCATTGACTGGGATGGCGTTGCAACATTAGCCAAGCATCTTCTTTCTACAGGCAATGATGCAATTATTGTTAACGGCACAACTGGTGAAGCGCCAACAACTAGTGATGATGAAAAAGATCAGATTATTAAAGTAGTTAAAGACGCTGTTGAAGGAAAAGCTAAAGTTGTAGCAGGCGCTGGAAATAATGAAACATCGCACTCAGTTGAGCAAGCACTGCGTGCACAAAAAGCTGGAGCAGATGGCTTACTCGTCGTAACTCCGTATTACAACAAACCACCACAAGCCGGAATTGAAGCGCACTTTCGTGCGATTGCAGATGCAGCTGATCTGCCCGTAATGATGTATGACATTCCAGGACGAACAGGAATGCAAATAGAGCCAGACACGATTGTGAAATTATCTGAACACCCGCGCATTGTTGCGCTTAAAGATGCAAAGGGAGATGTTGCTTCAACTTCTTGGGTAATCAAGCGTTGTGGAATACCTGTCTATTCAGGTGATGATATTTTGAATTTGCCGTTACTCTCAGTTGGTGCAGTTGGTTTTGTTTCAGTGTGCGGTCACACTGTTGGTAAAGATTTACGCGAATTACTTGATTCGTGGTTTGCTGGAAATACTTCACGTGCGCTTGAAATTCATCAAAAACTTCTACCAGTCTTCACTGGAACATTCCGCACACAAGGTGCGATATTGACTAAAGCAGCTCTTAATTTGATGGGGCTTCCTGGCGGATATACGCGCTTACCTTTAGTAGATGCAACGGATGCACAAATTGCACAGTTGCGTGAAGACTTACGCGCAGGTGGCGTAACTCTTCGCTCATGACACATCCGCATCCAGAGCTCGGAACTCCTCCTAAATTAGCGCCAGACGCATTGCGCATTGTCGCTCTCGGAGGTCTCGCTGAAATCGGTCGCAATATGACCGTCTTTGAATGCAATGGAAAACTATTGATTGTCGATTGCGGAGTGTTATTTCCTGAAGAGAATCAACCAGGAATTGATTTAATCCTTCCTGATTTTTCATACATTAGAGAACGTCTGAGCGATGTTATTGCAATAGTTCTTACTCATGGACATGAAGATCACATTGGAGCCGTGCCGTATCTACTACGCGAACGTGGCGATATTCCTATTTATGGATCAGCACTCACTATGGCCTTGATTACTGCAAAGCTTAAGGAACACAGAATTACTCCACTTACACGTGAAGTGCGCGAGGGCGGCCAAGAAGATATTGGGCCATTTGATCTCGAATTTGTTGCAGTTAATCACTCAATTCCAGATGCACTCGCAATTGTTATAAATACTCCTGCTGGTCGTGTTTTGCACACCGGTGATTTTAAGATGGATCAATTGCCACTAGATGGGCGCATTACTGATTTAAGAACTTTTGCGCGATTAGGTGATGAAGGCGTTGATATCTTTCTAGTTGATTCAACAAATGCCGATGTTCCTGGGTTCACTGCCTCTGAACGAGAGATTATGCCTGTACTAGATCGAGTTTTCAGATCTACAAAACGCAGAATTATTGTTGCTTCCTTTTCTTCTCATGTGCACAGAATTCAGCAGGTAATAGATACCGCAGCAATCCACAACCGAAAAGTGGCTTTCATCGGTCGTTCGATGGTTCGCAATATGGGAATTGCTAGCGACTTAGGTTATTTAAATATCCCAAGCGGTATTTTGTTTGATGCAAAAGAATTAGATTCATATGATGACAACGTTGTCTTGATTTGCACTGGTTCGCAGGGCGAACCAATGGCGGCTCTCTCACGTATGGCAAATGGTGATCATCAAATACGAGTGGGAGACGGCGACACTGTTATTTTGGCATCATCTTTGATTCCCGGAAACGAAAACTCAGTATTTAGAGTTATTAACGAACTAACCCGCTTTGGTGCAAAAGTTGTTCATAAAGCCAATGCAATGGTGCATGTTTCCGGTCACGCTGCTGCTGGTGAATTGCTGTATTGCTACAACATCGTTAAACCTAAGTACGTAATGCCGGTCCACGGAGAGTGGCGACATTTAAAAGCTAATGCAGAGATTGCAATTAATGCTGGTGTCGCACGTGAGAACACAATCGTGATTGAAAATGGCGTTGTAGTTGACTTAGTAGATCACGTCGCACAGGTTGTTGGTGGCGTTCCATGTGGATTTGTTTTTGTAGATGGCCAGAGTATTGGTGACATTACTGAATCATCATTGAAAGATCGAAGAATTTTGGGCGAAGAAGGTTTTATATCAGTTGTAGTTGTTATTGATTCACAGAGTGGAAAAATTGTTGCAGGACCAGATATTCATGCACGTGGTTTCGCTGAGGATGCTTCGCTATTTGATGAAGTTAAAATAGATATTGAAAAGGCACTTGCTGCCGCGGTCGTCGAAGGCATCAATGGAACACATCAACTTTCGCAAGTAGTGCGTCGAACAATTGGGGGATGGGTTGGCGCAAAACACCGTCGCCGTCCAATGATTATTCCGCTAGTTATAGAGGTTTGAAATTTCTAACTTTCTCTAAGTCGGCGCGCCTGCCAACTCAATAATTGCTGAGCAATTACGATAAATAGTGTGGCTAAGAAAAAAAGCAGTTCTACGAAGCGCTCCAAAGCAGGTAACGCTTTTGTTCGTGGACTGCGCGGATTAT
This sequence comes from Actinomycetes bacterium, assembly GCA_014190015.1. GTDB lineage: Bacteria > Actinomycetota > Actinomycetes > Nanopelagicales > Nanopelagicaceae > Planktophila. The sequence goes on from BJFT01000025.1 coordinate 3,604, forward strand.
GGCGAGGAATTTCAAAAGCCTTAGGAAGCACAATTCGTTTCATAGCACGAGGTGCAAAAGATCTAGATCCCACTCATCAAAGAGATGGCGCAGCTTTTGCAGTGTTAATTTTGGCAATCATTGCAGGTGCTGGTGCATGGTTGCACGCAGATAATGTTGTTAGCCGGGCAGTTTACGCATTTGTATACGGAACATTTGGCCGAGTTGGTTTTATTACACCACTTGTTCTTGTGTATTTTGCAATTAGATTATTTAGAGTGCCAGATGAGAAGGCCGCAACTGGTCGAATCATCGTTGGAACTCTTACGTTGTTAATTAGTGCAAATGGTTTAGCACATTTACTCAATGGTTCTACCGGTACAGGGGCTACTGCTATTCGCGAAGGTGGCGGTTGGATCGGTTACGCGGTATCAACACCACTTGTGGCACTGATGACATCCATGCTTACCTATCCAGTACTCGTTGTGTTATTTATATTCGGAATCTTGGTGGTTACTGCAACTCCAGCATCAGAAGTGTTCTCACGTATTTCTGGAGTTCTGCGCTGGTTGTGGGATCGCAAACCCGCTCGTCGTGAAAGCGATGAGGAGTTCGAAATCTCTGAAACCCCTCCCTTTGAATCTCCAGTTGTTGCGGAATGGAATTCCGCACACGAAGACGAAGAAGAGTTAGATGAAGAAGAGTTTGACGAAGAATTTACTGTGGCTATGCCAAAACCCACAACACAACAGATTAACAAAGACGCCAGACCCGTCCAACTCCTGCTTTCAAGTGATTCTCATTATGAATTACCACCGCCGGATATTTTGCGTGCTGGGCCTGCAGCTAAGGCGAAGAGCAAGGTTAATGACAGCGTTGTTGCCTCCCTTACAGAAGTATTTAAGCAATTTGAGATTGATGCCGAAGTCACTGGTTTTATGCGCGGACCAACTGTCACGCGATATGAAGTCGAACTCGGTAATGCTGTAAAAGTTGAGCGAATTACAGCCCTGGCTAAGAATATTTCATATGCTGTCGCCAGCAGTGACGTACGAATACTTTCACCAATTCCTGGAAAATCCGCAGTTGGAATTGAAATTCCCAACGCCGATCGCGAAATTGTTGCACTCGGCGATGTCATGAGATCAAACGTTGCCGGACAAGATCATCACCCAATGTTGGTAGCCCTTGGCAAAGATGTTGAAGGTAATTTTGTATGTGCAAACTTAGCGAAAATGCCACACTTACTCGTAGCTGGAGCAACGGGTGCAGGTAAATCGTCAATGATTAATGCGATGATCACATCAATTTTGATGCGCGCAACACCCGATGATGTTCGATTGGTTCTTATTGATCCAAAGCGTGTCGAGTTAACGGCATATGAAGGAATCCCACATTTAATTACTCCAATTATTACTAATCCGAAGAAGGCAGCTGACGCTCTTACGTGGGTAGTTCGTGAGATGGACTTACGTTATGAAGATCTCTCTACATTTGGATACAGACACATTGATGATTTCAATAAAGCAGTCCGTGCAGGCAAAGTTGTTCCGCCTCCAGGCAGTGATCGCATCGTTGAGCCATACCCCTACTTGCTAGTAATAATCGATGAGCTTGCTGATTTGATGATGGTTGCAGCACGAGAAGTTGAAGAGTCTGTAGTGAGAATTACCCAACTCGCTCGTTCTGCAGGTATTCACCTTGTTCTTGCAACGCAGCGACCAAGTGTTGATGTTGTGACTGGCCTGATTAAAGCGAATGTACCTTCTCGACTTTCATTTGCCACATCATCTCTTGCAGATAGTCGCGTAATTTTGGATAGTCCGGGTGCAGAAAAACTAGTTGGACAAGGTGATGCACTCTTTATTCCAATGGGAGCAAGTCGAGCAATAAGAATTCAAGGCGCGTATGTATCTGAAAGAGAGATTGAAGCGGTAACTACTCACGTAAAGAAGCAATTATCTCCTCGATACCGTGAAGATGTAACAGCGCCAGTTTCTACAGCGAAGTTAGTTGATAAAGATATTGGCGATGATTTAGATATTTTGTTACAAGCCGTCGAACTTGTTGTCGGAACGCAATTTGGTTCAACATCAATGTTGCAAAGAAAATTACGAGTTGGTTTTGCAAAAGCTGGAAGATTGATGGATTTAATGGAGTCTCGCGGAATTGTTGGACCATCCGAAGGATCCAAAGCGCGCACAGTGCTGGTCAAACCAGATGAACTCGATTCAGTGCTCGCAACCCTTCGCGATTACTAATTGTTCATTTTGTAGGCGCTAGATATTGGGGTGATATGACCCCTGAAATGGCATCGGGGCTACTTAACTCGACCTCGCAGGTCTACCATTAGAGACAGAGATCCGTCACCCACAAATTTTTTGAGGTTATATGTCATTAGGTTCAGTCATTCGCCAGGCCCGCATTGACGCGGGTCTAAGTGTTGACGATCTTTCTGAGCGCACAAGTATTCGTGCCGGGTTACTTAAAGAAATTGAAAGTGATGATTTCACTAAATGCGGCGGCGAAACTTATGCTCGAGGTCACTTAAGAAACATTGCTCCGCACATCAAAATGGATTCACAGCTACTTCTTGAATTGTATGAAAATGAACAGTCAAGTCAACCACGTCGAATTCAAGAGATGTTGGCTGAAAATAATGTCATGACGAATCCCGTTGATAAGAAGTCTATTTCTTGGAAAACATTGGCAGGAATTTCACTTTCAACTTTGGCATTACTAGCAGCTGTTCAAATAATTATTTCAAACTCAAAGACAACAACAGTTGTCAGCCCTGAAACAGTTGCATCTGAATCTGCCACACCACAACCTTCCATGACTTCTGAAGCTCAACCAACGCAAACATCACCAACCACACCTACTGTGGTTCGTGATACTTATTCTTCAGGTACTGGAGTATCAGTATCTGTGAATGCAGTGCGTGGAAATTCTTGGTTATTTGTTTCAGATTCCAATGGAACAACTCTGTATAGCGGACAAGTAAGAAATGGGCAAAAGTTAAATTTCAGTGCAACGACTCGCATTAGTCTTAAGGTTGGCAATGCCGGGGCAGTTGAAGTCTCGGTAAATGGGAAAGCCGCGCAACAAATCGGTGGCGACGGAGAAGTTGTTTCGCTTACATACGGGGTTACTTCATAACTTCACGCAATAGCCTGTAGCATCACCCCAATGAGTCGCACAGTTGCCGTAGTCACCCTTGGCTGTGCCCGTAATGAAGTTGATTCTGAGGAGTTAGCTGGCCGCTTAGCAGCCGACGGTTGGATCCTGGTCGATGATGTTGAAAAAGCAGAAGTTGCGCTAGTAAATACTTGTGGCTTTATCGAATCAGCTAAAAAAGACTCTGTAGATGCTTTACTCGAAGCTAATTCCTTAAAAGGCCACGGTGTAACACGAGCGGTTGTGGCTGTTGGTTGTATGGCAGAGCGATACGGACAAGAACTAGCTGAAGCTTTGCCAGAGGCAGATGCAATTTTGGGTTTCGATGATTACAAAGACATCTCAGCACGTTTGCAATCAATTGTTTCTGGAAATTCACATACGCCACATGTCCCGCGAGATCGCAGATCCTTACTTCCAATTGCTCCTGTTGAAAGAGCAGCTGTGCGAGATGAAGAGTACGCATCCAAAGTAGGCGCAGGAGGCACTCTCTTTCGCAAACGTCTGGGAAATGCACCATGGGCGCCATTGAAAATCGCATCCGGATGCGATCGCCGATGTTCATTCTGCGCGATTCCTTATTTCCGTGGCTCTTTTGTTTCCAGGCGTCCAGTTGAAATTTTAGAGGAAGCAAAATGGCTAGCCGCCAACGGCGTCTCAGAACTATTTCTAGTTAGTGAAAATACAACGTCCTATGGAAAAGACTTAGGCGATCTGCGATTAATGGAGACAATTCTTCCCGAAATTGCAAGCATTCCAGGTGTTGAGCGAGTTCGACTTTCTTATTTGCAACCGGCGGAAATGCGCCCATCATTACTACAAGCGATGGTTTCCACCGAAAAAACTGCTCCGTACTTTGATCTTTCTTTTCAACATACAAGTCCAACGGTTCTTCGCGCCATGCGCAGATTTGGTGACAGTGAAAAGTTCTTGCACCTCATCACGCAAATTCGAGCACTGGACCCTGAGGCAGGAATTCGATCTAACTTTATCGTCGGTTTTCCTGGTGAAACACAAGAAGATTTCGATGGTCTTGCAGAATTTATTACGAAGGCCCAACTAGATGCAGTGGGAATTTTTGGTTACTCCGATGAAGATAACACTGAGGCACTATCACTTAAAAATAAATTAGAACCCGAAGTAATTGCACAGCGAGTCGAATCTTTATCTAGCCTTGCTGATGAAATGGTTTCAGAACGTGCACGGATGCGCATCGGGCAACGAGTTCGTGTCCTTATCGAAGATGCCGAGCTGCAAGAAGGCAGAGCTGCGCACCAAGGTCCAGAAGTTGATGGAACCACCTCATTTATCGGAACAAATTTCAAAGTCGGCGAGTATGTTGATGCTGTGGTCATAGAAAGTATTGGCGCAGATTTGGTGGCAGAAGCAGAATGAAATTTCCTGGTTTTCTGACTCCTAATGTCATCACGAGTCTGCGCATCGCATTCTTGCCTGTTGGCGCCTATGCGTTATTTAAAAATGGTGGCGAAGATCCGACGTGGCAGATCATCTCTTGGTGGATATTTTTTGCCTTGGGCTTGAGCGATATTTTGGATGGAAATCTTGCGCGCAGTCGAAACACCATAACTGAATTCGGTAAATTCCTGGATCCAATCGCGGATAAAGCAATGATCGGAACTGCGATGGTTTCACTTTCAATTCTTGGTCGCATGCCATGGTGGATAACAATTGTGATTATGTCGCGCGAAATAGGAATCACATTATTTAGATTAGCTGTCATTAAACGCGGCGTTATTCCAGCCAACCGCGGAGGAAAAATCAAGGCGCTCTTTCAAGGATTTGGTGTCGGTTTCTATGTGCTTCCACTCAGCGAGACTATGTTCTGGTTTAGAGATAGCTTCATGGCCGTGGCTATAATTTTGACTCTTGTTACTGGAGCTCATTACATCTACTCAGCCTTTAAGCCCAGTAAATAAAGCGAAAGGAATTTCATGAGCAACGCATCTGAAATTACCTCTGCCATGAAAGATGTCATCGCCAGTTTGAAGTCGCGAAATGAAACCCTGAGTACAGCAGAATCAATTACTGGTGGGGGATTGGGATATGCAATCACTAGCGTTCCCGGTTCATCAGATATTTATGTCGGCGGATCAATTGCGTATCACAGCGAAGTTAAGCAATCTCATTTGGGAGTTTCTGCAGACCTCATCAAATCCAAAACTGTGTACAGCGAAGAAGTTGCTTTTGAAATGGCGCGAGGTGCGCTTGAAAAGTTTAAAACTACATGGGCAATAGCGACCACAGGAGTTGCAGGCCCTGATGCATCCGATGGAGTTGCCGCCGGAACAGTATGGGTAGCCATTGCAGGGCCCGTAACCCAGAGCATTCAATTAGCCCTTGATGGGGAGCGTGAAAACATTCGAAGTGGGACTGTCGCGAGCGCGATTGGCACTTTTGCGCGTATCCTTAGGGCAAGAGATTAACTAGGGCAAGAGATTAGGGGGTCGCCATGTTATTACGTGAAGCAGTAGGCACGACCCTTCGCGCTGCCCGCACAGAGCAATCTCGCACACTTCGAGATGTCGCTCGTGATGCTCGTGTTTCCCTTGGCTATCTCTCAGAGGTAGAACGTGGACAGAAAGAAGCATCCTCAGAACTCTTAGCAGCTATTTGTACAGCACTTGGATTAACGCTTTCTACAGTAATGAGCGATGTATCTCTTCACATTAAGTCAACTGAAGTTGCAACACTAAGCGTTGTAGACGCTGCTTAATTGGCCTAAACGTGCCTCACCTGTACGCATTGCAAGGAGCAATGGCTTCTCGTTCTGAAGCGGCTCTCTTAACTGCAACAAAAGAAATTATCTCAACGCAAGGAATTAAAAATCTTGCAATGATTGATATCGCAGATCTATCTCAAGTTTCTCGTGCAACTTTGTACAATCATTTTCGCGATAAAGACGCTGTTTTATACTCACTTTTGAGCCGTGAAATAATTAACCTATTTGAAAACGCTCCCAAAAATCCCGCTGAATTGCTTGAGTACTTCTCACTTGCAATTAGTGCAGATTCAGCACTGGCGGGCATGCGCTCGCATGACCCAGCAATTCTGGCCACAATGTTGATGCGAAATGATGACAAGATTTGGCACGCAATCGATGCATTCTTCCTCAGTGCTCTTGGTTCAGAGACAAAAGCAGGTATTGCAATTGCATGGTTATTGGCTCAAGTAATTCAACCTCTGACTCCAGAACAATCTCGGGCACAAAGCTCGCAACTTCTGCATGCGTATCTCTGATCTTCGAGAGCGCATCCTTTTAAGTTTTGGTCCAGAGTGGGCGCCATCTTTTAGCGCTGATATCGCAATCTCGGAGTTAGGTAGCAAGAGCGTGAATGAGGCGCTCACTGCCGGGCTTGAGCCGGATGAGATCTGGAGAGCCGTTTGTAAGGCCCATCCAGAACAGACCGCTCCACATAAGTAACGGCGTGTCGAGCGCTTAATATGGCGTTCGAACAGATGTTCGTATACCCTTAATTCTGCACAACCAGAGCGGTTCCATCTTCCGCCCACAGCCTTCCTCCAAAGCGCTTGGGCCGTCGGTGGGTCTCCGTACCTTCTGGACCGACACCAACGTCACATGACGTTTCATCGAAAGGAAAAAAGTGGCTACTGAAAAAAGTAATGACAAAGCTACAGAAAAAGCACAATCAGATCGTTCCAAAGCCCTAGACACAGCCCTTGCTCAGATTGAACGTCAGTTTGGTAAGGGTTCGGTAATGAAGATGTCAGAGCGACAGAATCAAGTTGTTGAAGTTATTCCAACTGGTTCAATCGGACTCGACATCGCACTTGGAATTGGTGGTCTTCCACGCGGTCGCGTTGTAGAAATCTACGGACCAGAGTCTTCAGGTAAGACAACACTTACTTTGCATGCAATTGCAAACGCACAAAAAGCTGGCGGTATCTGCGCATTCATCGATGCTGAACACGCATTCGATTCAGAGTACGCAAAGAAGCTCGGCGTTGATATTGATGCACTCCTAGTTTCACAACCAGATACTGGTGAGCAAGCACTAGAAATCATGGACATGCTTGTTCGCTCTGGCGCACTTGATTTAGTTGTCGTTGACTCAGTAGCAGCACTTGTTCCACGCGCTGAAATTGAAGGCGAAATGGGAGATTCACATATGGGTCTTCAAGCTCGCTTGATGTCACAGGCACTACGCAAAATTACTGGTGCACTTCATCAATCAAAGACCACAGCAATTTTCATTAACCAGCTACGCGATAAAATCGGCGTTTTCTTCGGTTCTCCAGAGACCACAACTGGCGGTAAGGCACTTAAGTTCTACGCTTCCGTTCGTTTAGATATCCGTCGCATCGAAACGCTTAAAGATGGCCAAGACGCAGTCGGTAACCGCACTCGCGTGAAGGTTGTTAAGAACAAGATGGCTCCACCATTTAAGCAAGCAGAGTTCGACATTATTTACGGCACTGGTATTTCACGTGAAGGATCACTTATCGATCTTGGCGTTGAAATCGGTATCGTCAAGAAATCTGGCGCTTGGTACACATACGAAGCAGATCAATTGGGTCAAGGCAAGGAAAACTCCCGTGCATTCCTTATTGATAATCCAGATCTTGCTAATGAAATCGAATCGAAGATTCGTGCGCACTTTGCAACACCTGTAGAGGTCGATCCTGCGCTAGTCGCTGAAATCGATGAAGCAGCGGCAGAGGTTGATTTCTAATTAGCCTTGATTTCCTAAAGGTTGAAAGAGGCGAAGGCTCCGACCCTTACTCAGTAGCTCACACAATTGCACTCAATGCACTTGTGACCAGAGCCAAGAGTAAGGGCGAGCTTCTCGCTCACCTTAAAAAGCGCGGCGTTGAAGATGATGTTGCTCAAGCAACCATCTATAAGTTGACCGAATCTGGACTACTCAACGATCAAGATTTCGCTCAGCAGTGGACCGATTCTCGTACGCGTTCAAAGAAATTATCCAAGCGAACGATTGCTGGAGAGTTGCGCCAACGCGGTGTTGATCAAGAGAGTATTGATCTAGCACTTGAAGGTATTACCGATGAGAGCGAATATCGAATGGCCTTTGAACTTGGCATGCGTAAGTTATCAACGATGTCACGCCAGGAACCAGAAGTTCAAATAAGGAGAATCGAATCTCTTCTTGCTCGTAAAGGTTTTGGATATTCAACAATTTCTCGCGTAATGCGCGAATTGGATTTACTTAACTAGTTTTTACTTAAGTGCTCACTAAGACGTGCAGCAGTTGCAACTACAGCTGCTGCATGAACGCGACCTGGTTGTCTTCCTAATCTTTCTATTGGTCCACTAATACTTACGGCAGCAATAACTTTTCCATTCGGCCCACGCACAGGCGCTGAAACAGAGGCAACACCTGCTTCGCGTTCACCAACAGATTGGGCCCAACCTCGACGACGGTCAGCGGCTAATTGGGCCGCAGTAAAGCGCGCATTTGTTAAGCCACGATGAATCTTTTCTGAGTCTTCCCACGCCAATAAAATTTGTGCAGCTGAACCCGCTTGCATTGTCAGAGCAGAACCAACTGGAACACTGTCGCGAAGACCCGACAAACGTTCGGCAACTGCAACGCAAATTCGCACATCTCCTTGACGACGATATAACTGTGCGCTTTCACCTGTGGCATCTCTCAGTGCTGCTAGCGCAGGAGCTGCTACCGCAATTAAACGATCTTCTCCGGCCGCACTTGCTAATTCGCCAGAGCGCTTACCGAGAATAAAACGCCCAGTGAGATCTCTGGAAACTAATCTGTGGTGTTCAAGTGCAACTGCTAAACGGTGCGCGGTTGGGCGGGCAATGCCGGTTGCCGCCACTAATTCTGCGAGGGAGTGCGGGCCTGACTCAAGGGTGGTTAAAATCGCTACGGCTTTATCTAATACGCCGACTCCGCTATTATTTCTATCCACGATACGATATTAGCATCTCAATAAATGAGATGTCTACAAGGAGCCTTGGATGTCTAAGACGTTAGCGGAAAAGATTTGGGACGAACATATCGTTCGTCGCGCAGATGGCGAACCAGATCTTTTGTATATCGATCTTCATCTCATTCATGAAGTAACAAGCCCACAAGCTTTCGATGGTCTACGCCTTACAAACCGACTAGTCCGCAGACCTGATCTGACAATTGCTACAGAAGATCACAACGTTCCAACACTTAATATTGATAAACCAATTGCAGACCCAGTATCAAAACTTCAAGTAGATACTTTGCGCGCAAACTGCAAAGAGTTTGGTGTTCGCATCCACTCACTTGGAGATGCCGAACAAGGAATTGTTCACGTGGTTGGACCGCAGCTTGGATTAACGCAACCAGGTATGACAATTGTCTGCGGAGATTCCCACACCTCAACTCATGGTGCTTTTGGGGCTCTAGCTTTCGGAATCGGAACGAGCGAAGTTGAACATGTTTTGGCAACACAAACTCTTCCGCTGATTCGCCCAAAGACAATGGCAATCAACGTTGAAGGTTCTTTGAAACCAGGAGTAACGTCAAAAGATATTATCTTGGCAATCATTGCAAAAATTGGAACCGGCGGCGGCCAAGGATATGTTTTGGAGTATCGCGGATCTGCAATCCGTGCACTTTCAATGGAAGCTCGTATGACGGTGTGCAATATGTCCATCGAAGCAGGTGCACGTGCTGGGTTGATTGCTCCAGATGAAAAGACATTTGAATACATCAAGGGCAAACCACATGCACCGAAGGAT
>BJFT01000026.1 GCA_014190015.1 Actinomycetes bacterium
ATTCGTACCGTAACGGGGTTGTTATTCGCACTCGTCGCATCTTTAATCTACGTTCCAGCAGCCGAAGCTGCGCCACTTGTCGCCCCATCAACTGTGTGGGGGCACACATATGCAGCAGAAGCATCCGGAGTTGTTTCGGTTCCTGCCGCACAACCAGCCAACTTGGAACGGCTTTCAAAGTTTGTTGTTAACTACAAAAACTTTCCAGATTGGGCAAAGAACGAAGTTCAAGCAGCGATTGATTTGTGGGCAGTTAATTTTGATTCAAAGGTTTCTATAAATGTCGATGCAACATGGGGAAGATCTAGTGCTGCAGACATTCTGGGAAGCGCAAGGCCAGATCGTTATTACGCAAAGTTTTCTGGAGCGCCTGACAACTCACTTTGGTACGCCTCAGCACTTGCTAATGCGATAGCTGGAAAAGATTTAGATTTAGATAATCCCGAAATTATCATTCAGATTAATTCAGAAGCTGATTGGGATTTAGATGGTCTTGGAAAACCAACACGTTATGAGTACGACCTGAAGTCAGTAATGTTTCATGAGATGGCCCATGGCTTAGGTTTTCTCTCAACAAGTTCTTACACTTTCGATCGCACAAAAGGTCAAAATGTTGGAATTCTTTTGCAGCCAACACCCTTTGATGCGTACTTGCAAACTGAAGATGGAAACCGGTTAGTTGATCTGCCTTCACCATCATTTGAATTAGGCAAAGCACTTACTTCTAGATTGGTCTGGTCAGGTCCCGAAGGAGTCAAGGCGAATAACGGAATCAAGCCATTGATGTACACACCAAGTACTTATGAAGGTGGTTCATCGGTTAGTCACGTAGATGAAAATACTTTCGCAAACTCTGGAACTGATGCAGTTATGACTCCCAATCTTGAAGCTGGTGAAGTCTTTAACGAACCCGGGCCAATCTTGCTTGCAATGATGAAAGATCTTCGCAACAAACCAGCGCCAGGCCTTGCGGTCGGTGTTCCAAGTGAAGTTCTTAACGCTCAAGCTCTGATTGCAGATTCAGCAGCGATAATAACTTTTAACGCTCCTGTGAATTCACGCACAACTCAAGTCAGCGAATACATTATTAAGAATGTAAATACTGGCAAAGAGATACGTGTGAGCGATAGTCCTGCAGTTATTTCAGGACTAAAGAATGGAACAAGTTATACATTTGAAATTGTCGCTTCCAATTCCAAAGGTGAGTCACCTGCGGTAATTACGAAGCCGGTCATACCTCGCGCCGCATGGACATCTCAAGTTCTAGATGCAACTTCTGATGCGCGTTCAATTAAGACAATAACTCTTAATGGCCAACCAGTTGTCGCTTATGTTGATTCGAAAACCTCAATCCTTCGCCTTGCAACATGGAGTGGAAAGAGTTGGAAGAAGACAACAGTTGATAGCGATATCGCTGGCCAAGTTTCGCTCTGCGTTAGTGGCAAAAGCCTCAAACAAACACTTCATATTTTCTATGCTGATAAAACAGATAGTGATTTGCGATACGCAACTGTAAATGGCGCAAAGATTTCACGAGAGATTGTTGATGGCAATGCAGAAAAAGTGCAGTCATACGAAGAAATAGTCCGCGTACCAACAGCAAGTAATGTCAGTGTTTCAAATGCGTGTGCTGTAACAAGTGAAGGAATTCAGGTTTTCTATCGCGATGAAACACAAGGCGTGCTGCTGGGTGCGTATAAGAACTTCGGTGGTGATTGGAATTATGAATTAGTAGATGGAGATCGTAAAACTGATTTCCGCACAACAGGTGACGTTGCATTCCACCTAAAGGCGCTCGTTGATGGAAATAAGACCTATGTTCTATATGACTCTGTACTAGCTATCGATCAAAACCGTGATGCAACATCTGGAGAAATCCGTTTAGCGACTAGAACAACTTTTGATCCTGGAGCATGGCAATTTAAAACATTGGAATCACCAACGGCTGATGCAACGATTCTTGGTTATGACGTAGAAATCGCGAAGACCGCCAAAGGAATAATCGCTTCCTGGTTCTCAGCTACTGCCTTATCGATGCCTGACCCAACACTGCTGCGCACACTTAATTTAAGTACAGCATCAGGTGTCTCAACATCATCGACTTCGAACTATGGAACGCCTAATGAATTGTTAAGCAGTGATTCAAAGACATTGCTCTTTAATTGTTTAGGTCGCTTGTGCGCAATTGATTATGCAAAGTTTTCTAAAGGTCAGTCAGCAATAGCACTTGCATCTTCATGGCAATCAACAGAGCCAATTGCCAGTGCGTGGATTGTTTTAAATAAGGTTCGCTATGCAGTAGCTGGTATTAATGGAAAAGTTGTACTGCTAAAAGCTGCGTAATTACTTAGCGTTACGACGCTGAATACGTGTCTTCTTCAGAAGTTTTTTATGCTTCTTCTTAGCCATACGCTTACGACGCTTCTTGATAACGGAACCCATATGTCACGCTTTCTATTTGTGTTGGTAAGGAGCTTAGGTTAGCCCTAAGTGAGTCTAAAAATCGAAACGGCCGTCTGGCCCGAACTCATGAGCACTGTTCCTAGATCCTTTGAATAACCAAGAGCTAGAGGTACCCCTGTTGCTGTCCTGGCATCTGCTATTGCACCTTTGCTATCAAATGTAAGCAAGAGTGCTGTTGGTTTGCTCGGCTTCCAATTTGAAATTCCTTTAATCGCAGATTTAGAAGTGAACGCTGCAAATTGTGTGCCCGTTGGTCCTAAAGCTGCATATGTTGCGCCGGTGGATGCGAATCTGTAAGTCCAAATTGGCGAGAGATTTGTTGCAAATCTAGTAAGTGCACTTTCAATCTTTGTTCCGGTCTGTGCCGGACCAACTAAAAAGAGTGCGTTGGTTGCAGAAGTCCATTCGCGTTTTCCTTTTGCTACAGAACTTCTGACTAATGCCGTGAGTTTTCCCGTGCTTGAATACTTAGCAATGACTCCATCGCGTATTCCCGCTGTTTTCTTGCCAGCAAGAGTTTCAGTACTACTTCCCATTGCATACACACTCGAATCAGTTCCGCGCACAACAACTTCAATACTGGTGTCAGCAGCACCTAAATAAATAGGTTTTCCGAATTTTCCATCTAGATCGCTAGAGATAATCACGCCAGAATTTCCGGCATCTGTTGCGTTTATTCCACCGAGTGTGAAGCCTTTTGTATTTACTGCAATCGAATTAACCAAAAGTGCAGTGGCGTTATCTGCAGTAAATGTAGATAGGAGTGCGCCTGTGTTTGAAATCTTCCACACTGTTGCAAGTGTTAAATCAGCGCGAACTGGCACCTTTGGATCTACAAGAACATTATCTGGATTAACTGGTGCTGATGTTGGTACGGCGCTTGGTTCAACAACTCGAGCATTGGCACTTGATCCCGCAATCCAGATATTGCCTGCAGTATCTGCGGCCATTGCTGTAGCGATGCTTGAAGCACCTTGTGTAAGTGCTAGACGCCATTTTTCGGTGCCATCTGCACCGATTGCGCGAACGCTTGATTCATTTAATAAAACAATGAGTGGACCAGCTACAAGCATTTTTGTATCTGGGGTAATTGGTGTCGCAAGATTCATCGCGACCATTGCTTTTACATTAATTGGCTTTGGAGCGGCTGAGGCAATCTGTGAAGAAAAAATAAGTGGCAGAGTTAATAGCGCAACAGCAAAGCGTTTCACGATTGTGTGCTTACGCAAGTTCCTGCGAGCGATCGCGCGCTGCTTTCATAGCTTTTGCAACGATGCCAGCAAAATCTGATTCATTAAGTGATGCCAGCGCTGCTGCAGTTGTTCCATTTGGACTAGTTACATTTTCACGAAGAGTTGTTGCACTCTTGCCGGATTGATCCAGAAGAGTTGCAGCACCCAACATTGTTTGTGCCGTAAGAGTTGTTGCAACATCTTTTGAGAGTCCAAGTGCCATGGCACCTTCAATCATGTGCTCTGCAAAAGCGAAGAAATATGCAGGACCAGAACCACTCGTTGCAGTAACCGCATCCTGCAGTAACTCTTCGACTTCAACGGCTTTACCTGTTGCAGATAAGAATGCAGAGACAAATGCTGCTTGTGCATCTGTGACTCCGTCACCGCGAGACATCGCAGACATTCCGGCGCCGACAAGTGCTGGCGTATTTGGCATGACTCGAATTACTGGGTGTCCAGCACCGAGAATTGATGTAATAAATGAGGTGCTCTTGCCTGCTGCAAATGTGATTATCAATGCACCAGCTTTGATTGAACCTTTGATTTCCTCTAAAACTGACGCCATATCTTGTGGTTTTACAACTAGAAGCAGAACATCACTGCCACTGACGTTTTCTGCAAGATCACAGACACAGATTCCGTAGCGATTAACGAGCTCTTCTGCTCGCTCTGCACGCTTCTCACTGACACAGATTGAAGATGCTTTCATTCCAAACTTAATGAGGGCTGCAATGAGTGCTTCACCCATTACTCCGGCACCGATAACACCAACCTGTGATGGTTGTAATGGCTTTGTTTCGGTACTCATGTTGCTAAGGATACCTGTACGCTCTGCAACTATGTCTGAAATAAAGCCTGGGTTTGCACGTGATTGGGTTGAATTCACTGACCCAAATGACGAAGAAGAAATCTTTAAGTGCGACCTCACATGGTTGACCTCCAACTGGACCTGTATTTATGGCGATGGTTGCAAAGGTGTATTTAAAGATCGACCAAATGATGGCTGCTGCACAGAAGGTGCAATGTATTCAGATGAAGAAGATGAAGAGCGCACACTAAAAGCTGCTGCAATGCTCACTCCACAAATGTGGCAATTCTTTGATGAAGCACAACCAAAGAAATTTGGTGGCAAGTTACAGATTTCAGAAAAAGATGAAGATAAAGAACGTAAAACTCGCACAGTAGATGGTGCGTGCATCTTCTTAAATCGTAAAGGTCACACTGCAGAAGGTTTCACTGGTTCATTTGGTTGCGTACTTCACCACTTAGCCGAAAAAGAAAAGATTCACTTCGTTGATACAAAGCCAGATGTTTGTTGGCAACTACCACTTCGACGTTCATATGAAGTTCGCGAATTCGGCGAGCGCGAAATTTCCGTAACTGTTATCGGAGAATACGAACGTCTTGCATGGGGCGAAGGCGGAGAAGATTTCGATTGGTATTGCACAAGCAACACTGAAGCTCACGTTGGAAAAGAGCCGGTTTACATCTCTAACAAAACCGAACTCCAGGCGCTCATGGGCAAAGATGCGTATGCAGTGCTGGCCAAACTATGCGATCAGCGCATAGCCGGTATCAAAGATGCGCAGAAGCGTTCACTTCCACTCTTTGTTATTCAACACCCAGCGACAATTGCGGCAGGCAAATAGTCAGCACTTGCCTCTAGGCTAAGCGCCATGGCAAAGGTTGAGAAGGATCCATTTCGCTGCACCGAATGTGGGTGGAGTGCGAATAAATGGGTTGGCCGTTGCGGTGAATGTCAGGCATGGGGCACAGTAGAAGAAATCAATGCACCAAAGCGTTTATCACTTGTTCCTGGCGCAGTCACACATAAAGCAACACCTATTGGCGATGTAGATTTATCGGCCGCAAGTGCGAAACCAACTGGAGTTAGCGAATTAGATCGCGTACTCGGTGGCGGTCTTGTTCCAGGGGCAGCCATCTTGTTAGCTGGCGAACCTGGTGTTGGTAAATCAACTCTTTTGTTATCTGTTGCGGCGCAAACTGCAAAAGCAAAAATCCGTGCGCTTTACATAAGTGGTGAAGAATCAGCATCACAAGTTCGCCTTCGCGCAGAACGCATCAACGCAATCGATCCCGAATTATTCTTAGCATCTGAAACAGATCTCAGCGCAGTTATTTCACATATCGATGCGGTTAAACCACAACTTTTAATCATCGACAGTATTCAAACAATCGGATCATCAGCCGCTGATGGTGCACCTGGTGGTGTGACACAAGTACGCGAAGTCGCTGGTGCACTCATTCGCATCTGTAAAGATCGCGACATCACTCTGCTCTTAGTAGGTCACGTAACTAAAGATGGATCAATTGCAGGTCCTCGTCTTCTCGAACACATTGTTGATGTTGTTCTTCAATTCGAAGGCGAGCGTCACTCACGCCTGCGTTTGATCCGCGCAATCAAAAATAGATTTGGCGCCAGCGATGAAGTTGGTTGCTTTGACTTAAGCGATACCGGCATTGAAAGCGTTATGGACCCAACTGGTTTATTTACTTCACGCCACAGCGAACCAGTTCCTGGTACATGCGTCACAGTCACACTCGAAGGTCGCAGGCCTTTACTTGCAGAGATTCAAGCGTTGGTTAGCGCAGGACGTGAAAATGATTTTGGCAATGCACGCCGCGTAACAAGTGGTTTGGACTCTGCTCGCACATCAATGACTCTTGCTGTTCTAGAACTCCGTGCACACGTAAAAGTTGGTGGACGAGATGTGTATGCAGCAACTGTTGGTGGAATGAAGATGTCAGAACCTGCAGCCGACTTAGCCCTCGCACTCTCTGTGGCATCAGCTGCAAAAGGTTTAGCGCTTCCCGCAGATCTCGTTGCAATCGGTGAAGTTGGATTAGCTGGTGAAATTAGAAAAGTAAGTGGCGTTGAACGTCGATTAGCAGAAGCTTTTCGCCTTGGATTTAAGCGAGCACTCGTACCTGCTGGATCAGATGTAAAGATTGCAGGAATGGAAATCGTTGAAGTCTCTCGTCTTGATCAAGCACTTAGTCGGGTAAAAATTAACGGCGAATGAGCCTTCTAGAAAAAGAGATCACTAAGTGGTTTGCTAAGAACAAACGTGATCTTCCATGGCGAAAGACAAGTGCATGGGGCGTATTGGTCTCAGAAATAATGTTGCAACAAACTCCCGTTGCTCGCGTAGAACCGATTTGGCACACATGGATGAAACTCTGGCCAACTCCAAAAGATTTAGCAGCAGCAACTCCTGCAGAAGTAATCAAGCAGTGGGGACGACTCGGCTATCCGCGCCGTGCGCTGCGATTACGCGAATGTGCACAAGTAATTGCAAGGGATTTCAATAACAAGGTTCCGGATAATGAAATTCAACTACGCAAACTGCCCGGCATCGGCGATTACACAGCCGCCGCCGTTATGGCTTTTGCATTCCAAGAGCGCTCACTCGTACTAGATATAAACATTCGTCGTCTTTTTTCTCGTATTTATGATGGAGTTCAATCACCAACTGCTGCGCCAAATAAAACAGAGCGTGCAGCACGCGCCGAATTAGTACCCAAAAAGAATGCACATATCTGGGCTGCAGCAACTATGGAACTCGGTGCACTCGTCTGCACTGCACAAAAACCTAAGTGCCAAATATGCCCAGTTGCTGATTCATGCAAGTGGCGCTCACTTAATTATCCGTTGTCAGATCAACCAAAGCGCACACAAGCATGGAATGGCACCGATAGACAGTGCCGGGGAATCATCGTGCAAGCACTTCGTGAAAATGATTCGCTGAGCGAAAAAGAGATTAAGAAGTTGTGGATTCTCGAATCACAAGTAGAAAAGGCTTTAGAAACACTTCTGGCCGATGGGTTAATTTCCCAATCGGCCAGAAATAAGTACTCGTTACCTAGTTAAGCGGTAGGAGCCTCTGCAAGGTTTTCAGGTGAATCTGGCGTTGCAGACTTTGGTGCACCTGTGAAAGTGAACTTGGCTTCTGCGCCTTCGCCTTCAACATCTACAACGATGATTTCACCAGCGTTGAGTTCGCTAAAGAGAATGCGCTCTGAGAGTGCATCTTCGATTTCGCGTTGAATTGTGCGGCGTAGTGGACGTGCACCAAGAAGTGGGTCGTAACCGCGCTCTGCAAGTAAGTTCTTGGCAGCAACAGTAAGTTCGATTCCCATATCTTTTGCACGTAGGCGCTCATCAAGGTTTGCAATCATGAGATCAACAATCTGGATGATCTGATCCTTAGTGAGCTGGTGGAAGACGATGATGTCATCGATACGGTTTAAGAACTCAGGGCGGAAGTGTGACTTAAGTTCGTCACTTACTTTGCCCTTCATACGTTCGTAATTTGTAAGGTCGTCGCTGGAGTTAGCGAATCCAAGTCCAAGACTCTTTGAAATATCGCGTGTTCCAAGGTTTGTAGTCATGATGATGACTGTGTTCTTGAAGTCAACAGTGCGACCTTGTGCATCCGTTAGGCGACCATCTTCGAGTACCTGAAGAAGTGAGTTAAAGATATCTGGGTGTGCTTTTTCGATTTCATCAAAGAGCACAACAGAGAATGGACGACGACGCACCTTCTCTGTGAGTTGTCCTCCTTCGTCGTAACCGACGTACCCTGGAGGTGCACCGAATAAACGTGATGCGGTGTGACGCTCTGAGTATTCAGACATATCGAGTTGGATTAACGCATCAGCATCACCAAATAAGAATGATGCGAGTGTGCGTGAAAGTTCTGTCTTACCAACACCGGATGGACCAGCGAAGATAAATGATCCGCCAGGACGCTTTGGATCTTTTAATCCAGCGCGTGTACGACGAATTGCTTGTGACAACGCCTTGATTGCTTGATCTTGTCCGATCACGCGGCGGTGAAGTTCGTCTTCCATACGAAGAAGACGTGCAGTTTCTTCTTCAGTTAACTTAAATACTGGAATACCAGTTGATGCAGAGAGAACTTGTGCAATTAACTCTTCGTCAACTTCTGTGACCTTATCTAGATCAGTTGCTTTCCAATTCTTTTCAGCTTCTGCCTTTTCAGCAATAAGTGATTTCTCAGTATCGCGAAGTCCAGCTGCCTTTTCGAAATCTTGTCCGTCAATTGCAGACTCTTTTTCTTTACGTGCTGCAGCGATCTTGTCATCGTATGCACGTAATTCGGCAGGTGCTGTCATGCGCTTAATGCGAAGGCGTGAACCTGCTTCATCAATTAGATCGATTGCTTTATCTGGCAAGAATCGATCAGAAACATATCGATCTGCCATGTTTGCAGCAGCTGCGAGTGCGCCATCTGTAATTGATACTCGGTGGTGTGTTTCGTAGCGATCGCGTAGTCCCTTAAGAATTTCAATTGTGTGAGCAACAGATGGCTCTTTGACCTGAATTGGTTGGAAGCGGCGTTCTAGCGCTGCATCCTTTTCTAGGTGCTTGCGGTACTCATCAAGTGTGGTTGCACCAATTGTCTGGAGTTCGCCGCGAGCAAGCATTGGCTTCAATATGCTTGCAGCATCAATTGCGCCTTCTGCAGCGCCTGCGCCAACGAGTGTGTGAATTTCATCGATGAAAAGAATGATGTCACCGCGAGTTTTGATCTCCTTAAGAACTTTCTTCAAACGCTCTTCGAAATCTCCGCGGTAGCGTGAACCAGCAACGAGTGCACCAAGATCTAGTGAGTAAAGCTGTTTATCTTTCAAAGTCTCTGGCACATCGTTCTTAACGATTGCTTGTGCAAGTCCTTCGACAACAGCTGTCTTACCAACACCTGGTTCACCGATTAATACTGGGTTGTTCTTTGTGCGACGAGAAAGAATCTGCATAACGCGTTCAATTTCAAGTTCGCGACCGATTACAGGATCAAGTTTTCCTTCGCGCGCTGCTTGTGTCAGGTTGCGACCAAATTGATCGAGTACCAAAGATGTAGATGGTGTTCCTTCTGCTGGTCCACCGGATGCAACAGCCTCTTTTCCTTGGTAACCAGAGAGAAGTTGAATAACACTTTGACGTACACGGTTAAGGTCTGCGCCAAGTTTTACGAGAACTTGTGCTGCAACGCCTTCGCCTTCGCGAATAAGTCCAAGAAGAATATGTTCTGTGCCAATGTAGTTGTGGCCAAGTTGTAGCGCTTCGCGTAGTGAGAGTTCGAGAACTTTCTTTGCACGTGGAGTAAATGGAATGTGGCCACTAGGTGCTTGTTGACCTTGACCAATAATTTCTTCAACTTGTGCGCGCACGCCTTCAAGTGAAATACCAAGGGACTCGAGTGCTTTTGCAGCAACGCCTTCACCTTCGTGAATAAGACCAAGAAGGATGTGCTCTGTGCCAATGTAATTGTGATTGAGCATGCGAGCTTCTTCTTGCGCCAGGACAACGACGCGACGGGCTCGATCTGTAAAGCGCTCAAACATTGACGGACTCCTCTTTGCTTATATGTACAGGACTTATTGCTACTGGTGACAAGCCTAGCCCGAAGGGGGCATGGCTCGCGATGTGAGTTCTACATAGGTTTGAACCCCATATATGGCGTATTTATGCCCGATTTACCCGCAGATTTAGAGTTTTTTAAGCATCCGAGTGTTGCCCAAGGTATTTGGTTTCACACTCTCAAGGTCTAGGAACTCAGCGATTCCCGCGTCATAGGAGCGAAGCAGCTCGGCATATACATCGGCATCAACTGGAGTGCCTTGAATTTCTTCAAAGCCATGTCGACCAAAGAATTGTGTTTCAAATGTAAGACAGAAAATTCTTTTAACTCCAATTGCGCCAGCACGCTCTACGATTGCTTGCATGATTTGGTGACCAACACCTTTTCCGCGCAATCGTTCTAGAACTGCAACGGTACGAACTTCTGCAAGATCTTCCCAAAGAACGTGAAGTGCACCGCAACCGACAACTTCGTTATCTTCGACTGCAACTGTAAATTCTTGAACACTTTCGTATAACGTCACTGTCTCTTTAGTAAGTAAGCGACCACCAATTGCATATGTATCAATTAGTTTTCGAATACCTTTAATGTCAGAAGTTCTGGCTGGACGAATTTCCATGTGTGATTATTCTGCTTCTGGCTTTACCAATGGGAAGAGAATTGTTTCGCGAATTCCAAGTCCCGTTAGCGCCATCAATAAACGATCAACGCCCATTCCCATTCCACCAGTTGGTGGCATTGCAAACTCCATTGCGCGCAAGAAATCTTCATCTACTTGCATTGCTTCTAAGTCACCTTTAGCACCGAGCTTTGCTTGTTCGACTAAGCGATCGCGCTGCACAACAGGATCTACTAACTCTGAATAACCAGTTGCTAATTCAAATCCATCAACATAGAGATCCCACTTCTCAGCAACACCAGGAATATCGCGATGTGCACGAACGAGTGGAGAAGTATCAACTGGGAATCCCATAACAAAAGTTGGTGCAATTAATTGATCTTTTGCGACGTGCTCAAAGATTTCTTCAGCAAGTTTTCCTGCAATCCACTTTGGATCGATCTTTATGCCCAATTTCGTTGCTATACGCTTCAAATCTTCCATCGGAGTTAGAGCACTTACTTTCTCACCAACGCCTTCAGAGATTGCGTCATAGAGTGAAATTTCTTTCCATGTGCCACCGAGGTCAGCTTTGCGACCATCGTGGTGAGTAACAACATGAGAACCAGCAATTGCCATCGCTGCGTTTTGTACAAGCTTGCGAGTGAGCTCTGCAATTGATCGCCAATCACCATAAGCCTGGTAACTCTCGATCATTGCAAACTCTGGTGAGTGTGAAGAGTCAGCGCCTTCATTTCTAAAGTTACGATTAATTTCAAATACACGTTCGATGCCGCCGACAACGCAGCGCTTGAGGAATAGTTCGGGCGCA
>BJFT01000027.1 GCA_014190015.1 Actinomycetes bacterium
TATGAAGGCGCTTCAACTAATACGACGTCGCCCGGATCAATAAAGATACGAGAAATTAGATCGAGTGCTTGCTGAGAACCAGTTGTTACAACAACATCTTCTGGATGTGCGCGGATTCCTTCGAGTGCCATAACTTCGCAGATTTGTTCGCGCAGCTTTGGATGTCCTTGACCGCTTCCATACTGAAGTGCTTCTGTGCCGTTAGTTAAAATCAAATCATTTACAACACTTGCCATCATCTTCATTGGTAGCGCAGAAAGATTTGGCATTCCACCAGCGAGAGAAACAATTTCTGGCCTAGACGCAACAGCGAAGAGCGCGCGAATCTCACTTGGTTGCATACCTGCAGCGCGAGCAGCAAAACGTTGCTCGAGATTCTGCGGCGCACCCGTTTGGTGTCGTGTTGAGATTTCACTCATCCGCCAATCATCCCACAGGTGGCGGGTTTGCCGTCAGCGGCGAAGACCTGCGCTACGTAAGTCAGAGATGCGAAGAGTGCCTGTTTTTGCATCATCTTCAGTTGACAAATAAAGACGTTGAATTGCAATAAGTAAAGATTCGGCAATCACATCGCGAAAATCAGGACGGGCCAAACGACTGGCATCTCCAGGATTGCTGGCATAGCCAAGATCAATGCGAACCGCAGGCGCTTTTGTAAGACGGAGCAAATCCCACGTCATTGCATGCGTGCGGCAATTAAGTAAATCGGTGCGCGCACATAATTCGCGCTGCACAAGGGATGCAAATCTTTCACCAACGATTGAGTGGATTCCGTGCGCATCGCTTCCATAAAAATACGTTGCAACTCCATGAGCATCAGGATTCGGATGTGAATCCACGTGGAGTGAAACCATCAGATCAGCTTCGCGTTGATTCGAAAATGTAATTCGTTCTACTTCAGTTGGGCAATTATTAGCACCACGAGTTAGAAAAACGCTTGCACCGAGTGCTAAGAGACGACCTTCAACACGTTGTGCAATGTCATAAACAATTTCAGATTCAATAATGTTATTTGCAACATTACCTTGCTCTTTTCCACCCAAACTTGGATCCAAGACAATTACCTTGTTTGCTAGTGCTGGACCACGATTTTTCTGTGATGCATTTTCACGAAGTTGAGATGGCGCACCACCAGAGACAATCTTTGTTAAACGAATTAAGCCAATAACAGTTGCGGGACCACACTTTCCATCAACTGCAATGCCTACAGATTTTTGAAACTCTTTAACGGCGCCAGCGGTGAGTTCGCCGTAAATTCCATCTACTCGCCCGCAATCAAAACCCATCTCAGTTAATCGCGATTGCAACGCAGCAACATCATCACCGCGCATCAATGGTGGTTCTTGCAGATATAAAGAGCGATCGCCTAATTTCCAGCGAGCTTCTTCGAGCGCGCGAGCAGTGACATCATTGATGATGCCCGTAACTGTTAACCCGCGCGATTGCTGAAAAGAGCGGATCTCTTCTTCAGAGAGCTCTTTCATAATTTAAGAGATAAAGCTTTCGAGTTCTTTAAGAAGTGCTGGTTTTGGCTTTGCACCAATAATTGTCTTAACAACTTCGCCATTTACATAAACATTTAACATCGGAATTGATGTAACGCCATATTTAATTGCGATAGCAGACTCTTCATCTGTATTGAGTTTTACAATCTTTAACTTATCGCCATGTTCTGCAGCAATCTCATCAAGGATTGGAGCAACTGCGCGACATGGTCCACACCACTCAGCCCAGAAATCAACTAGAACAGGCGTGCTGCTCTTAAGTACGACTTCATCGAATGTTGCTGCTGTAACTGAAATTGCTGCGCTCATGGCTTCCCCTTTGGTGGATTCTGTATGGAACTTTACTAGTGTGAAAGAAATTTTTCAGCATCGAGTGCAGCCTGACAACCAGAGCCAGCAGCTGTAATCGCTTGGCGATAGGTGTGATCGACTAGATCTCCGCATGCAAATACGCCTTCAATGTTTGTCTTAGTCGAACGACCTTCAACCTTTACATATCCTTCGGCATCTAAAGCAACTTGGGTTGTAATTAACTCACTGCGCGGAATATGACCGATAGCAACAAATAGTGCACCGAATTCACGTTTTGTTACTGCGCCAGTGACGGTGTTCTTTAACTGCAAAGCTTCCATCTTGGCATCACCTAAAACATCTGTAACTTCTGTATTCCATAAGAATTCGATCTTCGGATTAGCTTTTGCGCGATCAGCCATAATCTTTGATGCGCGCAATGAATCACGACGGTGAATCAAAGTTACTTTGCTTGCAAACTTAGTAAGAAACGTTGCTTCTTCAACAGCAGAGTCTCCGCCGCCCACAACTGCAATCTCTTGATCACGGAAGAAGAAACCGTCGCAGGTTGCACACCATGAAACTCCGCGGCCAGATAAACGTTTTTCGTTTTCTAATCCGATTTCGCGATACGCAGAACCCATTGCAAGGATTACAGATTTAGATTTAAGAACATTTCCTGAGCCATCTTTTAAAGTTTTAACTGGTCCTTTTAAATCCATTTCAACAATGTCATCTGTAATTAACTTTGTACCAAAGCGCGCTGCTTGTTTGCGCATTGAATCCATTAAATCTGGACCCATGATTCCATCGGTGAATCCAGGAAAGTTTTCTACTTCAGTTGTGTTCATGAGTGCGCCACCAGCGGTCACAGAACCTTCATACATAACAGGTTCTAATTGCGCACGCGCAGCATAAATTGCAGCGGTGTAACCAGCTGGACCAGATCCAACAATTACTACTTCGTGGATTTTTTCGCTCATGTATTCACCATAACCTCAGTTTAAGCCTGTTTATTCCTCAACCTTGTTACGGCGCAGAATCAGCGCAGTAATTCCGCTCACTTCAGTTATTCGCAAAGCCTTTGCAGCAAAGAAATAACCAAGTGCTCCAGCGACAATAACAAAGAGAAGTTCGATAGCTCGAATCAAAGAAGATTGATCTGAGCCAACCCATCCAAAGTATTGTGAGATTGCAAAAATTGGCAACATTGCAATGAGTGCGGCCGACAATAGTCGTCCATGTTGACCAATGAATTCACGAATATGAATTGTCCCCGTATGTTTTTTCAATAAACGCAGTGTTATAAATAAACCAATCAAATAACTTACAGAGAAGGCAACACCTAAACCAACTGTTACCCAGTCACTTGGCAGAACCGCTAAGAACAAATATGAGAGCCCAACTGAAATAATGTTGATTATTAATATCGACCACACTTGTGTGCGAGTATCTTCAAAAGCGTTAAATCCACGGATAAGAACTAAGTTAATTGAGAAAGCCACTAAACCAAGACTGAGGGCGGATAAGACATAGCCAATATAAATGCCATCACTTTTATCAATGCCAAAGAAGAGAACCTCTGTAATAAGCGGACCGAATAACAAAAATGCCACAGAGCTAGGGATTGTTAAAACGCCCACCGTTTTAATTGCACGCAATATTTGATCTTTCACGTCATCCACTTTTTTGTTAATTGCCAACTTAGACATATGAGGCAAGAGAGCTGTCACGATTGAAATTGTCACAATCGAATACGGCAACAACATAATGAGATAAGCATTCTTAAATGGCGTGAAACCAACACCTGTTGTTATTCCAGCTTTTGCACTATCTACTGCTGCAGTCGTTGCAACGTTTACAGTGATTAAGTAACCGATCTGTGAGATCAAAACATAAACAAGAGTCCAACCAGCAAGAGAGAATGATTTACCTAGACCAGCAACTCCCCACTTTGGACGAATCTTTATGCCTGATCGTTTTACTACAGGAATAAGGATGAGCGCTTGAACAATAATTCCAGCAGTTGTTCCCCAGCCAAGAATCTGAATTTGAGTAGATGTTATCGAATCAACATTGACACTTGGCCACTTAATCAAAAATGCAGAGAAAACAACGATAACTACGAGGTTATTGGCAATAGGTGCCCACATCAATGGCGCAAAAGATCCGCGCGCATTGGCAACCTGTCCAAGCATTGTGAACAAACCTAAGAAAAAGATTTGTGGCAAACAATAACGAGTAAAAGCAATTGCGATTTCACGCTCTGTTTCAAAGCCAGGTGTAGAAAAACTCGGCGCATAGATATAAACAAGTTGAGGAGCGAAGATCACGCCGATAATTACTAGCACAAGCAAAATTCCACTAATGGTTGTAACAAGGCGAGATGCAAAGAGGTGTCCGCCATCAGCGTCATCAAATGCACGTACAAGTTGTGGAACGAAAATTGCAGTGAGTGCTCCGCCAACTAATAAGTTATACAAAATATTTGGCATCGTGTTTGCAACATTGAAAGCATCTGCAAGCAACGCGGTGCCAAGCGTTGCAATCATGATTACGCCACCGATAAAGCCAGTGATACGAGAAATGATTGTGCCAACAGCCATCACGCTAGATGCGCGGAAGAGTTCGTGTTGTTTCACTTACGCGCCCTCCGCACTCGTCGCACACTCTGGGTGATCGCGGCCAAGAACAAAAGTACTGCCGCTCCTGTAGTAAACCAAGCAACACGAGAATCAATAACTGTCAGATTCAAAGATAAGTCAGCAGGATCGGCAATTGCACGTCCATCAGCACTAACGAATTGAGCGGTGATAAACGTCTGGCCAGGTGCGAACACTTCTATAGGTACTGAAATCTGTGTCTTTGAATTAGGTTCTAAAACAATTTCTTTAACATCTTCCACGCTAATACGCGAAGAGCCAGGATATAAATTCAGATTTACTTTAACTACTGAGTTGTATCCGTTTGCCAAAGTAATGGGCAACTTACTCTTTGCAGAAGTCAGTTGGTATTTACCAGGAAAGATTTTTAACCGTTCCTTATATTTATACACTTCTTGTGATGCATTAAATGAAAAATAAGTGCGATCTGCTCTACTTAATAAAGGCGACATCAATCGACCAAGTTGTGCGCGAATATCTGCCAATTCAGCGGGGTCAACAACTGTTGATAAGGCTGTAATAGCTTTGCGATTGGTCGCATATCGATTGCGCAACTCTTCTGAGAAGTACGTGCGACCTTTGCTCCACGCAGCTAACGGTTCACTTCGAACTGGGCGACCGAGTGCAGTTGCTAATCGAGTTTGAGCGGTCTTGTAATAATAATTAAGTTCACTAGATGCTAACTCTCGCGCTAATTGCGGATCAGGGTTTCCATAAGGCAGTGCAACAACCTGTGCATTTGTTGCAACTTTTTTCAGTTGAGACAAATATGCAACAGCATCATTAGAGGCATCAAATTTCGTTCCATCACGCAATTCATAAGGTTCTGTCATCGCAGTGATGTCTTCAATCAGAGCGGCATCGATTACCCAAATACGTGGTGTGAGATCTGTAGAGAAAATTAAACTCCAGAGCCGTCCACCGACAGCGATTTCTTTTGCTAAATCATCATTTCTAAATGTTCCATCAAAATTTCTATGCATAGTGTCAGTAATTTGCACTTCGCGACTTTCAGCGTGAGCTGCAGGCGGAAGTATGAATAAGCCGATAAGCGCAAAGAGAAATAATTTCTTCATGCCAACAACCCAGAGTTTTTAGCAATAAGTTTTTTCTCATCGGGATATGCCAACAAACCAACGATGTCGGCCAGTGGGAACCAGCCAACTTCATCTACTTCACTCTCTTGGGCAGCGAGTAATCCGCCAGTTTCCTTAAATATAAAGTGGTGAACAGTTTTGTGAATTCTTTTTCCGCCAGCCATAAACCAAAAATCAATTACACCGAGTGATTGAGTGATTTGCGAATTAATTCCAGTCTCTTCAGCTACTTCGCGAATTGCGGCTTGCTCAGGCGTTTCGCCCTCTTCGATGTGACCTTTTGGCAATGACCAGAGAAGTTTTTTACCTTCGGGATCTTTTTGATCACGACGACCAATTAACAAACCTTGTAATCCACTCTTATCTATTACTAGCCCGCCGGCGCTGACTTCATCAACTCGTTTGGCGTATGGGCGCGCAGGTTTTTTACCAGGAGTTGGGGTCGTGCCAGATGTAGAAGTGCCAGATGTAGAAGTTTGTGGGGCGCGATTGGCGGGGCGTCTGCGCTTCCGCTTTTTCTTCGTACCTTCGCTGCCCGCACTAGGTGCCGGGATCATGGAGTAAGGCTACTGCTCTAACCTTACTTATTGTGAGTACAGCACTTGGCGCCGCAGGAGAACTTGCTATCCGTTCTCTGATCGAACGCGCACCACTAGCCAGCTCACTTGCTGCTGCCTTTAAGTCCGAAGGTTTTACATTGGCCTTAGTTGGCGGACCAGTGCGTGATGCAATTCTTGGCCGACTTGGAAATGATTTAGATTTCACAACTAATGCGCACCCACAAGAAACTAAGAAAATACTTTCTAAGTGGGCAGAAAACATTTGGGAAACTGGAATTGAATTTGGAACTGTTGCAGGAAAACGTGGTGACACAACTGTTGAAGTAACTACATATCGCAGCGAAACTTATGATCCGCAGAGCCGTAAACCAGATGTGCAATATGGAAAAGAGATTCACGGAGATTTATCGCGCCGTGACTTCACCATAAATGCGATGGCGCTAGAACTTACGACAGAGAAACCTCAGTTTCTTGATCCATTCTTGGGTCTAGAAGATTTAGCAAAGAAGTTACTTCGCACTCCAAGTAGCGCTGAACAATCTTTTTCTGATGACCCGCTTCGCATGATGCGTGCTGCGCGTTTTGCTAGCCAATTAGAGTTTGAAATCGCTCCAGATGTTTTAACTGCGATGAAATCAATGAGTGATCGTATTTCAATTATTTCTGCAGAGCGCGTGCGAGATGAGTTTGTTAAAACACTGATGTCTAAAAATCCACGAATTGGAATCACAATTCTTGTTGAGACAGGTCTTGCAGCTCTTGTGCTGCCAGAAATTCCAAAGCTCCAATTAGAAATTGATGAACACCATCACCATAAAGATGTTTATGAACACTCACTGACAGTGCTGGAACAAGCCATCGCACTTGAAGATCGCCTTGATGGACCAAACCTTGTTATTCGCCTCGCCTCTTTATTACACGACATTGGAAAGCCAAAGACACGAGCACTTATTGAGGGCGGTGGAGTTTCTTTCCATCACCACGAAGTAGTTGGCGCGCGTCTAGCTGTTAATCGATTAAAAGCGCTGCACTTTGATAATCACACAATCGAAGCGGTTGAAACTCTTATTGCACTGCACCTTCGTTTCCACGGTTATGGAGATGGAGAATGGAGTGATTCTGCGGTGCGCCGTTATGTGCGAGATGCAGGCGAATTACTTACACATTTACATGTTCTTACGCGCGCAGATTGCACAACTCGCAACGTTAAGAAAGCACAAAGACTTGCTGCAACCTATGACAGTTTAGAAAACAGAATTGCAGTGTTGATGGAGCAAGAAGAGTTATCAAAGATTCGCCCCGACTTAGATGGCGCTCAAATCATGCAGATTTTGGGGATCAAACCATCAGCAGATGTTGGTCGTGCACTAGATTTCTTAATGGAGATTCGTTTGGAGCGCGGACCAATTGGTGAGGAAGCAGCAACACAAGAGTTGCTTGCGTGGTGGAAAACTAAACCTTGAGGTAAAACTTCTTTGGCCGAAGCAATCGCAGCGCAACCAATAAGTAAATTGCACTAACAAGTGCTGGTACCCACGGAGTGACACCACTTGTTGGAAGCATCAGCGCAGCAATTAACCCACCGCTAACGATTGCTCCATTTACTAAAACGTCATAAACAGCAAATACGCGGCCACGGTAATAATCATCGATCTTTGATTGCACAAGAGCGTCATTTGTAACTTTCACATTTTGACCGCAGAGTGCGACAAAGAAGCCAGTTAATGCAAGTGCAATTTCAGTCTGCCACGCAACGAGTATGAGTGGACCAAATGCGCTTGCAAGAAGTGACCATCTGATCCAACGGTGACGACCAAAACGCGCAACACCATATGGCGCAGTGAGGGCGCCAAGTGTTATTCCGATTCCTGCAATTGTTAAGACAATTCCAAAACCTTTTAAACCAGCTTCAGGATTATCAGGTGAGTTAAAAGTGTTTCGTTCTAATAAAAGCGCGGTAAGTGTTAAAGCTGTTATGCCACCACGTTGCACAGCTGTAGCAAGAATTCCGCGGATTGCATCTTGATGAGTGCGCAGGAAAGCAAAGCCTTCGCGCATTTCAATGAGGCCTTCTTTAAAACTTGCTTCTTTAATTTCGTGTGGAAGTGGACCTATTTCTTTGCGACCCAAACGCAGCGCAAGAAGGGCTGCGGTTAAATAACCACCGGATGCGAACAAAACCATGATTGCATCGGCGTGATCTGCAACAGCTAAATGATCGAAGATGTTTCGAATTGCAACACCGAGTCCGCCGCCGAGAACAACTAAAACCGAACCACCTGTCACAGCCAGTGCATTTGCGCTAATCAGTGATTTAGATTCGATAATCAATGGCAAGCCGGCAGAGAGTCCCGCAAGAATTAAACGGTTAATGCCAAATGCAATAAGTACAAATACAGTTAAGAGAACTCCTGTTTGTCCACTAAATACTAAGAGTGCAACAACTAATAGGTTTATTCCGCGAGCAGCGTTTGCAAAGAGAAGTGCGCGCTGTCTGGAGACACGATCCAAAATTGTTCCAACAAATGGACCAACGAGTGAATATGGCAATAAGACAACTGCGAATGCAATTGCAGCACTTAACGCATCTGCTTGGCGCTCTGGTGAAAACAAAACGAAAGATGCCAGTGCGCTTTGAAATAAGCCATCAGTTGCCTGGCCACTCCAACGAACTCCGAGCAATCGTGAGAGTCTGGGGTGGCGTAAAAGTTCCCAGAAATTCATAGGAGAAGCGTAGTAAGCAATGAAGGATTATTCTTGCCTATTATGAAATCGAAACGCTCCTATATCGACTACTCACTTGATAAGCGCGCAACGCTTATTAAGTTGTTTCGCGGTGTAGTAGATGCGTGCGATGCCGATCCATACTTAATGAGGGCGGCAAAGTTTCATGGCGAAAGAGTTGATCGCAACTGTCCTGTCTGTAAAAAAACTTCACTCGTCGAATTGCGTTACGCATTCGGTGATCAATTAGGTCAATTCTCAGGGAGAATAAAAACACCAGATGAACTTTCAGAGATGGAGCGAGAATTCGGTGAGTTTCGTGTGTATATCGTCGAAGTCTGCCGCGACTGTTCCTGGAATCATTTGTGCTCTTCTTTTGTTCTAGGAGATGGAATAGAACGCAAACCACCTCGGCGTGTACGCACGCTTGAAGATGATGATTGGGTAAAGGGGTAATCTTTTCTCCGTGCGCAGATTAGTAATTAGAGCAGGAATCTTCTTAGCTGGCTTTGGTTTTATCGCCGGCTCTACTCTCTTTGCCTTTGCATATTTCACAGTCTCGGTTCCGGATGCAAACGCATTCGTAAATAGCCAATCCACAATTATTCAATATTCAAATGGCGAAGAAATTGGTCGCATCGGTTCCGAAAATCGACAGATCGTTCCGCTAGCAAAAATTCCTATGAATGTTCGCCACGCAGTACTGGCGGCGGAGGATCGCAGCTTTTATTCAAACCGCGCATTTAGCATCACCGGTATCGCGCGCGCAGTTTTAAACAATCTTCGTGGCGGATCACTGCAAGGTGGATCCACCATTACTCAGCAATATGCAAAGACCGCATTCTTAACTCCAGAGCGCACAATTCAGCGCAAGATTAAAGAGTTAGTGATTGCAATTAAGTTAGAGAATCAGCTTTCCAAAGATCAGATTTTTGAAAGCTATCTCAACACCATTTACTTTGGCCGGGGTTCATACGGCGTGCAGACAGCGTCCCAGCAATACTTCAACCGAAACGTTGACCAGCTAACGAATGCGCAAGCAATTGTTATCTCTTGTATTTTGCGCTCCCCTGGTTTTTACGATCCTTCTTACTCCAAGGCAAATGAAAAGCGCCTCACAGATCGATTTGATTACGTAGTAAAAGGAATGGTCGAAGCAGAGTGGCTGACACCAGAGGAAGCAGCAAAGATAAAGTTTCCAACGATTGCACCGCGCGTAACATCTGGTTCACTCAGTGGTCCTAAGGGACACATCATCGAAGCTGTCTCAAAAGATTTAAAGAAGCTTGGATTTACTGAAGAGCAGTTAATGGTTGGTGGATTAGTTATTAAAACAACTATCGATCAGAAGGCACAGACTGCTGCGGTGGATGCAATTAACAAGTTAACACCTACAAAAGTTCCAGAGAATCTGCACATTGCACTCGTTGCAATCAGACCAGGCACTGGCGAAATTGTTGCGATGTATGGCGGTGCGGATTATTTAAAGCGCCAACTAAATGATGCAACGCAAGCAATTGCGTTAGCAGGTTCAACTTTTAAAGTCTTTGCACTAGTTGCGGCTCTAGAAGCTGGTATTCCGCTGACATCAATGTGGAATGGTGATTCACCACAAACTTTTGACGATCTCGGTAAACCATATGAAGTTGGTAATTACGGCAACGAAGGTTGGGGCCAAGTAGATTTACTATTTGCAACAAAGCACTCCATTAACACTGTCTATGTTCCACTTGGACAAAAAGCTGGGCTAGATAAAGTTGTTGATGCCGCGCGTCGTGCCGGTATTCCTGACAGCGTTGCGATGATGCCAACACCATCTGTGGCCCTTGGACCTGCCAGCCCACACGTCATTGATGTTGCTAATGCTTATGCAACATTTGCCGCACAAGGAATTAAATCAAAACCATATTTAGTAACTAGTGTTACTGGTTCAAATAAAGGTGTGCTCTATGAAGGCAAGCCACAAACTGAAGAAGTTTTCACTAAAGAAGTTATGGCTGATTTAACGTATGCACTTAAAGGTGTTGTAAATGGTGGAACAGGCGCTGCGGCGCTCGCACTTGGTCGCCCAGCTGCTGGTAAAACTGGAACATCGCAATCAAATGCGTCCGCATGGTTTAGTGGTTACACACCACAACTTGCAGCAGCAGTTTCTTTCTTTAGAGATGATGCAACGCAAACACTTAACGGTATTGGTGGACTTACATCCGTTACCGGCGGATCTTTCCCAGCGCGTATTTGGACAGCATTTATGAAGGGCGCACTTAAAGGCGAACCAGTTATGGATTTCCCAGCACCTTCAAATATTGGTGGGCTCGATCCAATCGTTATGACC
>BJFT01000028.1 GCA_014190015.1 Actinomycetes bacterium
GCCAAACGTAAACGTTTCGCTTCGCCCCCCGAAATGTGTCTGCCGAACTCTCCGATGACAGTATTTAACCCTTGCACATTTTCTGAGACTAAAGAATCAAGTTCAACTAATTTTAAAACCAGAAGAAACTCTTCATCAGTTGCACTCTGATCTGCGATTCGCATGTTTTCACGAATAGAAGTATTGAATATGTGACTCTTTTGCAAGTCAGCGACAATCAAATCCTCTAGATGATCTACATCAATTAACTCTACGTTATCTATTGCAATTGAACCTGAATACTTCAAAGCGCCGACTAATCCCATGGCAAGTGTTGATTTTCCGCTGCCACTTCGTCCACTTATTCGAATCTTCTGACCATGCTCTAAATCCAATGTCACTGGTGGCATAAAATCAGATCCCCACGAAACGCATGCGCTTTTAAGAATCAGACGTGGAGTTTTTCCCGGAATTTTTGTGGGCTTATGTGATGCGATATCTGATGAATTCAAGATTGAATCAATAGAAGATTGGGCACGAAGCATCTTTCCAGCAGTAAATAAGTTTGGATACCAAACCGTAATTGCTTCAAAAATTACTAATGGCAAGAAAATTAACATCGTGACAGAAACATTCGGAACGTTATGATCGATTTTGAGTTGATAAGCCAGACTTGACAGTAAATACAAAACTGCGGCTACGGTCATAGTCGCAGCTAGTTGCAGATTTTTTACTCGGGCGGTTAAGCGATTCTCCTCGTCAAAAATCTCTTGCTCAATCAACTTAGTTCGGCTTAGTAACTCATCGGCATATCCATAAACTCTTGCTTCGGCATAACCAAAAGAAAGCTCTGAAACTTTATTCGAATAGAGCGACTCCTTAGTTTCAATTGTGCGCGCTCCGGATTCACATAATTTACGTGAGACGTGTGGAATCACAATAAGCAAAATTGCTGTCGCAGGAATGGTAATTATCAAGCTGGCGGCATTTACCCACCAACCAAGTAATACACCAGTTGTCAGTGCAATCCATGCCGAAGCGTATGGAAGAGTTATTCGCAATTGATACTCTTGAGCGCGTTCAACATCATCTACCAAACCCTTCACCATCGCTCCTGAGTTTAAGTCTCGAGCAAGTGAAATTGGCTTTTGAATGATTTTCTCAAAAAGCTTCACCCTCAATTGTGTGAGAGTTGCAAATACTGCTTCGTGACTAATTACTCTTTCAAAATACCTCGCAACAGAACGTGATATTCCAAAGAAACGCACCATCACAATTGCCACCGTCAATGTCAGTACTGGTGGATGTGCCGATGCCATGGTGATCAACCATCCACTTGAAATCATTAAACCTGTACCGCCAATAAAAGCAAAGGCACCCAAAATAACGGCCGCGGGCATAGTTATTTTTGTTAATAATTTCTTCATTCATTAACTCGCTTCATCTGCAGAGTTCTCTCTTGATCCTCAACTAGAGAAAGATCGTGAGTTATGAAAAGGGCAACAGCGCCATCAGTACTTCGCTTACGAAGTGCTGACATGATCAATCTGGCGCTCTCTATCTCTAAATCAGCAGTTGGTTCATCTGCGATGATGAAACTTGGGCTTTGAAAGAGAGCGCGTGCAACTGCGATTTTACGAATCTGACCGCCCGATAACTTACTTGTGTTCTCGCCAGCTCCACCGATGAGTGTTTCCAGGCCATCAGATAAATCGTCCATATGTAAACCAACTTCTCTGAGTGTTTGAATAATTGCAGCATCATCAGCACTTTTCTTGAGCAAAATAAACTGATCCCGAATATTTCCAGGTGCCAAATGGGGTATTTGCGGAATGTAACCAATGGATGGGTTGAGGCTGGATTCGAGTAATGAATTTATAACTCTAAGTGCAAATGTGCTTTTCCCTGAACCAGATTCGCCCACAATAAATAGTAAGTTTCCTCGAGATATTTGAGCAGGCGATAGATGTGCTCGAACATGCTCTGAAATTTCACAATTCCACTCTTGCCAACGAATAAAGTCGGCGCTTACTTCGATTTCACCAGAATCATGTATTGGTTCACGTTTTTTGAGGACATCGATTTCCTTAACCGCTTCGGCGCCATCTGCAGATGCGTGAAATAAAGCCGCTGCATTTCTTAGGGGGAAATAAACCTCTGGAGCCAGGATTAAAACAGTTAGGGCACTCTTAAAGGCGATCGTGTCATCAACTAAACGTAAGCCAACGACAACGGCAATCAGTGCAACGGAGATAGTGGCACAGAGCTCCAAAGCAAAGGCAGATAGGAATGAAATTCGCAATACCTTCATGGTTTCGCTGGTGTAGTCATCTCCCATTTTC
This sequence comes from Actinomycetes bacterium, assembly GCA_014190015.1. Classification (GTDB taxonomy): domain Bacteria; phylum Actinomycetota; class Actinomycetes; order Nanopelagicales; family Nanopelagicaceae; genus Planktophila. Next base: position 2,322 of record BJFT01000028.1, read on the forward strand.
TGAATACGCTGGGATTGATTCTTTGATCTGCCAAATATTTTTAGAGTTACGAATCCGCGCAAAGAATCTTCGAAATAATTAGAAAGTGTTCCCAATGATTGCCATTTTTTATTCACAGAATCAGCTGTGAACTTTCCGATTAGTGCGCCGAAGAAAGGAATGAGAGGAAGTGTGAGTACCGCGATTACCGCTGAAAGTGGATCAAATACGGCAATCGTCACAATGACGAGAAGTGGCAGAATCATTGAAAAGAAAGTTTGAGGTATGAATCGGCCGAGGTAAATATCTAAGGAATTTAACCCCTTGATTAGAAGTGTGCTGAGCTTCGTTGGTGATGTTTGGTTAAAGGCAGAAATGTCACTTGTTATTTCATTTCGCATTTCCTCTTTGATTGCACTGGCCTTCACGCTGCACCAGTATTCAAAACGAGATTGAAATACACTTCGGAAAATCCACAAGCAAGCTAAAGCAAGTATTTTTTTCGGTATTCCTGTTTGGTCTTCGATAATTCCCACAATGATTGTTGCAAGTAATATCGCGTTAGCAATCACGATTGCTGCCCATACAAAAGCTGCGAAAAAACTTATGTACACAAGAGTGCGGCTACTGCGCCGTGAGAGCAGTAGCCGCAGATCTAGTGATTTCACAGATGCAATGTGTGGCTTACATTATCGAGAATGCCACGTTCCGGGTTAACAATTTGTGACGCACTGACGCGCTTGCGGAAGACCCAGTAAGTCCATCCTTGATACAAGAGCACGAGTGGAGTCATAACCACAGCTACAACTGTCATCACCTTAAGTGTGTAATCGGTGCTTGACGCATTTGTGATTGTCAGATCAAATTGTGAACCTAGAGAACTTGGCATCACTCGTGGATACAGGGCGAAGAAGAGCGTTGAAACAAATGTGGCGATGGTCCCTGCTGAGAAAATGAATGCCCAGCCCTCGCGACCTTTGAAATTCATTGCAAGCCCAGCAACCCACAACAGCGCAACTACTACAGAAAGTAGTAAAACTGTTGAATCAATCTCAGGCAACATCAAGTTTGTCCAGACAAGGAAGGCAACAGCGGCAATGGCTGCAACTAAGCCAGCTTTCAGTGCTATTGCATTTGCACGTTCGCGAATAGTTCCTGCAGTTTTTAGTGCAAGAAATACAGCTCCGTGTGTATAGAAAACGGAGAGCGTTACTAACCCACCTAGAAGTGCATATGGATTAAGTAGATTGAAGAAACCTCCAACGTACTCAATAGATCCAGATGAAGCTTTCTCTAGCGGAACTCCACGCACAATATTTGCAAAAGCAACGCCCCACAGCAATGCTGGAAGCGCACTACTGATAACTATTGCTACATCCCAACGCTGACGCCATTGTGCTTTTCCGTACTTACTGCGGTATTCAAATGCAACTCCGCGAATAATCAAAGCAACAAGGATTAAGAAGAGCGGTAAATAGAATCCGCTGAACAGCGTTGCATACCATTCAGGAAATGCTGCAAATGTTGCACCACCTGCAACAAGTAACCACACCTCGTTGCCATCCCACACTGGTCCAAGCGTTGTAAGAACTGCGCGTCGATCCGCTTCATTCTTCGAGACGGTGGGAAGAAGCATTCCGACTCCAAAGTCGAAGCCTTCTAAAACGAAATATCCAATCCACAAAACGGCAATTAGTAAAAACCATACGGTCTGAAATGTCATTTTCTTATCCCCTCTCTTAGTAAGAAGCTACGAGTTGTTTAGTGTCAGAACCACCGAGTTGAGGATCTGCATAATCGACTTCATCAAGTGGTCCTAAATGAATCACTCTTCGAATCAGTCCGAATTCAATAACTGCTAATGCACCGTACAACATGGTGAAAACAATCATCGTGAATAGAACTGCACCAGCAGAAACAACTTGGCTAACGCCATCGGAGGTTTTTATCAATCCAAAAACTGCCCATGGTTGTCGAGCGGATTCTGTAAAGATCCAACCAAATGAGTTTGCAAGCAGAGGCAAGAAAGGCAGCGAAAGCATTGCTGGCTTAAACCATCTGCCTGAAGGTAATCCACCTTTACGCATCTGCCACAAAGCAAGAAGTGCAAAGAGCAAGCCAACTGCTCCGAAGCCAATCATTAATCTAAATGACCAATACGCCAAAGGAATATTTGGTGTGTAATCCCCTGGTCCATATTGAGTTTCGTATTGAATTTGCAAATCATTAACGCCCTCAACGACGCCATTGAAATCTCCTGTTGACATAAATGAGAGCATGGAAGGCAGACCAATTTGGAATACAGGTCGTGAACCGTCAAGTGTTCCTACGGTTAAGAGTGAGAATGGAGCAGAATCTGTTGTGCTGTAGAGAGCTTCTGCTGCTGCCATCTTCATTGGTTGTTGTACGGTCATAATTCGAGCAGTGACATCTCCAGTTACGCCCACGCCAATAAAGGAAATAATTGTGACGATCAAACCCAATTTTAGGGTTGTGCGGGACATGTCAATATCTTTCTTGCGCACTATCAGAAGGGCAGAAATTCCAGCCATAAATGCCGCTGAAGTAAAGGCTGCAAAAGAGACTGTGTGAGCAAACGTCGCGAGTGCGGTGTTTTGAGTTAACACTTCAACTATGTCTGTGAGTTCGGCGCGACCCTTAGCTGCATTGAGAACATAGCCAACTGGATGTTGCATCCACGCATTTGCTGCCAAGATGAAATAAGCAGAGAGCAGAGTTCCGAACGCTGCTAGCCAAATTGAAGCTAGGTGAATTTTCTTTGGCAACCTATCCCAACCAAATATCCACAAACCTAGGAAAGTGCTCTCAAGGAAGAATGCGAGTAAGCCTTCCATCGCAAGCGGTGCGCCGAATATGTCTCCAACGAAGCGAGAGTAGGAAGACCAGTTCATTCCGAATTGGAACTCTTGGACGATGCCAGTCACAACTCCGATTGCAAAGTTAATGAGAAATAACTTTCCAAAAAATTTAGTTGCGCGCAGGTACTTCAAATTTCCATTTCGATACCAAGCAGTTTGCAAGCCTGCGACCAGAAATCCAAGTCCAATTGTGATTGGTACGAAGATGAAGTGATAAATAGTTGTGATGGCGAATTGCCATCGTGCGAGATCCAATGAATTCATGTGATCACAATTTCCGTTTCTGAGTTGCTCTACCAACTCGTTTCTAATTCTGCGCTGATGTTCATTGCAAGATGTCGAAAAATCGTGTGGTAGCCCTCACGCTCACTTTTTTACGCTCAAAAAGCTGAGGGCTACCACTACTACTTGAGCCAATTGGCGTCTGGGTATGGGCTCGCGCTAATCTTGCGCCCTGTAAATACGTATGAAGGAGTTCAGCAATGGCTGCAACATGTGACGTCTGTAAAAAGGGTCCAAGCTTTGGTAACAACGTTTCTCACTCACAAGTGAAGACTCGTCGTCGCTGGAATCCAAATATTCAACGCGTTCGCACTCTTGTTGGTGGAACACCTAAGCGTCAAAACGTATGTACTTCTTGCCTTAAGGCTGGAAAAGTTACTCGTTAATTATTTTTGCTTAATTGAAATGGCGCCAGGATTCTGGCGCTTTTTTAATTTCTGGGAATTCAACTCCGCTTCCCGCACGAACTTCACCAATACAAATCCCTGGCAGATTAACACCCGTTGCTAAGAGGACATGGTCCTCGCCCCCGCCTGAAATCAGATCCCACACATCACAACCGATTAAATGAGCTACTGCTGCTAAATCTGCGAACCCCTCGGCACTTTCTATTTTTGAAGAATCAATCGTCAGGTTTACACCCGATGCTTTACTGATTTGTTCTGCCTGAATCATCAAGGAATCACTTATGTCACATAGCGCGTGAGCGCTCTTAAAGCTGCGCATGATTGTTGGGCTAAGTTCTGGAGATCTAAATTGAGACAATGCACGTGCATGCGCTGGCGAATCTGAAAGATTTCTAGAAAGTATTTCAAATCCTGCACGCGACCAGCCTGGCAATGCAGAAAGATAAATCGAATCCCCCGGACGTGCACCGGAGCGAGTGATGTGCAATCGCGAACTACCGACTGCGGTAATAGAAATCATGATTTTTTCTCCGCGGGATAAATCACCACCCACAACTGCTGAATCAGATGCGGCTGCGGTATCTGCGATGCCTTGAGCTAAATCTTTTATCCACTGCATCTCTTCCTTACCCGTAAGGGTTAATGCAACAACTAGATATTGTGGATCTGCACCCATCGCATATATATCTGCGAGATTAGCAACTGTAATTTTGCTTCCAATTTGATTTGCGGTTGACCACTCGCATTTGAAATGAACATCTTCAATTGCCATATCTGTAGTGATGACAGAGTGCTTGTCGGTTGCAACAACCGCTGCGTCATCGCCGATCCCAACCAATACCTGAGGATTTTTCTGATTGGACGGCGAAAAAATTGAGGAGATCTCCGAAATAACCTGCTCCTCAGTGAACTTCATACCCAAAGAATACTCATTGCCTCATAGAGTCAAGATGCGATACTTTGACCCCTTAACAGCAAAAGGAGACGACCATGTCAGTACAGGCATACATTTTGATTCAAACTGAAGTAGGAAAAGCTTCTAGCGTTGCTTCCGCTGTGTCAGCAATTTCTGGAGTAACACTCGCCGAAGGCGTTACTGGTCCTTACGATGTAATCATGCGCGCAGAAGCGCCAAGCATGGAAGATTTCGGTCGCATGATTTTATCTAAGGTGCAAGGTGTTCCCGGCATTACAAGAACATTGACCTGCCCAGTTACTTACTAGTTTTCGAGAACACCATTAGTTCGTAGTGCCGCTGTTTTAATCAACTCTTCAATAATGCTTTCATAGCTCTTACCCGTGGCCGCCCACATCTTCGGAAATACAGATGTCGCTGTAAAACCAGGCATTGTGTTGAGTTCATTAATAAATATCTCGCCACTAGTTGCGTAGAAGAAATCCACACGCGCCAAACCTGAACAACCAAGTGCCTTAAAAGCCTTAATGGCTTGAGTACGAATTTCTTCGGCAACATCACTTGGGATCAGCGCTGGTAACTCAATTTTGGTTGCGCCATCTAGATACTTGGCTTGGAAATCATAAAACTCAAACTTTGGATCTATAGAAATAGAACCAACAATTGATGCCTCTGCAGAACCATTGATTTCAAGGACTGCGCATTCAACTTCTAGTCCATGAATTGCTTTTTCCACGAGCGCTTTAGTATCAAATATGTGAGCTTCTTCAATTGCTGCCGCAAACTCTTTTGCAGATTTAACTTTGGTTGTGCCACGACTTGAACCACCTCGTGCAGGCTTTACAAATAAAGGAAATTGGAGTTCGGCCGCCGACTTTTCAAATTCTGTGCGGTGAGATTTCCACTCGCTTTTCTTAACCACGAAACCAGGAACCACGGCCATGTTATGGGAAGCAAAAATTGGTTTAGCAAATGATTTATCCATCGCAACTGCGCTGGCAAGAACTCCGCTTCCAACGTATGCAATATTTGCCATCTCACAAAAGCCTTGAATAGTTCCGTCTTCGCCGTACGGCCCGTGTAACAACGGAAAAATCACGTCCACGTTGAGAGATTTATTGTTAACGCTTAAACCATGAACATCTGCGACGACAGCAGGTGCGTCCACAGGAACCTCTGGCAATACGCCCCCACGAATTTCTAGAGTGAAGTCTTGCGGTACTTGAACCCACTTACCTTCTCGAGTGATTCCAATCAGAACCGCTTCGTACTTGGATTTATCTAGTGCAGCTAAAACACCGCCGGCTGAAACGCATGAGATCTCATGTTCGCTGGAGCGACCACCGAAAACAATTGCAATAACTTTTTTACTCATCGAATAAAGTTCTCTGCTTTAGTTGTGATTGCCATGAGTCGCTCGAGTGCCTGCTTAGGAGTAATTGTTCCTGCAACAACATCTGCAACTGCTTCAATGACTGGCACTTCAACTCCAACTCTGTGTGCTAATTCAACTACGGCACTGGAAGAGGCTACGCCCTCAACCGTTTTTGCCACATGTTCACGCGCATCATTCATGGAACCAGTGCGTCCAAGTACTTCACCAAATGTTCGATTACGCGATAAAGCTGAACCGCAACTCGCGACTAGATCTCCCATGCCAGCTAAACCAGCAGCGCTGAGTGGATCTGCGCCGTGGGCTGCGCCAATTCGTGCGACCTCATTAAGGCCTCGAGTAATCAACATAGCTTGAGTATTTTCACCAAAGCCCATACCAATAGACATTCCAACTGCCAGAGCAATAATGCTCTTGATTGCGCCAGCTAATTCGCATCCAACAACATCTGTTGATGTGTAAACGCGATAATACGGAGTTGAAAACAATCCTTGAACCTTAGTTGCAATGTCAGAAGTTGGTGCAGCCGCTACAGCGCCGGCAGGTTGGCGCAGAATTAACTCATCAGCCAAATTTGGGCCTGTGATAATTGCATAATTCTTTGTGCCTAAAACTTCAACAATCACTTCAGTCATACGCAAATCTGATGTGAGCTCGATACCTTTTAACGTGCTCACAATGAGAGCATCTGGCGAGATCAAACTCTTCCATTCAATAAGTGCATCTCTCAAGCTCTGTGCAGGAATAGCCAGAACAATGATTGATGAGTGGCTAAATGCTTCGTAGATCTGATTAGTTGCCTTGAGCTGATTGGGCAATACATGTTCACCTAAATATTTTTTGTTTGTATGCGAAGTATTGATCTCTTTCACTAATTCGGGACTGCGACCCCACAACAGAACGTCATTTCCGCAATCAGCTAAAACTTGAGCCATGGTTGTACCCCATGCTCCAGCTCCTAAAACAGTGACTTTATTCATCGGCGTTTTTTCTTAAAGTTTCCAGTACGTGGTAAATCTGATGTGTGTGGGTCGAATATTTGTGCTGGTCTTTTTTCTCCACGAATATCTTCGAGCATCGTTGTCATTACATCCATAATATGTGCAGTCGCTTCTGCAAGTGCAATTGGGTCATCTTGCTTGCCATACCAAGGTGACATATCAATAGCTTTTCCTGCCCGAAGAGTTATTTTTGAGCGCTTCCAAATGCGTGGCACTTTGTTATAAGGCGGCAATACATCGCCTATTCCCCATGCGGCAACAGGAATGATTGGTAATTGAGTAATGATTGCCAAACGTGCGGCGCCAGTTTTTGCAACCATTGGCCATAGATTTTCATCGCGAGTAAGGGTTCCTTCTGGATAAATTCCAATTAAGTGCCCAGCCTTAAGCGCTGCAACTGCATGATCTAAAGCCTTGCTGGCGTGAGTGGATTCTCTATCAACTGGAATTTGTCCAGCCGCTAGCAAGATGCGGCCGATAATTGGAACATCAAAGACAGATCGTTTGCCAATAAATCTAGGTGCTCGCCCATTTTGAAATAAAAATTGCGCAAAGAAAAGAACGTCTGCATATGAAAGATGATTGCTAATAACAATTGCAGGACCGGTTTGTGGGATGTTTTCTTTACCCTGCCATGTTCGCTTAGTAATCGCATTGAGCACCGGAATCAAGATAGTGGCGCAGATATTAAAGGTGGCATTTGTCCCAAGGGGTTTGCCAGTAGGCGCAGCGTAAACAATCTGCTCGCTTTGCATGAGCCTAATCTAATAGCAAAAGCGCGGGACCACCGTGATGGTGAGCCCGCGCTTTTGGAAAAAAGCTAATTACTTACGCTTCTTAGCCTTCTTTGTTGACTTCTTAGCAACTTTCTTGGCGCTCTTCTTTGCCTTCTTCTTAGGAGCTGACTTCTTAGCTGCTTTCTTTGGAGCAGCTTTCGCTACCGCCTTTGGCTCGATCTTTGGAGCTGGTCCAAGTTTACGTTCGCCAGAAATAACTTCCTTAAGTCCCTTTGCAGGAAGGAAGCGAGCCTTCTTTGAAGCCTTAATCTTGATTGTTTCGCCAGTAAATGGGTTACGTCCCATACGAGCTTTACGATCAACTTTCTTAAACTTTCCAAAATCATTGATCATGACATCTTCGCCACGTGACATTGCACGAACGATTGTGTCAAAAACAACATCTACAGCGTGAGCTGCTTCCTTCTTGCTGTCGTTGAAGTGTGGGGCCAACGCGGCAATGAATTGGGCCTTATTCATCAAAATCCCCTTAGTTTTACGCTTAAAAGTTAAGCAATTGCTTAACGCGTATAAAACTTAACTCGCCTAGAGGGGTGAGTCCAACATGTGATGAGGCGTGTCGCATTATTTTATTTTTGTGCAAACATTAAAAAAATCCACTTTTTACGCATAGAAATCTCTAAAGTTTTAGTTGAGAGTTTTCAACTTTTGCCTCACCCATCGAAAAAATGAGCGTAAAAATGCTTACTTTGCAGTAGTTATTTCAAAATTGGAAGAGTTTTTGGTTTGTAATCTGCTCGAGTTTTTTCGAAAGCATCGATGGAATCGGTTTGTTTAAGCGTTAAACCGATGTCATCTAGGCCTTCCATTAAACGCCATCGGGTGTAGTCATCGATAGCGAATTTCAAAACCGTTGAGTTATAGGAAACTGTGCGAGTTTCGAGATCTACCGTAATCGCGGTATCAGGCTTATTCTCAATTGCAGACCACAGAGCCTCAACTTCTTCCTGCGAAACGATGATGGTCAACAAGCCACCTTTAAGTGAGTTGCCACGGAAGATGTCCGCAAAACGAGATGAGATGACAGCTTTGAAACCATAATTTTGAAGCGCCCAAACCGCATGTTCGCGCGAAAATCCGGTACCGAAATCTGCACCGGCAACTAGGACTGTGCCCTTC
>BJFT01000029.1 GCA_014190015.1 Actinomycetes bacterium
AGGGAAATTACAACTGCACTTATGAGAGCAATGCCGCCGGTAAATTTTTTCAATTTATTTCCAATCAGCAGGTTTGGTATTGCGTGCGCCCGAAGGGATTCGAACCCCTAACCTTCTGATCCGTAGTCAGATGCTCTATCCGTTGAGCTACGGGCGCTTGAAGCGTGTGAATCCTACCTGTTTTTTATAAGCCACCCAAACGTAGCAACTCGGTTTTATCGGCAACTTTTACGCGTGGTTTTCCTAGTGGTTCACCACTAGAAACTTCGGCGGTGTTGATCGCTTCCCAATGAGTTTGAGTGATGACTTTGTGTGAACCAATTAAATCGCTGAGGTCCCCAACATTTTTTGGAGTTTTCAAATCAGAGATGAGTAATTCAATTACAGCTGCGGCGTCGCTCTTATTTGTTCCGATAACGCCGGATGGACCACGCTTAGCCCAACCAACAACATAGATGTTTTCTTTGACGCGACCTTCGGTATTTAAAACTTTACCTTTTTCATAAGTAATTCCATTAAGTGGCGCTGCTTCATAACCAATAGCGCTGATTACTAGGCCGGCTTTGATTACCTTCTCGCCCGCAGGAGTTTTAAAAACAACTTCTTGCACTCGATCTGTGCCTTTTATTTCTGTAGGTACATGGTGAAATAAGAATTCCATTGTGCGTTCGTGGCTAGTTTTTACGTGCTCTGCAATTGCCAGCATCGCATCTAAATTGCTCTTTACATCTTTTTCAGGAGTATCTCCCGCTGCAATAATTGCTGCATCAATATCTGCTTTGCTGATGATTACGTTTGTATGTTCGAGTTTTGGTAACTCACGTAATTCTGGAGAAGTGAAGGCTGCATGTTCGGCGCCGCGGCGAGCGCAGATATAAACCTTGCGAATGCCGCTCTTCTTAAGTTCTGCGATTGCATGGTCAGCGGTATCTGTTGGATCGAGTTCTGATGGTTCTAGTGCCAACATGCGCGCAACATCCATCGCAACATTTCCGGCGCCAATAACAATTGCTGTGTCGGTATCTAGCGGTACATCAACGCCTGTGTAATCAGGGTGTGCGTTATACCAAGGTACAAAATCAGCTGCTGATAAATATCCGCGTAAATCCTCGCCGGGGATTCCTAATTTTCTTCCTAGCGAAGATCCAGTTGCGATAATTACAGCGTCATACTTTGCTTGTAAATCAGTTAGTTGAACATCGGTTCCGAGTTCTACGTTGCCGAACAAGCGAAAGTTTCCGGCGGTTGCAATTTTTTCGAATACTTTTGAAACAGTTTTGATTTTTGGATGATCAGGTGCAACACCGCTTCGAACTAATCCCCATGGCGTTGGAAGGCGTTCAATCATGTCGATTGCAAATGTTTTATCTTCGTTTTGTGCGTTTTGAAGTGCTTGCGCTGCGAAATAACCTGCAGGTCCCGCGCCAACGATTGCTACCTGAAAGGTTGGCACGCGAGAACTCCTTAACTAATTTATCTGCGGAGACGAGGAGATTTGAACTCCTGAAGGGTTTTACCCCTTACCTCGTTAGCAGTGAGGCGCACTCGACCGGGCTATGCGACGTCTCCTTGTTCAAGGAAAGTTTACAGGTTACCGAGGCTTTGCGAGAACACGGTTTTTTGGGCTTAAAGCGGAGCGATTTTATGCATGAACTCAACGCGAGATGGTGATGAGGTCATGGCTATTGCATCAGCATTTATTGCTTTGACGTATTCGGTAGATGCATGAAAATCAAAAGCTGCTTGATCTTTCCACGCCTCTAGAAAGTAAAAAGTATTTGGATCAGTTTGGTCAATGTGTAAGTTATAGAACAAGCAACCTTCTTCTTGATTGCTCAGTACAACCATTTCTAATAATCGCTTGTGTAACTCATCCCGAAATTCAGGTTTTGCTTGAAATCGAACGCACATAGAAACTGCTTTGTCTTTTTGCATATCAACCACAATTCAAAATAACACTGCTGTATGGGACGTTATCGCCAGTGTGAATAATCCCTAAGGTTTGTCCAACTTTAAGCTTGAACTCTTCGTGAGCGATGATGTTTAGGGGTAGATGCGAAATAGTTTTGCGGTATTCGCCAACAACTTTTGCATCGACTTTGGCTTCAAACTCTGCAGCCATCGTGACTGATGAAACTTCAATGTGGGGAAGAATCGCACTTAATACATCTGGAATTGATGGCAATCCAAGTACAACTGCGAGGTCCACAGTCTCAACGTTTGGATACGTTGGAAAGGGACCATCGACAATTGCAATCGTATTAACGTGGCGGAATCGAGCGAGCAGTGACGCTAGCTGACCATTGATGATTCTGTTTGTGCTCATTATGGAATTAATGAAACCTTAATTGACTTAGTTCCATCAGCAACCATGTCGAGTCCCTTTTGGAAATCAGCAAGAGGGAATTGATGTGTACAAATTTCATCAAGTGGTAAACGACCTGATTCGATCATTTTGATAGCTGCTGGCCAACAGTGAGGTCCAAGGTGTGCACCAAGCACATCTAGTTCCTTGTCATCACTAATGATTGACCAATCAACCGTTACATCTTCCTTAAATACGCTGTAGCAAACAAATGTTCCAAGTTTGCGTAGAATTTTTAGACCTTGGAGTACTGCTGCTGGATGACCAGTTCCTTCTAGGTAAATATCAGCGCCATAGCCTTCGGTCATGTCGCGAATAATCTGTACTGGATCCTGCTTTCCGATGTTAATCGTATGAGTAGCTCCGCACTTCTTTGCTACCTCTAGTTTGCGATCATCGAGATCGAGTGCAATCAATGTTCCTGGAAACTTAGCTGCAGCTCCTGCGATCATGCCTAGACCGATTGGTCCGCAACCAGCAACAACTACGACATCTGCGAACTTAATATTCGCGCGCTCTACTGCGTGAAGAGCACATGACAGTGGTTCTGCAAATGCTGCGTGCTGTGGTTTTACACTCTTTGAAATCTTGTGTACGAGTGCTTCTTTAGGAAAGACCATGTAGGAAGCCATACCACCAGGTGTTGCGCGCTTAAAACCAAACATTCCGTGTGGTGCACACATCCAATATTGTCCACGAAGACAGTAACGGCATTCACCGCAAGGAACGATTTGTTCTGCAACTACACGGTCACCTTTCTTAACTCCCCAACGTTTTGCAGCATCATCATCTAGTTCAACAATTTCACCTACGAATTCATGACCTGGAACTACTTCTGTTTCTGCCCATGCTGGACGACTTGCATCGCCCCAAAACTTTGCCGCACCGTGGTAACACTTAAGGTCGCTTGCACAAATACCAACGGCTTCAACCTTTACAAGTGCTTCTCCTGGGCCAGCTTTAGGAATTGCAATATCTTCCAATTTGTAATCCATAGGTCCGTGACATACAACGGCTTTCATTTGATCAGACATTGCTTGGTACTACCTTTCTGCTGCAGAGACACGTGCATTTCACGTGTTCTATTTTGCTAGTTCTAGAGAGACGCTTTCAACCTCTTCTACAATCTTTTTTAAGTTCTTTACATCATGCGCTGAGCGTCCGAGGAACAGACCGTCAACGCTTTGAGCGATTTTTCCAAATAGACCACTGTCGGCACTGCCGCCGTAGAGTATTTGAAGATTACTTGCACCTAAATTTGCAGCTGCTTCTTTTATTTTCACGCATACGGCATTGATATATGCGGCATCTGCCGGTGCTGCCACTCCTATAGCCCAAACAGGCTCATAGGCAATGATTACGCGCTGGTGCAGATACGAATCAGAGAGTGACAGGGCAGATTTAATTTGAGCGATGCACAAATCAGCTGCCGCTTCAGGGGTTGTTTGTGTTTTTTCACCCACACAGATTATTGGAATTAAGTGTGAGGAGAGCGCTTGCAATACTTTCTTCGCCACCAATTCATCGGTTTCATTAAAATCGCGACGCCGTTCTGCGTGACCGATCTCTGCGAACTCACAACCTATTTCGCTAAGCATCTCGGCGCTGGTTTCGCCTGTGAATGCACCCAATTGAGTTGCTGAATGGTTTTGCGAACCGACTCGAACTCGGGATCCCACGAAGATTGAGATAAGTTGCGAAATCATTGGAGTAGACGGCAGAACAAAGAATTCCACTATTGAATTCTCAATTGAATTCTTTGTTGCGATTTGGTTTTTGACTGCACGTGCCCACTCGGTAGTTTGCGCAGCGGAAAAATACATCTTCAGCCCGACGCCAACTATTTTTTGTGAGTGGTGTGGCATGTTAGTTGCTTTCCTCATATCCACAGATCAGTTTCACTTTATCTGCAGAAGCAGATGACGTATCGAAAGTATAGGTTAGCCACTCTTTCATTAATCGACGAGCTAATTCGAGACCAATTACTCGCTGGCCCATTGTCAGAATTTGGCAATCATTTGAGAGTATCGAGCGCTCAACACTAAATGAATCGTGTGCAACTGTTGCGCGAATGCCTTTAACTTTGTTTGCAGAAATTGCTACGCCAATTCCAGTTCCGCAAATCAAAATTCCACGGTCAGCATCTCCGCGCACTATTGCTTCGCCAGCAAGAATGGCTACTTCTGGGTACTCCTGTGATGCTGGTGCATCTGCATTTACTCCGAGGTCAACCACAGAGGAGACATTCGGATTTTTCTTTAGATCTGCAAGAAGTGCGTCTTTATATTGCAAACCAGCGGAATCGGATCCAATAACTACGCGCCATTGTGTGCTCATTTTCAATTAACCTTTACTGACTGTGAACCACAATCTGCTTTAGAAATTACGTCTCCAACAACTTTTATGATGAGCGCCATGGATACCGCACCAGGATCCGGTGTTCCGACGCTGCGCTCTGCAAGAGGACGAGCTCGACCGATTTTTGGAGATAAAGCCGCAGTGGCATCTGCACATTTTTGAGCGATTTCTGAAGCGTGTTTCCAAGCTTCAGCCATGTTTTTACCGTTGCCAAGTTCTTCATCTAGAGAATCGATAAACGGCAGCAATGTATCTAGCATTGTCTTATCGCCAAGTTTCGCTTTACTTTTATTAACTAGAGTTTCAGTTGCTAGTTCGAGAGCTCCATATAGTTTTTCTGCGTCAACTTTTTCAGTATTTCCTAATGCGTTTCCGATTGCAGAGATGAAAATTCCCCATAAAATTCCACTGGTTCCGCCTGCACGATCACCAAATGCATTTCCAGCTGCAACCATTACATGGCCAACGCCACCGGTATTCGCTTTAGCCTCTGCTACGGCAGCGTGGATTCCACGAACCATGCCAACGCCATGATCACCATCGCCTGCAATTGCATCTAGTTTTCCGAGGTGATCTTCATTAGATACAAGTACTTTTTCCATTGCGATGAGTGCCTCGCGCGCAACAACTGCAGCTCGATGTGAGTGTTCACTTGCCAAAATTGGTTCAGTTGAAGTTGTTCCGGCTGCTGCTTCTATGCGCTTATGGGGTGCTTTGCTTGGCGCAACATTTCCTCGTCTAAAAGAAGCTGTATCGGCGGGAGATGACCATAACTCTTCAAGAGTTGGGTCAAGCCACATGACTGAAAGTGAACATCCTGCCATATCTAAACTTGTAACAAGTTCACCAATTTCTGGGAGTACAACAGTAATTCCTTCGGCTTCTAGTAAGACAGATACATGACTATAAAGCAGGAATAGTTCTTCGTATTTAGTTGCACCTAATCCATTTAGAATAACGGCAGCTCGTTTTGAATTATCGGCTGGACGTTCTGCAAGAATTGCATCAACGAGATTTTTTGCTAAATCTTTCGCTGGCATCCAATCAGTTGATTTAACTCCTGGTTCGCCGTGTATACCTAGACCAAACTCCATGCGACCAGGTTCTACGTGGAAAAGTGGTTCTTTCTGACCCGGGAATGTGCAACCTTCAAAGGCAACACCAAAAGAGTAAGTGCGATCATTTGCTAGTTGCATAATTCGAGCGACTTCTTCTAGTGATTTTCCAGCATCTGCCGCAGCGCCGCCACATTTATAAACAGCAAATGTTCCAGCAATTCCACGTCTTAAATCTTTTTCATCTGGCTTTGCTGATGCAATGTCATCGGTTACGTAAACAATTTTTGTATCAATGCCCTCTGCGATTAGGCGTTCTTGTGCGGCTGCAAAGTTAAGGCGATCTCCTGCATAGTTTCCAAATGAGAGCAAAACCCCGGCTCCACCATTTGCAGCTTTGCTAATTCGATAAATCTGTTCAGTTGATGGGGATGTGAAAACATCACCCATAACACATCCATCTGCAAATCCTCGGCCAACAATGCCTGCATAAGATGGATAGTGACCTGAACCGCCACCTACAACAAGACTTACTTTTCCTGCAATTGGTCCATTGCTGCGAACAAAACCTGCGGCATTAGGAACGCGCTCAACATAGCGTGCATATGCGGCTGCGAATCCATCAATCACTTGATTCTTAAAGTTGGCCGGATCATCAAAAATGTAAGTCATTTTTCTCCAGATAATTATTGAAAAGTTATTTGGTTACACGCCGTTGTGAGTTTAAAACTTTAATTCTGTTGTGATGAAGAGCGGGAACGCGCCCTCAACGAACACGTTCCCGCTCTCTCATCAATAAGAGTTGTTCCTAGCGATTAGCTAAGTACGAATCCCTTAAGACCGCTTGCATTTTCCTTAGTGATAAGGATGCAATCGATTGCTTGCTTCTCTGATGCTGGCAATGTGCCATCAGTCAAGAATGCATGTGCTTGGTTTACTGCTGCTTTGGTTCCGTCAACGATTGGTTGTAGAACTGTTGCAACCATTTCGCCTGCGATAACTGCTGCTACTGCATCGTCGTTACCGTCGAAGCCAAGAACCTTTACTTTGTCGAGCTTGCCTGCAGAACGAAGAGCTTCGATTGCACCGAGAGCCATTTCGTCGTTACCGGCAATTACGCCCTTAAGGTTTGGGTGTGCCTGAAGCATGAGCTCCATTTTTGCCTTACCTTGTGCGCGATCCCAGTTAGCTGTTTCTTTCTGAAGCAACTTGAATCCAGGAATCTGATCGATTACAGCATGGTATGCATCAGCGCGAACCTTTGCGTTGTTATCTGTTGGGTTACCGAATAGTTCAACATATTCGCCCTTGCCACCCATTGCTTCTACCCAAGCTTGTGCACCAAGTGTTGCACCTTGTGCGTTGTTAGAAACGATCTGAGCCTTTGCAACGCCTTGTGCAGAAATTTCAGCGTTAACTAGGAATACAGGAATGCCTGCATCTGTTGCCTTCTGAACTGCTCCAACGCTCTCGTCTGCGCCAGCTGGATCAAGAATGATCGCCTTAACGCCTGCAGAGATTGCTGCATCGATGAATTGTGTTTGCTTGGCTGGGTCATTGCCGTGAGCGTTAACAGTTGTCTCGTAACCGAGTTCTGTTGCTGTTGCTACTGCAGTGTCAACTTCTGCTTTCCAGTATGGGTTAGCTGGATCTACTGTGATGATGGCGATTGTTCCGCCACCAGCTGAGTCATCTGATGAGCTACAGCCAGCTAGACCAGTTAGTCCGAGTGTGATTGCAGCAGCGGCTGCAAGCACTTTGTATTTACGGAGCATTACTTACCTCTTTCCTAGGGTTTTGGTATTTCCGTGGGTCTTACGGTCAATCATGAAGCGCTTTTCAATTTCTGTCGGCGCTCCAATATTCGTTGTATTTCTTCTACTGCCACCGCAACAATAATTACGGCGCCCTTAATGGTTTCCTGCCAGAAGACAGAAACTCCAATAAGAACTAATCCGTCAACCAAGAAGCCAATTACGAAAGCACCAATAAGTGTTCCGCGAATAGTTCCTCGACCTCCGGAAAGTGCTGTGCCACCAATTACTACTGCGGCGATTGCATTAAGTTCTGAAAACTCACCCATGTTTGGGATAGCTGCGTGCAAATCAGCGGTGAACAAAACACCTACTGCTGCTGCGCAAAAACCTGAGAGAACATAAATACGGACATTAACTTTTACGACTGGCACACCCGTCAGTGCTGCAGCACGTGGGTTTCCACCAGAGGCATAGAGCCAACGCCCGAATGCAGTTCTGTTTAGAATGATTGAAAAGGCAATGGCGAACGCAATCATCACCCAAATTGGAAGTGGAATCCCAAGAGGCTTCGCCGCAAAAGTGTCAATAAATCCAGTGTTTCCAAGATTTGGCTGGCCGTCCAGCTTGGTGAAAGTCTCACCGTTGGTAATCAACTTTGCGAAACCGCGAGCAACATAAAGCATTCCTAGGGTGGCAATAAATGGTGCAATATTTAATCTGGCTATCAGTAACCCGTTAAGCCATCCAAATAAGATTCCGACAATCAAGGAGATTAGCAACACCGCCCAAATATTTGGATAAGCAACTTGATCTGTAAATGGAACTGGCGCACCTTGCATGAGATAGCCCGCAACAACGCCAGATAGTCCCACGATTGAACCAACAGATAGGTCAATGCCTCCGTTGAGAATTACTAACAACATGCCTATTGCAAGAATTGCGTTCATTGCAACGTGACGAGTCATCAAAACTAGGTTGCTGTATTGCAAAAACTTGTCGGATAAGAGGCTAAAGAAAATCACAATGATTGCCAATGCAATCAATGCACGGATTTCAATAATGAATGCTCGGCGATCAAACTTTGCGGGCGTTCCTGTCGATCCCCCTCGTTTGAATGGATTTAGATTCATACTCGTGCTCCTTCTTCTTTTGTTGCCTCAGCAGCTGACATGATTTCTTCTCTTGTCACATCTGCTGGCTTATAAATTCCAACGATATGACCGCGAGACATAACAACAATTCGATCTGACCAGTTCATGGCTTCAGAAATTTCAGATGTAACGAATAGGACCGCTAAACCTTTTTCTGCGCGTTCACGAAGAAGGTCGAAAATTTCACCTTTTGCACCAACGTCAATTCCGCGAGTTGGTTCATCTAAAAGTAAAATCTTTGGGTCTGTTAATAGCATCCGTCCTAGAACGACTTTCTGTTGATTACCACCACTGAGGGATTCAATTGGCATGTTACGTCCAGAAGTTTTCACTCGAACGTTTTTAATCGCTTCTTCTATCTTCACTTTCTCAGTGGAGCGATTCACGAAGCCTCGCTTGATATGAGACATATAGCTAGCGAGTGAAAGATTTGAACCTACACTCATCTGTTGAATCAGACCATCGCGCTGTCTATCTTCTGGTACTAAGCCCATTCCTGCTTTGATGCGATCTTGTACAGAGAGTTTTGTTACGTCTTTTCCTTCAAGCAAAAGTTCTCCGTGCGCAAAATCGTCACGACCGGCGAGTGCCTCCATCAATTCGGTTCTACCCGCACCCATTAGGCCGTAGATGGAAACTATTTCTCCTTCTTTAACTGAAAGTGAAAAATCTTCAACCGCATATAGTTTTGATGTTGCGATGCCACGTTCAAGAATTTTTGCATTTTTGATTTCTAATACATCTTTGCCTTTAGCGCGGCCCGAAGATTTATGTGCTTGTTCCTTGAAAGCTCTACCGAGCATGTTTGAAACTACCCATTCCATATCTATATCTGCTACGTCAGCGCTGGCAACAATCTGACCATCACGAAGCACAACAGCGTGATCGCTTATCTCAAGTGCTTCTTCTAAGTGGTGGGAAATATAAATAATTGCAACGCCTTTTGCCTTTAAATCACGAATGACTTTAAAAAGAACTGCAACTTCTGTAGAACTTAGCGCGGAAGTAGGTTCGTCCATAATTAGAACTTTTGAATTAATTGTCAGCGCTCGAGCGATTTCTACAATTTGTTGGAGTCCTAAACGTAAATTTTCAACTTTAGTCTTCGGATCAATGATTTCTTCTAGTTGTTTGAGAACTTGTCGAGTTACTTCTTCTTCGTGTGCATAATTCATAAAGCCACGCTTTAAATTTTCACGGCCCATAAAAATATTGTCACGAACAGTGAGGTTGGGACATAGGCTTAGTTCTTGGTGAATAATCGTGATTCCAAATGCTTGCGCTTCTGCGGGGGAATTGATGCTTACTTTTTCCCCAAATACTTGAATTTCACCTGAAGACGGCTGTTCGATTCCAGCAAGAATCTTCATAAGTGTGGATTTACCAGCGCCGTTTTCACCAAAGAGAACAGTAACTTTTCCAGATTCTGCTTGAAAATTGGCGCTTTTAAGTGCTTGAGTCGCTCCGTAATTCTTGCTTACGTTAAGCGCCTCGATGGCAATTAAACCTTTTTTAGCCATGCTTACTTCACAACAATCGATGTTGGTTGAATATTGTAAGTTCTTGGCAATGGACCATTATTCCACGCACCGTAAATTTCTAAAGTTTTACCTGGCAAACTCTTAAGATCTAGCTTGTCAATAATTGTCGTGCGCACTAAATCTTTTAGCGCACTAGCTGCGTCTTGATATTGAGTTTGATCGTAGAAGTCTCCGAAAGTAATTTTGCCCGTTACGTCTC
>BJFT01000030.1 GCA_014190015.1 Actinomycetes bacterium
CTAGTGGACGACCGCGACGTGCTGCGATTGCTGCTGGTGACTCAAGCATCTTTAACGCTGCAACGGTTGCATGAACCATGTTGATTGCGTTATTTGATCCGAGTGACTTTGTTAGAACATCAGTAAGTCCTGCGCACTCAAGAACTGCACGCACTGGACCACCGGCAATAACTCCGGTACCTGGGCTAGCTGGGCGAAGTAGTACAACGCCTGCTGCAGTTTCACCTTGAACTGGGTGAGGAACTGTTCCTTGAACACGTGGGACTACGAAGAAGGATTTCTTTGCTTCTTCTACAGCCTTTGCAATCGCTTGTGGAACTTCCTTAGATTTTCCATAACCAATTCCAACTGTTCCGTTCTGATCTCCTACAACTACAAGAGCTGTGAATGAGAAGCGACGACCACCCTTTACAACTTTAGATACGCGGTTGATGAATACAACGCGCTCTGTGTATGGGCTCTTCTCTTGCTGACGATCATCACGACGTTCACGACGTTCGCGACCGCCTTTACCTGATGTGTTACCACCAGTTGATGGTGCTGCTGAGGTTGGATCAATAGCCATTAGAACTCCAATCCATTCTCTCGTGCACTATCTGCAAGAGCTGCGATACGGCCGTGATATTTATTGCCACCGCGGTCAAAGACAACGGTAGAAATTCCTGCTTCTTTTCCACGCTTAGCAATTAACGCACCAACTTGGCGAGACTTAGCTGTCTTATCGCCTTTGTCATTACGTAGATCTGCTTCCATGGTTGATGCATAAGCAAGAGTCTTTGATGTTGAATCATCAACAATCTGCACGAACAAGTGACGAGCAGAGCGAGATACAACGAGACGTGGGCGAGCAGAAGTTCCGGAGACCTTCTTACGCACGCGGAAGTGACGACGGGCGCGAGCATTTGTTGCCGAACCTTTACGGACCTTTACACCGATAGCCATTACTTCTTACCTGTCTTTCCTTGCTTACGGCGAACAACTTCGCCTGTGAGTCGCAAGCCCTTGCCCTTGTAAGGATCAGCTTTGCGAAGCTTCTTAATCTTTGCGGCGGTTTCGCCAACGAGCTGCTTATCGATTCCTGAGATGTGCAACTTTGTTGGTGATTCAACCTTGTAAGTAATTCCTTCTGGTGCTGCGAAGTTAATTACGTGGCTGTAACCAAGTTGGAACTCAAGATCCTTACCCTTTTCAGCAACGCGGTAACCAACACCAACGATGTCAATTGTGAGTGTGTAACCAGCAGTTACGCCCTCAATCAAATTAGCAACGAGTGTGCGAGATAGACCGTGAAGTGAGCGAGTAATGCGCTCTTCATTTGGGCGAGCGACAGTGATGACGCTTCCCTCTTGTGAAACTCTGATTGGTTCAGCAACGTTTAGTGCAAGTGAACCCTTAGGTCCCTTAACTGCAACGCTCTGACCAGAAATTGTTACTTCAACACCGCTAGGTACGGTAATTGGCATACGTCCAATACGTGACATCTGTAATTACCATACGTAAGCGAGAACTTCTCCGCCTACGCCCTTCTTGTTTGCTTGCTTATCTGTTAACAAACCAGATGATGTTGAGATGATTGCAACGCCCAGACCGCCAAGAACTTTTGGAAGTGCAGTTGATTTTGCGTATACGCGAAGTCCTGGCTTTGAAACACGGCGAAGACCTGCGATTGAACGCTCGCGGTTTGTACCGAACTTAAGGTCAAGAACAAGTGTCTTGCCTACGCCATTTGCATTTGATTCAACGCGATATCCAGCAATAAATCCCTCTTCTTGAAGGATTGCTGCGATACGAACCTTGACCGATGATGACGGCATTGAAACCGCATCATGGTAGGCAGAGTTCGCGTTGCGCAGACGAGCCAACATGTCTGCGATCGGATCTGTCATTGTCATACGTGGCCTGTGGCCTTTCTCGAATTGGTTTCCATTTATCTAATGGACCTATTTCGTAGTTGTTGGGTTAAAAAAATTACCAGCTTGCTTTTGTGATGCCAGGAAGTTCACCGCGGTGTGCCATTTCGCGGAAGCAGATACGGCAGATGCCGAACTTTTGGTAGACAGCGTGTGGACGACCACAACGCTGGCAACGGGTATAGCCGCGAACCTTAAACTTTGGCTTGCGAGCTGCCTTTACCTTCAGTGATGTCTTTGCCATCTCTTATGCCTCCTTGAATGGAAAACCGAGCGCTTTAAGAAGTGCACGACCTTCGTCATCGTTTTTAGCTGTTGTAACAATGGTGATGTCCATACCGCGCGGACGATCAACTTTGTCTTGTTCGATTTCAGGGAATACAACTTGTTCGGTTAGACCGAATGTGTAATTTCCCTTGCCATCAAATTGTTTTGGTGAAAGACCACGGAAGTCGCGGATACGTGGAAGAGAGATTGAAAGCAGACGATCTGCGAACTCCCACATACGATCGCCACGCATTGTTACGTGAGCGCCGATTGGCTGACCTTCACGCAACTTAAATTGTGCGATTGATTTACGTGACTTAGTTACTTGTGGCTTTTGGCCAGTGATAGTTGCTAGGTCGCGTACTGCGCCTTCGATGAGCTTTGAATCACGAGCAGCTTCACCAACACCCATGTTCACAACAATCTTTACGAGTGTTGGGATTTGCATAGGGTTTTTGAAACCGAATTGTGTTTTTAGCGCTGGCGCGATTTCACTGCGATAGCGAGACTTTAGACGTACATCAAGTGTCGTCGACATTAGATGTCCTTTCCGGTACGACGCGAGATGCGTACATTTTTGCCGTCATCATTCTTGCGAGAGCCAAGGCGTGATGCCTTGCCATCTGCATCAACAACCATGACATTTGAAATGTGAATTGAAGATTCAACAGTGATGATTCCGCCGACCTTTACGCCGCGATCACCTGTCTGTTCTTTTGTGTGACGCTTTACGCGAGCAACACCTTCAACGAGGATACGGTCACCGAGAACATCGATAACTTTTCCTGTAACGCCTTTATCTTTTCCGGCGATTACCAAAACTGAGTCAGATTTCTTAATCTTTGCCATTTTTTATAACACCTCCGGAGCAAGCGAAATAATTTTCATGAAGCGCTTATCGCGAAGTTCACGTGCAACCGGTCCGAAGATACGAGTTCCGCGTGGTTCGCCATCAGCTTTCAAAATTACTGCGGCGTTCTCATCAAATTTAATGTAGGAACCATCTGGACGACGACGTTCCTTAACTGTACGAACGATGACAGCCTTTACGACTTCACCCTTCTTAACTTGTCCGCCAGGAATTGCATCCTTAACAGAACAGACGATGATGTCTCCGATACCGGCATAACGACGGGAGGAGCCACCGAGTACACGAATACACAGAAGCTCTTTAGCTCCAGTGTTATCCGCCACGCGAAGGCGCGACTCTTGTTGAATCATTTCTTCCTCCTACTTAGCTTTCTCGATAATTTGAACTAAACGCCAGCGCTTAGTTGAAGAAATTGGGCGAGTTTCCATGATCAAAACACGATCACCGATACCTGCTTCATTCTTCTCATCATGTGCCTTCAGTTTGCTTGAGCGGCTCATAACTTTTGAATACAGACCGTGCTTTACGCGATCTGAAACTTCAACAGAGATGGTCTTATCCATCTTGTCGCTAACAACGATTCCTTCACGAGTCTTACGTGAACCGCGATCTTCGTTTACTGCGCTCATGCAGCGCCTCCGATTCCTAGTTCACGTTCGCGAACGATCGTGTAGATGCGAGCGATCTCTTTGCGTACTGCTCCGAGACGGCCATGGCTTTCAAGTTGACCAGTTGCTGCTTGGAAACGAAGGTTGAAAAGTTCTTCCTTAGCTTCGCGCAACTTATTAGTTAACTCATCCGCTGATAATTGGCGTAATACTTCATTTGTATTTGTAGTAGCCACTTATGCCTCCTCACGACGAACAACACGACACTTCATTGGAAGCTTGTGAATAGCAAGACGCATAGCTTCATTAGCGATTGCTTCTGTAACACCAGAAATTTCAAACATAATGCGACCTGGCTTTACGTTTGCGATCCACCATTCAGGAGATCCCTTACCGGAACCCATACGAGTTTCAGCAGGCTTCTTTGTTAATGGACGGTCTGGATAAATGTTGATCCATACCTTTCCACCACGCTTGATGTAACGAGTCATAGCAATACGTGCTGCTTCAATCTGACGGTTTGTTACGTAAGCAGGTGCAAGAGCTTGAATTCCGAAGTCACCGAAGGCAACAACTGTTCCACCTTTTGCAGAACCCTTACGTGATGGGTGGTGCTGCTTACGGTGCTTAACACGACGTGGAATTAACATTTATGCCTCGCTTCCTTCTGTACCTGCAGCAGGTGCTTCAAGAGTTGCAACTGCTGAATCAGAAACATGTGAGGTTGTAACTTCACCGCGTGGTGCACGTGGTGTGCGTGGTCCGCGACGCTCTGGCTTTGGAGCACGAGCAGCAGCAAGTGCTGATGCAGCGCGCTCTGCGCGAGATTCAATTACTTCACCCTTGTAGATCCAGACCTTTACGCCTAGACGACCAAAAGTTGTATGTGCTTCGTAGAAGCCGTAATCAATATCTGCACGAAGTGTGTGCAAAGGAACGCGACCTTCACGATAAAACTCTGAGCGAGACATTTCTGCTCCACCAAGACGTCCACCGCACTGAACACGAATACCTTGTGCTCCAGCCTTCATCGCTGTCTGCATTGACTTACGCATTGCACGACGGAAAGAAACACGAGCAGCTAACTGCTCAGCAATTCCTTGCGCAACGAGCTGTGCATCAGTTTCAGGATTCTTAACTTCAAGAATGTTTAACTGAACTTGCTTGCCAGTTAACTTCTCTAGGCGTTGACGAAGAAGATCTGCTTCTTGTCCACGACGACCGATAACAATTCCTGGACGGGCTGTGTATAGATCGATACGTACGCGCTCACGTGTACGTTCGATTTCAATACGTGAAACGCCTGCGCGCTCCATGCCTTTGCTCATAAGACGACGAATTTCAACGTCCTCTTTTACATAATCCTTGTACAACTTGTCTGCATACCAACGTGATTTGAATTCAGTGGTAATTCCAAGACGGAAGCCGTGTGGGTTTACTTTTTGACCCATTACTTGGTCGCTCCCTTCTTGCTATCTGAAACAGCAACTGAGATGTGGCTGCTTCGCTTAAGAATTCTGAAACCGCGTCCTTGTGCACGTGGACGGAAACGCTTCATTGTGCGTCCCTCATCTACGAGTGCTTCAACAACCCAGAGTTCAGATGCATCACGAATTGCTGGGTTCTTCTGCTTTGCGTTAGCAACAGCGGAAGCAAGAAGTGTGTACACATCTTGTCCTGCAGCTTGTGGTGCGAACTTTAAAATTGAGAGTGCTTCATCAGCGCGTTGTCCGCGAATCAAATCGACGATACGACGTGCCTTCTGAGGTGTGTGGCGAATGTCGCGCAAGATTGCGCGAGCAATCAATACCTCCGGAGTTGTTACCGGAGTAGCTGCTGTTTTATCAGTTGTATTAGGCACGAGTAGCCTTCCGATCTTCACCCTTGATGTGACCACGGAAAGTACGAGTTGGTGAGAACTCACCAAGCTTGTGACCGATCATCGCATCAGTTACGAATACAGGAATGTGCTTGCGACCATCGTGTACTGCGATGGTGTGTCCGATCATTGAAGGAATGATCATTGAGCGGCGTGACCATGTCTTGATCACGTTCTTGGTATTCGCTGCATTTTGAGCATCTACTTTCTTAAGTAGATGTCCATCAACGAATGGACCCTTCTTTAAACTACGTGGCATTAGGGCTCCTACCGCTTCTTATTCGACTTGCGACGACGGATGATCATTGAATCTGATGCTTTCTTCTTACGAGTGCGGCCTTCAGGTTGACCCCATGGAGTCACTGGGTGACGTCCACCAGAAGTCTTACCTTCACCACCACCGTGTGGGTGATCAACAGGGTTCATAACAACACCGCGAACAGATGGGCGCTTGCCCTTCCAACGCATACGACCAGCTTTTCCGTAGTTGATGTTGGATTGTTCTGCGTTTCCAACTTCACCAACAGTTGCACGACAGCGAACATCTACGTTGCGAATTTCACCTGATGGCATACGAAGTTGCGCGTACGCACCTTCTTTAGCAACGAGTTGAACACTTGCACCTGCTGAACGAGCAATCTTTGCTCCGCCTCCTGGGCGAAGTTCAATTGCGTGAACGACAGTACCTACTGGGATGTTACGAAGAGGCAAGTTGTTTCCAGGTTTGATATCGGCCTTTGGACCGTTTTCAACTGTTGCACCTTGCTCAAGTTTATTTGGCGCGATGATGTAACGCTTTTCTCCATCTGCATAGTGAAGAAGTGCAATACGCGCTGTGCGATTTGGATCGTATTCAATGTGTGCAACTTTCGCTGGCACGCCATCTTTGTCATTACGAATGAAATCGATAAGACGGTACGCACGCTTGTGACCGCCACCTTGGTGACGAACAGTGATGCGACCTGATGCGTTACGTCCACCCTTTGAGTGAATTGGACGTACGAGTGACTTCTCTGGAGTCGAACGAGTTAACTCAGCAAAATCTGGAACAGATGCGCCGCGTTGACCCGGAGTCGTTGGCTTTAATTTACGAAGTGCCATGATGGTCCTTTTCTAGATCCCTAGTTTCATAAGGTTGCCCTTACGAAACTGGGCCTCCAAAGATGTCGATACGGTCGCCAGCTGCTACCTGCACAATTGCGCGCTTTGTGTCTTTACGCTTTCCATCACCGAAACGGGTCTTCTTATTCTTACCCTGACGGTTCATAGTGTTAACGCTAAGAACTTTTACGCCAAAGACCTTCTCGACTGCAATCTTGATCTCAGTCTTGTTGGAATCTGGTGCAACAATAAATGTGTACTTGTTCTCATCAAGTAGCCCGTAGCTCTTTTCAGAGACAACTGGTGCTAGAAGAACTTCGCGGTGCTCTTTCATGCTGAGACCTCACTTTCACGTGCAACTGCTGTTGCGCTCTTGCCCTTTGCAGGACCATTGAGGAAAGCTTTGATTGCAGCTTCAGAGAAGACAATGTCATCGCTTTTTAGTACGTCATATGCGTTGAGCTGATCAGGTACAAGAAGGTGCATGTCATCAGCGTTACGAAGTGAACGCCATGCAAGATCTTCTGTGCGTGCAACAACTACAAGCAAATTCTTACGATCACTAAATTGACGAACAGCGGCAATTGCAGACTTTGTTGAAGGTGCATTTGATACTGAATCAAGAACGTGAATACGTGAGTTACGTGCACGATCAGATAGAACGCCGCGAAGTGCAGCAGCAATCATCTTCTTTGGTGTGCGTTGGAAATACTTACGTGGGCGAACAGCGTGTGCTGTACCTCCACCGATTTGGTTAGGTGAACGTGAAGAACCCTGACGAGCGCGACCTGTTCCCTTTTGCTTAAATGGCTTCTTACCACCACCGCTTACTTCACCACGGTTCTTAGACTTCTGAGTACCTTGGCGAGCAGCAGCAAGTTGTGCTGTCACAACTTGGTGGATCAAAGGAATATTTGTCTGTGCATCAAAGATTTCTGCAGGAAGATCTACAGATCCAACCTTTGCACCAGATGCGTTCTTTACATCGATAGATAGCGTCATGGTTATGCACCAGCCTTTACAGTCTCAAATACTGCATGCTTTGCAGCTGAGCGAATAAACACAAGTGCGCCATCTGAACCAGGAACTGATCCCTTGATGAGTAGCAAGTTGCGCTCTGCATCAACTGAGTGCACGAGAAGATTCTGCGTAGTTACGCGCTCTCCACCCATACGACCAGCCATGCGCATACCTTTGAAAACGCGACCTGGTGTTGAACATGCACCAATAGAACCTGGCATGCGGTGCTTACGGTCTACACCGTGTGAGGCACCAATTCCACCGAAGTTGTGGCGCTTCATAACACCAGCAGTTCCTTTACCAATGCTTGTTCCTGTTGCATCAACAATGTCTCCGGCAGCAAAAACTGTTGCGCCGAGTTCTTGTCCAACTGTGTAGTCACCAGCAGAGAGCGTGCGAAGTTCAGCAACGCTACGACGTGGTGTTACTCCAGCTTTTGCAAAGTGACCAGCAAGTGGCTTTGAAATTTTCTTTGGATCAATTGCACCGTACGCGATTTGCACTGCTGAATAACCATCTAGTTCAGGAGTACGAATCTGTGTAACAACGCAAGGTCCTGCTTCAACAACGGTTACTGGAACCATCTTGTTGTTAGCATCAAAAACCTGTGTCATTCCAAGCTTCTTACCGAGAACGCCCTTGATGGACGATCCGCTTGCTTGAGTTGTGTAATTCATGGTTATCGTCCTTTCCTTAGAGCTTGATCTCGATGTCGACGCCAGCTGGCAAATCAAGACGCATCAATGAATCAACTGTTTTAGGAGTTGGATCGATGATGTCGATGAGGCGCTTATGTGTGCGCATCTCGAAGTGTTCGCGGCTGTCCTTATATTTGTGAGGAGAGCGAATCACGCAGTACGTGTTCTTCTCTGTTGGTAGCGGTACTGGACCCGCGACAGTTGCACCAGTGCGCTCGACAGTTTCAACGATTTTCTTCGCTGAAGTGTCAATCACCTCATGGTCATATGCCTTGAGTCGAATGCGGATCTTCTGTCCCGCCATGTGCTTCTCCTCTAATCTCTTGTTAATACTTCTTTTAAAACTTCTCTTGGTGCTGCTTAAATTTAGTTTTCAAACTTTCTTGATTGCCCGGCGGTTTTTTACGCCGCCGGGCTCACAAGATTTACTTCTTGATCTTTGTTACGCGACCTGCACCAACAGTGCGGCCACCTTCGCGGATTGCGAAGCGAAGACCTTCTTCCATAGCGATTGGCTGGATGAGCTGAACAGCCATCTCAGTGTTATCGCCAGGCATAACCATTTCTGTACCTGAAGGAAGTGTTACAACACCAGTTACGTCAGTTGTACGGAAGTAGAACTGTGGACGGTAGTTGTTAAAGAATGGAGTGTGACGACCGCCTTCATCCTTTGAAAGGATGTAAGCAGATGCATCGAACTCTGTGTGAGGTGTGATTGAACCAGGCTTGCAAACAACCTGACCACGTTCTACATCTTCACGCTTTAGACCGCGAAGCAATAGACCAACGTTCTCGCCTGCTTGACCTTCGTCGAGCAACTTACGGAACATTTCAACGCCTGTAACAGTTGTCTTCTGTGCATCTGGACGGATACCAACGATTTCAACTTCTTCGTTGACCTTAACAACTCCGCGCTCGATACGACCAGTGATAACAGTTCCACGACCTGTGATTGTGAAAACATCTTCAACTGGCATAAGGAATGGCTTGTCGATTTCGCGTGCTGGTTGTGGAATAAATGAATCAACTGCATCCATAAGTTCCATCAACTTGTCAGCCCACTTCTGGTCTCCTTCGAGAGCCTTAAGTGCTGAGATGCGAACGATTGGTGTGTCATCGCCTGGGAACTCGTACTTGCTTAGAAGTTCACGAACTTCCATTTCTACGAGTTCAAGAATTTCTTCGTCATCAACCATGTCGCTCTTATTAAGTGCAACAACGATTGAAGGAACGCCTACTTGACGTGCAAGGAGAACGTGCTCCTTTGTCTGTGGCATTGGACCATCTGTAGCTGCAACAACGAGGATTGCTCCGTCCATTTGTGCCGCACCAGTGATCATATTCTTGATGTAGTCAGCGTGACCTGGGCAGTCAACGTGTGCGTAGTGACGCTTCTCTGTTTGATACTCAATGTGAGCAATAGAGATTGTGATACCGCGTTGACGCTCTTCAGGAGCCTTATCGATATCTGAGAATGCAGTTGCTGCATTCAGTGTTGGAAACTTATCGTGCAACACCTTAGAAATTGCCGCAGTAAGAGTTGTCTTACCGTGGTCAATGTGACCGATGGTGCCGATGTTTACGTGCGGCTTTGTGCGCTCGAACTTGGCCTTTGCCATTTTGGTTCCTCTTTCGTTTTCTAGTGCTTAGTTATTAGGGTTTGTGCTTTTGTTAGTTTGTAGGGTTATTCGCCACGAACTTTTGCAATGATTTCCTTCGCTACGTTGCCTGGTACTTCTGCATACGAATCGAATTCCATGCTGTAGCTCGCGCGACCTTGTGTTCTGGAGCGGAGATCTCCGACATAGCCGAACATCTCTGACAACGGAACTAGCGCCCTAACAACGCGGGCACCTGACCGCTCATCCATGGCCTG
>BJFT01000031.1 GCA_014190015.1 Actinomycetes bacterium
AGCGACTTGTCTACACAGTTGGCATTGCATTCGTTGCGCTCTCCTCATTTGCTGCAGCCCTTGCGCAGTCATATGAACAATTGTTGATTTTTAGATCAGCAGGCGGACTGGGATCGTCAATGTTTTCTGTTGCGGCTGGTTCAATTATTTTGCGTGCAGTTGGTGATGGCCAAAGAGCTCGTGCGCAATCTCTATACAACAGTAGTTTTCTAGTTGGAATGATGGCTGGTCCGGTAATTGGTGGTTTCTTAACAGCAATTTCACTTCGTGCACCTCTACTTGTTTACGGTGCATTGCTCGTAGTTGCAAGCGCTGCTGGAGGTTTCTTACTTCGTAATTCTGTTTTAGCCGCACGTCCAACAGAGAAATCTTTGGCTGTTAAAACATCCATGCGTGATGCACTTGCAATGAAGCCATATGTCATCGCCCTCATTATTTCTTTCTCTACCGCCTGGGTTTTATTTGGAATGAGTAGATCCGTACTTCCGTTATTTATGGTTGAAGATATGAAATCTTCCGCAGGATTTATCGGAATCGGATTCACAATCTCAGCGGTGGTTCAAGGATTATTCCTTCTAAGAGCTGGGCGTCTCTCTGATGAACGTGGACGTAAACTCTCTGCAATTTCTGGATTAATGCTTCTTGGAATTTCCGTTCTGTTACTTGTTGTCACATTTCATCCATGGATATTCCTGCTATCAATGTTTATTGGTGCTTTTGGATCGGCATTTCTTTCAACGACACCGTCGGCCATTGTTGGAGATGTTCTCAAAGGCAAAGGTGGGCAAGTAATTGCGCTCTATCAAATGTCCGGAGACGCCGGCGCAATGGTCGCGCCAATTGTTCTTGGATTTATTGCAGATCACTATGGCTTTAGAGCAACCTTCGCCGCAAGTGCGCTACTTGTAACTGTCGCAATTATTGTTGCAACAAAATTGCCCGAGACGCGGTCTTCGCATCTCGGGCAATCTAGTAAGTAATTTATATTTAGTCGCGACCACGCAAAATAGATAGAAGTCGCAAGATTTCCATGTACAACCAGACGATTGTGACCATTAGTCCAAAAGCTGCTCGCCATGATTCTTGTTCTGGAGCTGCTGCTGCAATTCCCTTTTCAATCGCATCGAAATCTAGAATCAAGAAGAAGCTAGCGAGCGCGACACCGGCAATAGCAATCATTGGTCCTACGCCTGAAATTCCAAAGAGTCCAAGTCCGCCACCAAGTCCAGCGAATGAACCAATAATGCTTACAAGTCCGAGCAATAAGTAACCCATTGCTGCACCGATAAGCATCTTTGTGAATTTAGGTGTGACCCGAATTCGTCCGCTGCGGTAGGCAACGAGCATTCCTACGAATGCGCAAATTGTTCCCATAACTGCTTGACCAGCGATTCCTGGGTATGCACCATTAAGTGCATTGCTGATTGCACCGAGTGCGATTCCTTGCACTGCTGCGTAAGCCAGAATTAATCCTGGACGAATTGTTTTGCTAAATGTATTAACCATTGCAAGGGCAAAACCTGCGAGTAATGAAATTAGAATAATTCCGCCACCCAAATTAAGTGTCCATGAAATGCCGCCTGCTACAACTAGCACTGCAAGTAACATGCCTGTGCGTGTGATGACGTCATCCATAGTCATACGACCAGTGCGAGCAGATGATGCTGCAGGTGCGTTATATAGATCTTCTAATTTGCTTGGATCAACTGCTGCATAACCCGGATTCTTAAAAGAATGATTGAGTACTGGGTTTGAACTTTGCATTGAGTGCATTTCTCCTTTTGTAGTTAAGCGTGCCCCCGGTGGGGGTCGAACCCACACTGGAAGGATTTTAAGTCCTCTGCCTCTGCCATTGGGCTACAGGGGCCACGTTTTCTCAACGTGGGCAAATCTACCCGTTTTCCCAAGCGCAGAAACCACCTATAAAACAGGGAGGTCCTTGGGTTTATTCCCCTTAATTTCTCGCTAACGACCAGGCGATTCCGTCCAAAATATCGGCTTCGGATGCAACAAATTCTTTAGCTCCAGTTGCCTTCATAATTTCTGAGAGCACAAGGGAGCCTGCTGCGAATACATCAGCGCGACCAGGATGCAAGAAACCAACGTGAGATCTTTGTTCGGCGTTCATCGCTGCAAAAGTAATTGCAACGTGATGTGTTTGTTCCGCACTTACGCGAGCTAAGTGAATGAGATGGCGGTCATATTTTTCGAGGTCTAAAGCACTTGCTGCCACAGATGTCGCAGTTCCTGCTACGGCAATTAGAGTTTTAGCTTGCGTAATTGGAACGGTTAATGCGGCGACGGCAATCGCTTCTTGAATGTCTCTGCGAGCATTTTCAATCTCTTCAGCTTTTGGAGGATCGGAGTGGATATTGCGTTCGGTCATGCGCACGCATCCAATGTTTACACTCTTTGCAAATTCAACTTCGGAGTTGCCGTAAACAAATTCAGTCGAACCTCCACCAATATCAACAACTAAGAATGGGGCGTCACTGGCAGCGAATTCCTTTGTCGCACCGATGAAAGAGAGTCGTGCTTCTTCATCACCTGAAATCACTTCAGGCTCGATACCGAGGCGCTCTTTTACTCCATCGATGAAGAGCTCGCGATTGGTTGCATCACGCGTTGCACTAGTTGCGCAGAAGCGAATCTGTTCTACTCCACGCTTTGAAATCTCTTGCGCGAATAAATCAACAGCTGCAAGAGTTCGAGCAATCGCATCTGGATGAAAAGCTTTGTTCTGGTCAACACCTTGACCCAATCGAACGATTTCCATAGTGCGATATATCTCGCGAAAATTTGAACCGTCGATATCTGCAATCAATAATCTAATTGAGTTTGTTCCGCAATCAATCGCTGCAACTCTCATGCATTCATCTCCGAATTACATGCGTTCTCTTTCCACCACTCGGGCAATTTACTTAATGCTTCATCGCCGAATGGATTAACACCGGGGCCTGCAGAGAGTGAATGTGCAACTAAAGAGTGCAGACATTTAACACGATCTGGCATTCCTCCTGCAGATATTCCTTCTACTTCTTCTACAACTAAACCAAGTGCATCGCGATCAGCTAAATAAGCTTCATGCGCTTTCTTATAGGCATCTGCTAAATCAGGATCATGGGCAAGGCGTTCATTCATTTCGGCCATCAAACCTGATGACTCAAGGGTTGAAATTGCACCAGTTAAGCGCGGACACGTCGCGTAATAGAAAGTAGGAAAAGGAGTTCCATCACCTAAGCGCGGTGGAGTTTGTACAACTGCTGGTTTAGAGCATGCACATCTGAAACCAATTGCGTGAACATCTCTTGGTGTACGTCCTAATTGAAATTCGATGCAGTCAAGATCTCCTGGTTGTACGTTCTTCACTGATTTCGTGTTTCCGTAATCGAAGCAATCATTCGTGCGTACCAAGGTTGTCCATCAGGAATCTTGCTTGCAACTGTTGTGCCAGTTTCTTCTGTGTATTGACCACTTGAATCTGTCACTATGTATTGGCGTTCTCCTGGTAAAACAAAGTGCAGACGTTCGCGTGCCTGAGATTTAATGTATTCAGGATCTCGCCATAGCAATAAGTCTTTACGTGCTTGTTCTAGCGCTGTGTTATTACTTTCGACTTGTGATTTCAATGCACTGATTTGCGCACGCTGCGTGAAGTAATGCTTAATTGGTGGAGCAATTGTTAACGCCATAATGAATAAAACAGTTGCTAAAGCCAGTGCTCGACTATTTCCACGTCGTTTGTTGAAATTCAGTTTACGACGACGTGCCATCACTTATGCCTTAAATCGTGGGAAAGCTGCTCGACCTGCATAGACCGCACCATCGGAGAGTTCTTCTTCAATTCGAAGTAACTGGTTGTATTTAGCAACTCGTTCTGTACGAGCTGGTGCACCAGTTTTAATCTGACCGCAATTAGTTGCGACAGCAAGATCGGCAATTGTTGTGTCTTCTGTTTCACCAGAACGGTGACTGAGCATGCTTCGGTAATCAGCACGGTGCGCCATATCAACAGCATCTAATGTCTCTGTCAGTGTTCCAATTTGATTGACCTTTACCAACAGAGCATTCGCTGTGTCTGTATCGATGCCCTTTTTCAGACGCACTGGATTAGTTACAAATAAATCATCTCCAACAATCTGTACGCGCTTTCCAAGGGATGCTGTCATTGATTGCCAGCCTGCCCAATCTTCTTCATCAAGTGGGTCTTCGATTGAAACTAATGGGTACGCGTCTACTAGTGATGTGTAATAGGCGATCATTTCTTCTGAAGTTTTTGTTGAGCCTTCGAAGTTGTACTTACCCTTTTCGTGAAATTCTGTAGCAGCAACATCCATTGCAAGTGCAATGTCTTTACCTGGCTTAAATCCAGCGAGATTAATTGCTTCGATAATTAGATCAAGGGCTGCGCGATTGCTCTCTAGGTTTGGTGCAAAACCACCTTCATCTCCAACGCTTGTTGCTAGTCCGCGCTTTTTCAATACCGATTTAAGTGCGTGATAAATCTCTGCACCCCATCGAAGTGATTCGCGGAAAGTTTCGGCGCCAATTGGAGCAACCATAAACTCTTGAATATCCACATTTGTATCTGCGTGCGCGCCACCATTTAAAATATTCATCATTGGAACTGGGAGCAGATGCGCGTTTGGTCCACCTAAATAACGAAAGAGTGAAAGATCGGCGCTCTCTGCTTGCGCTTTAGCAACTGCGAGAGAAACGCCAAGAATTGCATTTGCACCGAGACGAGATTTATTTGGAGTTCCATCTAATGCGATCATTTCGCTATCAACAAGGCGTTGATCTTGTGCGTCTAAACCGATTACTGCATCAGCAATTTCGCCAGTAACAAAGGCCACTGCTTTTTCAACACCTTTACCTAAATATCGCTTACCGCCATCACGAAGTTCTGAAGCTTCAAATGCGCCGGTAGATGCACCGCTTGGAACTGCAGCGCGTGCTTGTGTTCCATCTTCTAATTGAATTTCGACTTCAACCGTTGGATTTCCTCGGGAGTCTAGAATTTCACGAGCGCCAATTGCTTCGATAAGTGCCACGTTAGTCCCCTTTAAATCGCCTAATTTTTTACGTGCGAACAGCTAATCCTACCGTGACTCCTGCTGCGTAATCTCACGCATTATTTGCTTGCTCTGCATGCGTAATGCATCTTCCGGATCAATTCCATTCTTGTGTGCCCACGCGATAACACTGAGCAGCGCGCTGCCAACAGATTCGGGAGTTGCTGGAGATTCTTCAGAGTAGTTCGGAACATTTATGTCCACGCCATATTTTTCAGCTCGATACAGCAATTTATTGATTAGTGAGAGCGCGGGCTGAGACAGTGCAACTCCATCGAGTGCTGATGTACGCCCCTTTTCAGCTGCTTTTAACTCTTCCCAATTTGCAACTACTTCTTCGCTTCCACTTACTTTCTTATCGCCGAAAACGTGCGGGTGTCTACTAATGAGTTTTTCTGTAATGACTTGGGCGACATCTTCGATTGAAAATGGATCAGTTGGATGATCTTGTGCAATACGAGAGTGGAAATAGACCTGAAGCAAAATGTCACCGAGTTCTTCACGCATTCCGGCTCGATCTGATTCGGCAACAGTGTCTATGAATTCATACGACTCTTCGAGTAGATACTTAATTAAGGATTCGTGAGTTTGCTCTGCATCCCACGGACAACCACCTGGTGAACGGAGTTGATCCATCACCTCAACTAAGCGTTGCAAGTATGAAGTACTCATACCTAAAGGTTGATTAACTACTTATCAGAAGACGTGACTGCAGATCCCGCTGAATCAACAGGAACAACATCGGCATTGACTGCATCCCACGCGCCGTAGCGAGGATTAATTGTGACTTTATTTTCTTGAGCAATTTCCACAATAAGTCTTTGAATCGCTGTACCAATTTGATCAGCTGGAATTCCAGATGTTTCAAGTGCTTGGCTTAACTTGTCAGAAATAATGATGCTCTGAAGATATAAGTCAAAATCTTTTGCAGCAATTCCGGCACCAACTAGTGCTGTTGGTAATCCTGCTTCGCCACCAACTTGTTCGGTAATGCTCGCTCTACGAGTATCAATCTCCGCTTTTGTGACTGAGAAATCTAATTTTTCAGCTACCTTATTGAGCAATTGTGAAAGCACATGAAAACGCATTTGTGAACGATTGAGATCTTCGCCAACTTCTAGTTGCATCTGTGAAGAATCTACTTTGCTTCGCTCGGACATGATGTCATTTATGCTTGATTGAACTGTTGCTTGCGAAATCTTTACTGAACCAACGGAGGCTGCTGAACTCACTTGCGAACAACCAGTAAGCAATAGCGCTGCTGATATCGCCGCAATAGAAATAACTTTTTTCACTCTGAACTGCCTTTCGACGTTGGTGCCAATTCGGTAACGACCTGTGTTACCCAAGCCAGAAGAGAAGTATCCACTATCGGAGCAGCACTTTCGGACGGATTCCACGCAGAACTCTTTGGTAAAGCCACTAATACCGTCGAAGATGCAGATTTATAGAGTGACCCGGGATACATGCGCCCCAATTTAAGTTGCTTTGATTCAGGCAAATTCATGGGAGATAAACGAACGAATTTTCCTTGGGCGACCACTTCTCGAAGCGAGATGCTTTTTGCAAATGCTCGTAGCGCTGCAACTCCTAAAAGAGTTTGAGCCTCTTCTGGCAATACTCCAAAGCGATCAATCAATTCTTCTTCAATTGCAAGAACATCTTCCCCATTTCGCACATCAGCTAGGCGGCGGTATAAATCAAGACGTAGGCGTTCTCCTGGAACATAGGTTGCATCCAGGTGCGCGTTGATTGGCAACTCAACTTTGCACTCGTGATTTGGTTCGGCACTTTCAATGATTCCCGATTTATATTCATGAACTGCTTCGCCAACCATGCGCATATACAAATCAAATCCAACATCTGCAATGTGGCCTGATTGCTCTCCACCCAACAAATTTCCAGCACCACGAATCTCTAGATCCTTAAGTGCAACTCGCATTCCCGCACCGAGTTCGGTATTTGCTGCAATTGTTTTTAATCGATCATGCGCTAATTCACTAAGAGGTTGATCTGGCGGAAATAAGAAATATGCATATGCACGTTCGCGGCCACGACCAACTCGACCACGTAATTGATGTAACTGAGATAGCCCAAAGAGATCTGCTCTTTCGACAATTAAAGTATTTGCATTTGCGATATCTAATCCGCTCTCAACAATTGTTGTACATACCAATACGTCAAAATCTCGATTCCAAAATGCAAGAATGACATCTTCGAGGGCGCCTTCACTCATCTGTCCGTGCGCAATTCGAATCCGAGCCTCAGGAACAAGTTTCTGCAATTTTTGTGCAGCTTGATCTATTGATTCAACACGATTGTGGATATAAAAAATCTGTCCATCTCGTAATAACTCGCGGTGAATCGCAGCAGTAATCTGCGCATCATCTCGAGCGCCCACATAAGTCAAAATTGGATGGCGCTCTTCCGGCGGAGTTGTGATCGTAGACATTTCACGAATACCGGTTACAGCCATTTCCAGAGTTCGGGGAATCGGTGTTGCAGACATTGCCAAAACATCCACTGTAGTTCGCAGTTTCTTAAGTGATTCCTTCTGTTCTACGCCGAATCTCTGCTCTTCATCGACAATAACAAGGCCAAGATCTTTGAAATGTACGTCATTTGAAAGTATTCGATGGGTGCCAACAACAACGTCAAATGTTCCAGATTCAACACCTGACAATATTTCTTTACTCTCTTTTGCGGTATTGAATCGAGATAATCCAGCAACCTTTATCGGAAATCCTGAATATCGTTCTTCGAATGTTTTTGTATGTTGCTGAACAAGCAAAGTAGTGGGAACTAAGACTGCAACTTGTTTACCATCTTGGACAGCCTTAAATGCTGCTCTAATCGCAATCTCAGTTTTTCCATATCCAACATCACCACAAATAATTCGATCCATCGGATACGGGCGTTCCATATCTGCTTTGACTTCATTAATGGTCGACAGCTGATCAGGAGTTTCTATGTACGCGAAAGAGTCTTCTAACTCTCGTTGCCACGGAGTATCTGCAGAGAAAGCAAAACCAGGTGATGAAGTTCGTGCGGCGTATAAACGAATGAGTTCGCCAGCAATTTGGCGTACTGCTTTACGGGCACGACCCTTTGCTTTCTGCCATTCACCGCTACCGATGCGATGAACGGTTGGTGTTTCACCACCAACATATTTGCTTACTTGCTCGAGTGAATCAGTCGGAACAAATATGCGATCACCTGGTTGTCCGCGTTTAGCTGATGCATATTCGAGAACCAAATACTCGCGAGTGACGCCAGCAACACTTCTTGAAACCAATTCAATGTAGCGACCAATACCGTGCTGTTCGTGGACAACAAAGTCTCCAGCTTTTAACTCAAGTGGATCAATTGCAGTTTTACGTTTCGATGGAAGTTTTTCAGTGTTGTTAATTGCACCTTTACTGCCTGAAAAGTCTCTCTCGGTAATAAAGAGGATGCGTGCTGAAGGAACACTAAATCCAAATGCAATTGTTGAGGTGACAACCCGAACCGAAATTTCTGCACTTCTAAAGAGATTTGAATATCTCTCGTGCATTCCATGCCCATGAGCTGCAAAAACTAGATTGTGCCCAGCTGCCGCTGCGCTTCGGAACTCTTCAACAAGACGATCTGTGTCTGCCCGTAAAGGATCGATTGCATGAGCATCAAGAAATGTTGCTTCCTGATCTAGATCACTTCCAAATACATTAAAACTTCGCTGGTGCAATTGGTTCTTATCAATTTGGGCGTGCAATTCATCCCAAGTCATATATGTGTCATCGCCGCTATGTAAAGGTGTTGCACCACCACTAGCTGCGTTAAGCCACGATGCAAGATAGAACTCTTCATTCGTCGCAAGAAGATCTGCCGCTCTTGATTTGATCCGTTCTTCATCAATGAAAATTACTTCGGTGTTTTTTGGCATTCGATTCAAAATACTTTGATCCGCATCAACCAATAATGGAATGAATGACTCCATTCCTTCGGTAGCAATTCCTTCTGAAATTTTCTCCAATATTTCTGAAGCTTGCGGATAATCAGCAATAAGTGCACGAGCCTTTGCTTGCACTCCTGGCGTAAGAAGTAGTTCGCGGCACGGCAGAATTTTTAAGCTCGTCTGTACTGCAGCAGTGGTTCTCTGACCTGCAACATCGAAATAGCTGATGTCTTCAATTTCATCACCGAAAAAATCTATGCGGACAGGTTGACTCGCGAGTGGTAAAAAGACATCAACGATTCCTCCGCGAACAGCGAATTCTCCCCGGCGTTCTACTAAATCTGTACGTTGATAAGCAAGTTCGCCAAGATGATCAATTAACTCTTTGAGGTCGCATTGTCCCCCGACTGCAAGTTCGCGCACTGGTGTTTGTGCCAAAGAATTAATGATCCGGTGAATCAATCCACGAACCGGCGTAACCACAATTGGGTTTTGACTCTGTTTTGTGTTTAATTCAATAAGAGTAGAAATTCTCTGTGCAACTGTGTCACTTCGCGGACTCAATCTTTCGTGAGGCAAAGTTTCCCAGGCAGGAAATTCGTATACGCAATCATGTAATTCGCGTAAATCATTTGCTAAATCTTCACTGGTTCTACTCGATCCA
>BJFT01000032.1 GCA_014190015.1 Actinomycetes bacterium
ACTACGGATCAGAAGGTTAGGGGTTCGAATCCCTTCGGGCGCACGCAATACCAAACCTGCTGATTGGAAATAAATTGAAAAAATTTACCGGCGGCATTGCTCTCATAAGTGCAGTTGTAATTTCCCTGGCTCCCCTCACATTTATTGAGCCGGCGTCAGCTGTTGAAAAGGCCACAACAAAGATCTCCAAGCCTGCGATCTCCAAATACCAGCGATACATCTACCGCTATCAAAATGGCGTTATGCAACGTAAAAATGTTGATGGAAAATTCGTATCTGTCGACACTCGTAAAGAGAGCGCCTTTGATCCAATTCGCGTTGCAGCCTATAACGCAGTGATGCAAGCTATTTCCGGGAAGAACTCTTCGAATTTAAATGTTAAGTATGTAATTAGACCGAACTATCCAGCCACGCTTTCAGCCGCAATCAAATCAACTTTTGATAAGACCGTTAAGCAATTTGGTGATTATTTCCCAGCAGGAACACCAGTCACAGTAATTATGGTTACTGAAAAAGATAAAGACTTTATTCAGAAAGAATTGCCATTAATTGTTGATCAAAATGCAACAGGAGATGTTTGGCAATTCGCATCACGTTATTTAACAAAATCCGAGTGGGAAAACAGCAGCGCATCCGGTGGCGGAAGTGCAAGCTTCTTCAGAGGCCCAGAACAATCAAAGGGTGGCTTTTATTTAAGCCACACTGCAAGTTATGCGACCATGGATACGTACTGGCCAGAAGTTGCACCGCATGAATTCACGCATATTTTGCAAGGTGTATTTGTTAAAGATCTGTCTTTTAATTCACAAGATGAATATCAAAAGAAGTTGCCACAACACTACGTAGAAGGCAGCGCTAATACGCTAGGACATATTTTGGCCTACCCAAACTTGGGTTGGTATAGCGATGATGCTGATTTAACAATCAAGCGTTACTCCAATGGAGTTAAGAGATGGAAGCCAGTCAATACGCCAGCAAATATGGTTGATCTTTTGGTTGCGACTGAAAAAGGAACACCCGATCAAGCCTTTGAAGCTTCATATTCAATTGGGCAGCTATTTTATGAATGGTTAATTGGTACTTATGGATTCGATAAATTCATAACTTTGATTAAAAATATCGGACCAACTAATTCTTTTGACGAGAATATGAAGACAACTTACGGAATTACTAAAGCCCAGGCTTACGAAAAAGCTGCACCTTACATGCTACGCGCTTGGAAAAAGGCTACGAAGTAGCTACTCGGCTGCAATAACGTCACCAACAACCTTTACCTGAAAATCAAGTTGGTTGAGGTCGTTGTTCTCCATGAATGTAGTTGCCGCTTCGGTAACTAAGTCCACGTATGACTGACCATCTTGACGAGATGATTCATTAATCGTCAACGGGATTTCTGCTACTAATTCAATAGTTACGCTAACAATTGCCACGAGTGCTCCTTATTTCATTGATTAATCGATACCAAAGAATAAGGCCGAATGGAGCCCTCGGTCGGGATTGAACCGACGATCTGCTCGTTACGAATGAGCTGCTCTACCACTGAGCCACGAGGGCGGTGGAGAATCATAACAATGCGGAAGTTCACACGCTTATACAATCGACCATGAACTTCTTGAGCCAACTAACTGGATGTTTTTCAATTCCTGCAGATGGGAATCCCACAGTTGCAATTGTGGAAGCAGCGTACGCAAACCACAAACTTAATTTCAGATATATAAACACGGAAGTTCAGAGCAAAGATTTAGGTGAAGCAATTGCAGGGGCACGCGCTATGAACTGGGCCGGCTTTCATTTATCATCACCGCATAAAGTAGAAATAATTAAATATTTAGATGAATTAGGCCAATCAGCCGAATTAATGGGTGCCGTTAACTGTGTAGTTAACAAAAATGGAAAACTTATTGGAGAAAATACGGACGGAAAAGGTTTTCTGCAATCACTAAAAGAAGTCGTGAATCCAACGGGTAAAACTGTAACTATCTTGGGAGCTGGCGGGGCCGCACGAGCCATTGCGGTGGAAATTGCATTAGCGGGAGCAAAAACTGTAAATATTGTAAATCGTGATTCTGGTCGTGGAAAAGAGATGAACCAATTAGTTAGCACTCTCTGCCAATCAAATTATTACCCTTGGGATTCTAATTTCGCGGTACCAACTGAAACTGAAATATTGGTTAACGCAACAACCGTAGGAATGCATGGAAACAGTGATGCTTCACTAGATATCTTTTTCGATTCTATGAATTCAAGCATGGTTGTGGCTGATGTAATCATCAATCCTCCGCAAACAGAATTATTGTCACGTGCCACTGCTATTGGATGTAAAACCATTGATGGTCTTGGAATGGTTGTAAATCAAGGCGTACTAGCGATTAAGTACTGGACTGGCGTAGATGTAGATGCCGATGTTATGCGAAAGAAGTTATTAGAAGTTCTCTAATTCTTATGGATAAAGACCACGCAACCTATGTGCTTCTGCAACGCGTGCAACACCAATCATGTGTGCGGCTTCGCGCCATGAAACTTTCTTTGATTTCGCCATTTCTTCAACTTCTTTAAACGAGCGCATCATGATGTCATTTAAGTTTGATTTAACTTCATCAGCAGTCCAGAAGTAATTCTGCTTATCTTGTACCCATTCGAAGTACGAAACTATTACACCGCCGGAGTTAGCCAAAATATCTGGGACTACAAGAATGCCTTTGTCATTGATGATTGCATCTCCACCAGGAGTTGTTGGTGCGTTTGCGCCTTCGACAATGATCTTTGCCTTAATGCCTATCGCAGTTTTTTCAGTGATTGCATCGGCGAGAGCTGCGGGGATTAATACATCAACATCTAGGTGAAGTAATTCTTCTTGCGTCAGCTTGTCTGTTCCAGGCGCGTTTAGATTGCCATTTGCTTGGAAGTAATCCCAGAGCTCTTTAACGCTCTTAAATCCTTTAACCCCACCCTTAACATCGCTTACCGCAACAACTTTAAGACCGAAGTTTTCTAGAGCGATGGCGGCCCAGTAACCAACTTTTCCGAATCCTTGAATAGCAACTGTCGCACCCTTTGGATCTATTCCTTTAACGCGAAGTGCTTCGATTGTGGATATTGCAACGCCATCACCAGTTGCAGATGTGCGACCAAGTGATCCACCAAGAACAATTGGTTTTCCTGTAACAACACCAGGGACAGAAAAACCTGCGTTAACAGAGTATGTATCCATCATCCACGCCATGTTGCGTTCATCTGTTCCAACATCTGGCGCAGGGATATCGCGCTCTGGCCCGATGATTGGCAAAATTTCAGATGTATAGCGACGAGTTAAACGTTCGTTTTCTGGCAGAGAAAGAGAGTGTGCATCAACTGCAATGCCACCCTTTGCGCCACCGTAAGGCAAATTAGTAAGTGCGCACTTCCATGTCATAAGCATTGCTAGTGCAACGGTTTCGTCCATATCAATGTCTGGGTGGAAACGAACACCGCCCTTTGATGGACCCCGAGTTGTTGAGTACTGAACGCGGAAACCTTTATACATTTCAACATTGCCGTTATCTCGGCGAAGGGGGACTGCGACTTCAAGAATGCGTCTTGGAGTTGAAAGAGTTTGCCAGTCGTTTTCAGAGAGTTGTAAAAGTTCTACAGCACGTCTTAATTGGGAACGTGCGGTATCAAGAGCTGACTCCGTTGTCATACCCCGATACTACGGGGAATTCATGCGTAAAAAATGCTACTCACCGGTTAAACGGGTCA
Organism: Actinomycetes bacterium; assembly: GCA_014190015.1. Taxonomy (GTDB): domain Bacteria; phylum Actinomycetota; class Actinomycetes; order Nanopelagicales; family Nanopelagicaceae; genus Planktophila. The sequence continues at coordinate 3,739 of BJFT01000032.1, forward strand.
CTCTTTGCGCTTTGGAATATACGCATTAGAGTTAGTCAACGTGCGATTCTTAAATAATCCGAGCCACGACCTCACCTATGACGATGTTTTCATGGTGCCGAGCAAATCCGAACTCTCATCACGTATGGAAGTTGATCTCACTTCACACGATGGTTCTGGAACAACAATTCCAATAGTTGTAGCAAATATGACTGCAGTATCTGGTCGACGCATGGCAGAAACAATTGCACGTCGCGGTGGTCTTGCAGTAATTCCACAAGATATTCCACTCGATGTTGTAGATAGCGTTATTAAATGGGTTAAATCCCGTCACACATTCTTTGATACTCCACTTACTTTGTCACCACAGCAAACAGTTGCAGATGCTGTCAGCTTGTTATCAAAGCGAGCACACGGCGCTGTTGTAATTGTTGAAAATAACAAACCCCTTGGAATTGTTACTGAAGAAGATTGTGCTGGTGTAGATCGCTTCACTCAGCTGCACACAGTGATGAGCAAAGATTTGTTAACACTTAAGGATGGAGCGGATGCTCGACAAGCTTTTGATTTCTTGCACGATAACCGTCGCAAACTCGCACCAGTTGTAAATGGCAAGGGCGAACTCACAGGAATTCTTACTCGAGTCGGAGCACTTCGTAGCACTCTCTACGCACCAGCGGTGGATTCACAGAATCGTCTGCGCATTGCAGCGGCGATTGGAATCAACGGAGATGTAGCGGGTAAAGCACGTGCATTATTAGATTCGGGTGCGGATGTACTCGTAATTGATACAGCGCATGGTCACCAAAAAAAGATGTTTGAAGCACTTAAAGCAATCAAGGCGCTTAATCCAAATGTTCCATTGGTTGCAGGAAACGTTGTTACAGCAGCGGGTACAGAAGATCTCATCGAAGCTGGTGCTGACATTATTAAAGTTGGTGTTGGTCCGGGTGCGATGTGCACAACACGTATGCAAACTGGTGTTGGACGCCCACAATTTTCAGCGGTGCTTGAATGCGCAGCAGCTGCAAAGAAAAAAGGAAAGCATGTATGGGCTGATGGCGGCGTTCGCCATCCTCGCGATGTCGCACTGGCACTTGCAGCGGGTGCGTCAAATGTGATGATCGGTTCTTGGTTTGCAGGAACACACGAATCACCAGGGGATGTACAGACAGATTCATCTGGTCGTTTATTTAAAGAATCCTTTGGAATGGCATCTGCACGTGCAGTCGCAGCGCGTACAACTCAAGAGGACGCATTTGATCGTGCACGTAAAGCTCTATTTGAAGAAGGCATCTCAACATCTCGTATGTATTTAAATCCACAACGTCCAGGCGTTGAAGATTTACTCGATGAAATCATTGCCGGACTTCGCTCTTCTTGCACATATGCAGGAGCTAAGAGCCTCGAAGAGTTCGCAGAGAAAGCAGTAGTTGGAATTCAATCATCGGCCGGATACGCCGAAGGTCGTCCACTGCACTCATCCTGGAGTGTTTAATGAGCAAGACCGCTTTATTGCTTTCAACTTTATTGCTCGTAACTATTGCACCAACTGCACAAGCAGCAGATGCCAATCTAAAAGTAATGTCACGCAACATCTATCTTGGTGCAGATGTTGGTGTTGCAATGAAGTTGATTCCAGATTTCAAAGCGGCAGCACAATTCATGTGGGATCAAGTTGCAGCGACTGATTTTTCAAAGCGCGCACCATTATTAGCAAAAGAGATAATTACGAATAAAGCAGATGTGGTTGGAATTCAAGAAGCAACAACCTGGATCTGTAAGAAAAATGCATGGAGTCGAAAAACAGAGGTTCTCAACTTCACAGACCAATTATTGGATGCAACGAAGAAACTTGGCACAGAGTATGTACTAGCTGAAAAAGATGGATCAAAAGCCAAGAACATCGGTTTTTCTATCGCCGCAATTCCATTTCTAACAATTGTTAATGATCCACAAACATTTCAACCACTATTTGGTCAAGACACAGCAGCGTGCGGATTTGAAATCGGTGACGCGCTAATTATTCGAAAAGATTTAGCCTCAAATATTTCAAGAGTCGGAAACACTGAATATGAAGCGTCCTACAGCATCGTTCCAACGATAATGACTATTTACCGCGGATATACATGGATGGATTTAGAGGTCGGCACAAGCACGGTACGTATTGTTAGCACCCATCTTGAATCCGTATGGGATGCAGATAAAGTTCCAAACGCTGCAAAACAAGCAAAACAATTAGTAACTGATTTATCCAATACAACTATTCCAACCATCGTGATCGGTGATTTCAACGCCGACCCACGTGATCCACGTAAAGATGCTGCAAATAATCCTGGGGGACAACCGGAAGCGAGTGAAACGTGTCCAGAACAAGTTAAGAACCCGACACTTCAAAGTGCACTAGACGCGTGTAATGCTTATTGGATTATGCGAAAGAGTGGCTATCAAGAAGTTGGTCCTGATCCAATTAACGCAACGAATTTCACATGGGGAGCAAGCGCGCTATTAGCTGGTCCGGATTTAAATCGATACAAAGCTGGCAAAGCGATGGGAAATAATCAAGGATTCACAGACAGACTTGATTACATTTTCTTCAAAAATGGCGTGCAGCCTCTTAACTCAAAAATCGTTGGAAACATCTGGCCGTATAGCGAAAGTACGTGGCAGTGCAGTAACGAAGAACAAATCAATAACACTCAAGTACTTGCAGAAGAGATGAAAGTTATCTCACCACCAATGGGCGTGTGCCTTGAATCAGATCACGCAGGAATTTTTACAACGGTTTCAATTGCCGGTGGCGTAAATGGCAGCAGTCCTGAACTTCCATCACACAAACCATTTCCTATTTCATTTTGGCAGTGGATTGGTTTAGCACTTCTTGGCTTGATTGCCTTTTTAATTATTCGCCGCAGACGACGTCGTTAGTCGTACTGAATCCATCCAAGCAGTGGAATGTGTGTGTGGGCAAACCATGTGCGCCAAATAGAAATAAGCATGATGTACAGCGGAAAACCAATCAAAACTATCGCTTGAAATAAATTAGCGTGGCTCTGTTCTGTGGGTGTGTAATCCCACGATAGCCACGCAAGGTTTCCAAGGTATAAAACCGCGAATGGCAACGTAACCCAACGCATTGGTTCGACCTTAACTATGTGTGGAAACTTTAAGTTAGTGAGTTGGCTGATACACAGTGCAATTGTCACGATTAAAACCTCTATGCGAGTTGATCCCATAATCAAGAAGGTAGGAACTACAAGGTTCCAGGCTGCTGGGAAACCATTAAACCAATGATCATCAGTCTCTAAATCTGTACGAGCAAACCAGAGCGCTGAGAATAAGAAAACTGCGCCAACAACAAGTGTCTCAAAGTGCGTAGGCAAAAGTTCAAGACGAACCAACAACGCAAGTGGAACAAGTACGCACGTAATGTAATCAACGACTAAATCAAGAATGTGTCCATCGATTCTGTCCGCGTAAAACTCAACATCAATTTTACGCGCGATAGGACCATCTAAACCATCGAGAATCTGAGCAGCCAATAACCACAAGAGCGCATCGCGATAACGTCCGTCGATTACGGCTTGGAGTGCGACCATTCCGGCAACTGCACCGAAAGCGGTCATGACATGCAGTACATAACCCGCACGTCTGGATACAGCTTCTGAATCAAAAACACTCACCGCAAAATCTTAAACTAGTTTCGGATTGCAGCCGCAAGGCTACGGAAATCCTCCACGAGAATGTCGATTTCTTTTTGTCCATGAGCCAAGGAGATAAGCCACTGCTCATCAAGTCCTGGAGGTGTCATGATGCCGCGGTTAATTGACCAGAGCCATGAGAGCTCGGCAATTTTGAAATCAGTTGCTTTGTAATCACGATAATTACGGATTGGTGTAGTTGACCAAGAGATACAACCTTTAACACCAAAACCAACTGTATGCGCAGGCAACTCGTACTCTGCAATGATTTCAGAGATGCGATTAAGCGCTTGCATATTAAATCCTTCTGCAACACCGAGTGTTTCAGGTGTGCAAATTTTGTCAATTGCACGTACACCTGCCATAGCAAGTGGATTGCCGTTAAAAGTTCCAAAGTGCGCCATGCGCCCATTTGTAACTGCTTCCATAAACTTTTTCTTACCGCCAAAAGCCGCAACAGGAACTCCGCCGCCAATTGATTTTGCAATTGTGATTAAGTCAGGCTGAACGCCAAGACGTTGCGCAGCACCTTGCGGTCCTGCAGTAAGTCCAGTCTTAACTTCGTCGAAAATTAAAACAATTCCGTATTGATCGCAGAGCGCGCGTACCTGCTCGAGGTATCCAGCATCTGGAAGAACAATCGCAATGTTTTCTAGAACTGGTTCAACAACAAAGCAAGCAATCTTGTCTTTATGTTTTGCAAATGTGCGCTCAAGAGCTTCTGCGTCGTTGTAAGGAACTACGAATACATCGCCAACAACAGTTGCAGGATCAATAATTACATTTGGATTCTCTGGATCTCCAGCATCATCTAGCTTTGGCTTAACTGAAACTGTTAGTGGGTCATAGCTTCCGTGGTAGCCACCTTCAACTTTAACGACGCCGGTCTTACCTGTGTAAGCACGAGCAGTACGGATTGCATACATCGTTGATTCAGTGCCTGAGTTGGTGAATCGAACCTGTTCGAGGTTAAAGCGCTTACAGATCCGCTCTGCAGCATCACGAGAGATTGGAGAAGGAGTCACGAAGAGGGTTCCAACTTCGAGAGACTCTTTGATTTCGTTGACAACGACTGGGTTGAGGTGACCTGCAAGCATCGCTCCGAAACCCATAGACATATCGAGAACCTGTCGATCATCCATATCTGTCATCCAAGCGCCTTTAGCGGACTTGATAGAGATTGGATATGGCTCCCAATACTGGAAACTTGATGGAACACCAAGTGGCACAGATTGCGACGCTAATTTATTTTCTTTTTCCGAACCAGATGTGGCCTCTTTGTAACGGGCCCACTCTTGATCTAGTAGTGCACCAACTTTTGATTCGGATAGTGGTTTGGATGTTGCAGGGACATTTCTAAACGTTTGCGCATGATTCGCATGTGTTTTCATTTATCAAACTAGTTTCGCTTTGGATCTAGTATTTCTAGAAATGAGCGAAACGGGCTCCTTTTCAGCAGCTTTATAAAGAGTGAGTTTACCTGCTTTATTTTTTAAAGCAAGAGATGTTTTTACGCGGGAAAATTTGGACTTTTCCCGCGTGTTACAGTTTTTCTATGTTTTTTGTGGCCGTTTTGTTAATGGGCGCAGCTTCGCTTTTTGGACTTGCGGCGGACGCAATTACACATAGAGAAAACGAAATAATTCAAGAAATAAAGTTTCATCCTGTTTATTGTTTTAATAAATCAAGTGAAAAATTAATCATTCGCCCCGATTTTATTGGTT
>BJFT01000033.1 GCA_014190015.1 Actinomycetes bacterium
CGAAATGGGCGCCGGATCTCAGTTTGAGCGTAAGGGGCACGCGCTGGTAGCCTACGCATCTATTAATAACCCTTATTAATTCGCACTACAAAAGAGAAGTGAGTTTTTCACGTGGCAAATATCAAGTCGCAGATTAAGCGAATCAAGACCAATGAGAAGGCACGCCTTCGCAATAAGGCTGTTAGCTCATCAATCAAGACCGCTGTTCGTAAATTCCGCGATGCAGTAACTGCTGGTGACAAGGCTGTAATCACAACAGAACTTCGCAGTGCATCAAAGGCACTAGACATCGCAGTTGCTAAGGGAGTTCTTCATAAGAACACAGCTGCTAACAAGAAGTCTTCAATGGCGAGTGCGGCTAATAAAGCCGGCGTTCGTTAATTCTTACTTTTACCAATTAACTGCGAGGCTAATTTAGATGCCTGCGATATCCCTAGATAAAGCCCCGCAACCTGCTGCTACAAAGCCGGAGCAGATTCGTAATTTCTGCATCATCGCCCACATCGATCACGGTAAATCAACACTTGCCGATCGCATGCTCGGAATCACAGAAGTTGTAGAAGCACGCAATATGCGCGCGCAATATCTAGATCGCATGGATATCGAACGCGAACGTGGAATCACAATTAAATCTCAAGCAGTTCGTCTTCCATGGCGTAGCGGAATCGATGGACAGGAATACATCCTGAACATGATCGATACACCTGGTCACGTTGACTTTACTTACGAAGTATCGCGCTCGCTGGCTGCATGTGAAGGCGCAGTGCTACTCGTTGATTGCGCACAAGGCATCGAAGCTCAAACTCTTGCCAACCTTTATTTGGCGATGGAGAACAACCTCACGATTATTCCTGTGCTTAACAAGATTGATTTGCCTAACGCACAGCCAGAGAAGTTTGCCGCAGAACTTGCAAAACTAATTGGCTGCGAACCTGAAGATTGCTTACGCGTATCTGGAAAAACAGGCGAGGGTGTTGCAGAGTTATTAGATCAAATCGTCTCTCAAATTCCAGCACCAGTGGGCGATGCAAACGCACCAGCACGTGCACTAATTTTTGACTCGGTATATGACTCTTACCGCGGTGTTGTTACATATGTACGTGTCGTTGATGGTCACTTATCTCCACGCGATCAAATTCAAATGTTCTCAACTGGCGTACGCCACGAAATGCTCGAAGTTGGAGTTATCTCACCAGAGCCATTGCCAAGCAAGGGTCTTGGAGTTGGCGAAGTAGGTTATTTAATTACTGGTGTAAAAGATGTTCGCCAATCACGTGTGGGTGACACTGTTACGACCTATAACAATCCAACTAAGTCACCACTATCTGGTTATAAAGATCCAAAGCCAATGGTTTTCTCTGGGCTTTATCCTTTAGATGGCGCTGACTATCCGGCACTTCGTGAAGCTCTAGATAAGTTACAACTCAATGATGCTGCGTTAGTTTACGAACCAGAGTCATCTGCAGCCCTTGGTTTTGGTTTCCGATGTGGCTTCTTGGGTCTACTGCACATGGAAATCGTGCGTGAACGTTTAGAGCGCGAATCAAAGTTAAATTTGATTTCAACTGCGCCAAACGTGGTGTATCAAGTGACTTTAGATGATGGAAAAGAAGTTCGAGTGACAAACCCATCGGAGTTTCCTGATGGAAAAATTGCAATAGTTCGCGAACCAATTGTTAAAGCAACGATTCTGGCTCCATCTGAATTCATTGGAACAATCATGGAACTCTGCCAAGAGCGCCGTGGTTTATTGCTGGGTATGGATTATTTATCTGAAGATCGTGTTGAGATTCGATATACGTTACCTCTTGCAGAAATCGTCTTTGATTTCTTTGATCAATTGAAATCTCGCACACGTGGTTATGCATCACTTGATTACGAAGAAAAGGGCGATGAAGAAGGCAATCTCGTTAAGGTAGATATTTTGCTACAGGGCGAAGCAGTGGATGCATTTAGCGCTGTAGTTCACCGTGATAAAGCGTATGCATACGGTGTAATGATGACTAGCAAGTTGCGCGAGTTAATTCCACGCCAACAATTCGAAGTGCCTATTCAGGCTGCTATCGGTGCTCGCATTATTGCTCGTGAAAACATTAGAGCTATTCGTAAAGACGTTCTTGCTAAGTGTTACGGCGGAGATATTTCACGTAAGCGCAAACTCCTTGAAAAGCAGAAGGAGGGTAAGAAGCGAATGAAGATGGTGGGACGCGTTGAAGTTCCACAAGAAGCATTCGTGGCAGCCCTTGCAACTGATGCTGATATTGAAAAGGTGAAAGCCGCGCGTAAGTAAGGACGGATATGGCTGACTTATCTTTCTATGTTCATATCCCTTATTGCATCAAACGATGCGGGTACTGTGATTTCAATACGTACACACCTTCTGAGCTACAAGATGGTGCAACTCTAGAAATAGTTTCAGCAGATTACATAGACGCCGTTGTTCAAGAGCTAAAGAGTGCACCGAAGGACCCCGTTTCAACAATCTTTTTTGGTGGCGGAACACCTTCTTTGTTGCCCGCAAAAGATCTTGGACGAGTTATTTCTGCAATTCGCGAACACAATGGATTGCGCGACGGCGCTGAAATTACATTGGAGGCAAACCCAGACTCTGTTACCCCTGAAAAATTAGCGGATTACATCAGCGTTGGCTTTAATCGAATTTCATTTGGGGCGCAATCATTCGTTCCGCACGTACTTGCAACACTTGATCGCACACATAATCCCGATAATGTTAAGAAAGCTGTTGATGCTGCGCGTGCCGCAGGGTTTTCAAGTATTAGCGTTGATCTGATTTATGGAACACCTGGTGAGTCACTCGATGATTGGCGAATCACTGTCGAAAGCGCACTAGCGCTAGATATTGATCACATCAGTGCTTATGCGTTAATTGTAGAAACTGGAACAAAGCTGGCGGCCCAGATAAATCGAGGCGAGATTGCAATGCCTGATGATGATGCAATGGCAGATATGTATTTATTAGTTGATTCTCTCTGTGAAGCGCACGGCATGAGTTGGTATGAATTAAGTAATTGGTCAAAGCCTGGACACGAGTGCAAACACAACGTTGCGTACTGGCATAACGCGAATTGGTGGGGACTTGGGCCGGGCGCGCATTCGCACATGAATGGCAAACGTTTTTGGAATGTTAAGCATCCATCGGCTTACAAAACTCGCGTATTTGCAGGAGAGACTCCAATCCATGAGAGTGAAGTATTAACGGCAGAACAAATTCAAGATGAAAAAATAATGTTATCTATTCGAATGCGCGAAGGAATTTCATTTGAAGAGCTTGCACCGCATCATCTTGAACGCTTAGCAATCTATAAAGAAAATGGCTATGTTTCATTGCACGGAGATAGCGTCACATTGACCCCAGTTGGGCGTCTGATTGCAGATCGAATCGTGCGCGAATTAGTTATGTAGTACCTTTGTCCTATGGACATTTTAGTAATCGCGTTAGCAGTAATCTTCGTAGTTTCCGGTCTTTCAAAGGCAAGTGGAAACGCAAAAGGACTCTCTGGTACACGCGATGTCAATGTTCCGGATTTATTGGCTCGTTTTGTTGGTCTCGTAGAAACAGCAGCAGCACTTGGTCTGCTCATAGGTTTGAAGTATTCATGGATGTTGTGGGTTCCTCTTATGACTCTGTGGGCTCTCATGGCTGGTGCGATTTACTTCCACTTCCGTGCCGACAAAGCTAAGACATCGTTTCCAGCATTTTTCTTGCTGACAATTATTTCTATCGCTCTCGTAACAATCTAGGAAGAATCGTGTCAGTTCGCCGTCTAGAAATTCTGCGCGCCATTGTCGATGAGTACGTGGCAACCCAAGAACCAGTTGGTTCAAAATCTATTGCTGCACGTAGTGGTCTTGGAATTTCACCTGCAACTATTCGAAATGAAATGGCCGTTCTTGAAGACGAAGGGTTGATTACCCATCCTCATACAAGTGCAGGACGTATCCCAACTGATCTTGGGTATCGAGTATTTGTAGATAAGTTGGCAACTGTCAAACCTTTATCTAGCGCCGAACGTCGCGCAATCGAAACATTTCTAGAGGGTGCACTTGATCTAGATGACGTTGTTTTGCGCACTGTTCGTTTACTTGCCGATGTAACAAAGCAAGTAGCAGTTGTTCAATATCCATCCATGGTGAAATCACGCGTGCGCCACGTAGAACTAGTTGCACTCACTCCATCTCGATTAATGATGATTCTGATTACTGATGCTGGTCGCGTCGAGCAGCGTGTGCTCGAATTATCAAGTGATGCCAGCGATGTTTTCTTATCGACTCTGCGCAATCAAATAAACAACGCAGTTATGGGACAACGTCTGCCAGATGTTGCAGATCGAATTAGCGGAATTCTAGAGAGTTACAGCGCCGCGGATAGAAAAAATGTTGCAGTCGTGATTTCAGCGCTAATTGAAATGGCAATGGAGCGCCCAGAAGAGAAAGTTGTCTTGGCAGGAACAGCAAACCTTGCTCGCTTTAGTGAAGATTTCTCAACCAATATGCATCCAGTGCTTGAAGCACTCGAAGAGCAAGTTGTTTTACTTCGCTTACTTGGTGATGCTGGGGAGAATGTTCAAGTTCGTATTGGCACCGAACAGAGTGAGCGAAATCTTCGTTCCACATCCCTTGTAACAGTTGGTTATGGTGCTTCTGATTCTCCACTCGGTGCTCTCGGTGTACTGGGGCCAACTCGTATGGATTACGCGGGTTCTATCGCTGCAGTTTCTTCAGTAGCAAGATATGTCGGTCGCTATCTCAATGAAGGTGCGTAAGTGGCAGATCATTACGACCTCTTAGGTGTTTCGCGTGATGCATCCGCTGATGAAATCAAACGCGCGTATCGAAAGTTAGCGCGCGAATTACATCCAGATGTAAATCCAGATCCAGCGACACAAGATAAATTCAAAGAAGTAACTGCTGCATATGAAACGCTGAGTGATCCACAAAAACGTCAGATGTATGACTCTGGTGGAAGTGGTTTCGGTGGTTTTGGCGGATTTGGTGGAGCAAGCGGCTTTGGCGACATCATGGATGCATTTTTCGGTGGAGGCGGAAGTCGTGGTCCACGTCCACGCGTTCGTGCAGGACAAGATGCACTTATTCGAGTCGAAGTAGATTTATACGAAGCAGCATTTGGAACTGAACGCGACATCACATTAGAAAGTGCTGTAGCTTGCGAAAAGTGCCAAGCAACAGGGTGTGCGGATAACTCCCAACCTGAAATGTGTTTGATATGTAAAGGCCGCGGAGAGACACAACAAGTTACGCGTTCAATTCTTGGACAAGTTATGACATCGCGTCCCTGCAATACATGTAATGGATTCGGTTCTGTTATCCCTAATCCTTGCCGCGAATGCGCAGGAGATGGACGTGTTCGTGCACGCCAAACAATTAACATCAAAATTCCTGCTGGCGTTGAAACAGGAAACAGAATTCAAATGTCTGGTCGCGGAGAAGTCGGACCTGGAGGCGGACCTGCAGGTGATTTGTACGTAGAAATTGTTGAACGCACACACGAATACCTAGTTCGCGAAGGCGATAATTTACATATTCAAATTGGTATTTCAATGGCGCATGCAGCCCTCGGCACACACGTTCAAGTAGAAGGTATCGATGGAACACTCGATGTAGATATCAAGGCCGGAACGCAGAGTGGATCAACAATTGTTCTTAAAGGAAAAGGTGTGACACATCTTCGCAGTACGTCACGGGGTGATTTAATCGTTCACGTTGAAGTACACACGCCTGTGAAGCTCAATCGCGAACAAGAAGAGCTGCTACGAAAGTTTGCAGATGCGCGTGGCGAAAAAGATGGCGAGATACATTTGAGTAACCGCGATGGAGGAGTTTTTGGAAAACTTAGGGGAGCGTTTCACCGATAACTATGCTGACTCTATTTTTTGTAGATGACTTGCCACGAAAAGTTGGATCAACTTACGAATTTGATTCAGATGATGCCCAACACGCCATTCGCGTTCTGCGCATGAGTGCGGGCGAAGTTTTTATGCTCTCTGATGGTCAAGGCAAATGGTCCAAAGTAAAAATCTTTGCAGTAAAGAAGAAATCACTCGAAGTAGAAGTGATGGAAACTGGCGCCCAAGATCCCTTAGAAATTTCATTCACAGTAGTTCAAGCGTTGCCCAAGGGTGATCGCTTAAAGGAGTGCATCGAGCTACTGACCGAGGCAGGCGTTGACACAATAGTTCCGTGGTCTGCACAACGCTCAATTGGTAAAGCAGAAAAAGGCGTAGAGAAACTTCACGTCACAGCTCGCGAGGCAAGTAAGCAATCTCGAAGATTCTTTATTCCACAGGTTACAGATGTTGCAAACACTTCAAAAGTTGTTGAGTTAATTGCCCAGCACGATCTTGTTTTGGTCTTTCATGAAAGTGCCACAAATAAAGTCTCTGAAATTGTCACAAGAAAATACTATGAATCTCAAAACGTCATGATCATCATTGGCCCTGAAGGTGGCATTACCAATGAAGAACTTGAACTCTTTAAGTCTGCTGGAGCCAAGGTCGCTCTCATGGGACGCCCAATTTTGCGTAGTGCTCATGCGGGTCTTGCTGCAATGAGCGCTGTGAATGCACTCATTAAAGTATGGTGAATCCATGGCGTTAGATCCAGAATGTTTGTTCTGCAAGATCATCGAGGGTGACATTCCTGCCGATATAGTTTTTAAAAATGAAAATGTCGTTGCATTTAATGACATCAATCCACAAGCGCCGACACATGTTTTAGTTATTCCTACAGTGCACACTGAAAATGCAGCAGGGCTTGCAAAGATTTCAGGAACTATTACAGCAGCGTTATTTACCGCAGCCGCAGAGATTGCCGAAGAGCGCGGACTCAAGGGTTATCGAACTGTTTTTAACACTGGCGCAGAGGCAGGTCAGAGTGTTTTCCACGCTCACATGCATCTCTTAGGCGGGCGTGGACTCGCATGGCCACCAGGTTAAAAGTAGTATTTCGCTCAATATGCAGCGCACTCTAGTCACTGTACCGCCAGCCATTTCAATGGTGGCCTTAATTGGTACGCATGATGACAACCTACGAATCGTAGAAGCAGCTTTTCCTTCCGTTGCAATCACAGTTCGTGGAAATGAAATTACATTGCGCGGTCCGCACGCAGAGTGTGGCCAAGTGGAAAAACTTCTTGCAGAGTTATTAGTCGTTATTCGTTCAGGACAAGCGCTAACAACGGATGCAGTTTCGCGTTCGATTGCGATGCTTTCACAAGAACCACAGGAGCATCCAGCCGAAGTTTTATCACTCAACATCGTGAGCAATCGCGGCCGCACAATTCGACCAAAGACTGCTAACCAAAAACGCTACGTTGAAGCAATTGAAGAGAACACAATTACTTTTGGAATCGGTCCTGCTGGTACTGGTAAGACATACCTCGCGATGGCCAAAGCAGTTTCTGCGCTTCAAAACAAAAAAGTAAACAGAATTATTCTTACTCGCCCAGCTGTTGAAGCGGGCGAACACCTGGGATTCTTGCCAGGAACATTGAGTGAGAAAATTGATCCGTATTTACGTCCGCTCTTTGATGCGCTACACGACATGATTGATCCAGATTCAATTCCACGCTTAATGCAATCAGGAGTAATTGAAGTGGCACCGCTTGCCTATATGCGCGGTCGAACACTCAATGATGCCTTCGTAATTTTGGATGAAGCGCAGAACACAACTCCAGAGCAGATGAAGATGTTTCTCACTCGCCTAGGGTTTGGTTCAAAGATGGTTGTTACAGGCGATGTGACTCAGGTGGATCTTCCCAACTCTGCTCACTCAGGATTACGCGTAGTCCGCAATATTCTCAATGACATCGATGACATTGCATTCTTAGAATTAACCGCAGAAGATGTTGTTCGCCACCGCCTAATCGGTGACATTGTTACTGCGTACGCAACTTTTGATGAGACCAAGCAAATCCCAAGGCCTATTCGAAACACATGACAATCGAAATCACTAATCGCTCTGGACAATTAGTCCCTAGCGATAAATGTCTCTCCCTACTTAATTTTGCCTACGGCAAATTAGAGTTGCACCCAGAGTGCGATCTCAATCTCACTTTTATTGATGACAAAGAGATGGAAGAGCTGCACATTAAGTGGATGGATCTTCCCGGAAGCACTGATGTTCTCTCGTTCCCAATGGATATGCCAGAAAATGGTGAGGCTGTAACACTTGGTGACATTGTTATCTCGCCACGATTTGCAGAGGATCAAGCCGTAAAAGCTGGACACAGTACAAACCATGAAATTTTTATTCTTGCCACACACGGTTTGCTGCACATTCTTGGATATGACCACGAAGATTTAGATGATGAAAAAGTTATGTTTGCGCTGCAAGAAGCAATCGTGAGCGAATGGGAGGAAATGCAATGAGTCCATATGCAATTGCGGCCATCATTCTTCTCTTAGGTTTCGCTGGTTTTCTTGCTGCAACAGAATCAGCTTTAACTTCTATTTCTCGCGTCCTAATTGAACAGCTCGAAAGCAAGCGCGGGGGAGAGTTACTCCGCAAATTTAGTTTGCAGCCAGCTAAGTATCTCAATGTAATTTTGCTTGTTCGCAAAACATGCGAATTAACAGCGACTGTATTGCTTGCATCAATCTTGCTTCGAAATTATCCATCTGCTCAAGCGATGTCCCTGACTGTATTGATCATGGTGATTGTTTCCTACGTTGTTGTTGGAGTAGGTCCTCGCACAATTGGTAAACAGCATCCACACACATGGGCCCGTGCTGGTATTGGCGTGGCATTCTTCCTTGCATTTATCTTGGGTCCAGTAACAAAACTGCTGATTGCAATCGGAAATGCAATTACTCCTGGTGTTGGCTTTAGAACCGGTCCATTTACGAATGAAGCGGAGTTACGCGATTTAGTGGATCAAGCACACGAACGCGGACTTGTAGAGTCAGATGAGCACGAAATGATTCACTCAGTATTTGAACTCGGTGACACATTGGTGCGCGAATTAATGGTTCCCCGCACTGAGATGGTCTGGATTGAAAAAGATAAGACCCTACGCCAAGCGC
>BJFT01000034.1 GCA_014190015.1 Actinomycetes bacterium
GCTGAAGCAGAAGCAATCGCATCTTCCCTTGGAGTCCCTGAGAACTTATTGAATCAAGAGTTAGCAGCACTATCTGGTGGTCAACGCCGCCGTATTGAATTAGCGCGCATCCTATTTAGTGGCGCAGAAACATTGTTATTAGATGAGCCCACTAACCACTTAGATGCTGATTCAATCATGTGGCTGCGCGAATACTTAAGCAAGTATTCCGGCGGGCTAGTAATTATCTCCCACGATGTAAACCTGATCGAAACTGTCGTAAACAAAGTCTTCTACATCGATGCTAACCGCAACGTTATCGATGTCTATAACCTCGGCTGGAAGCAATACTTATTACAACGCGAACAAGATGAACACCGCCGCAAGAAAGAGCGCGCTAACGCTGAAAAGCGTGCAGAGATCTTGCAAAAGCAGGGCGAGAAAATGCGCGCCAAGGCAAGCAAAGCAACTGCAGCGCAAGGCATGCTCCGTCGCGCTGAAAAACTTCGTTCATCCCTTGAAGATGTTCGCGTCTCAGACAAAGTCGCAAAGCTTCGTTTTCCAACACCTTCTCCTTGTGGCAAGACACCTATTTCTGCGCACGATTTATCTAAGTCTTACGGCTCACTTGAAATCTTTACTGACGTCGGAGTTGTTATTGATAAAGGTTCTCGCGTTGTAATCCTTGGCTTAAACGGTGCTGGCAAGACAACCTTGTTACGTATCTTGGCTGGCGAACTCGAATCAGATACTGGTGAGGTTATTGCAGGTCATGGATTAAAAATTGGTTACTACGCCCAGGAACATGAATCACTCGACTTTGAACGCACAGTCTTAGAAAACATGATGTCTGCTACTCCTGATATCCGCGAACCCGAAGCACGTAACGTTCTCGGTTCGTTCCTATTTATCGGCGATGATGTACACAAGCAAGTAAAGGTTTTATCTGGCGGAGAAAGAACTCGTTTAGCACTAGCTGTCCTAGTTGTTGGCGCTGCCAATGTGTTGTTACTCGATGAGCCAACTAACAACCTTGATCCCGCATCCCGCGATGAAATCCTTGCAGCCTTATCTGAATACCAAGGCTCGGTAATCCTGGTCTCTCACGATGAAGGCGCTGTTCAAGCCCTTAAGCCTGAGCGAGTGATTTTGTTACCTGATGGTGATGAAGATTTATGGAAAGACGAGTACTTCGACCTAGTAAGTATTGACTAAGCGTCGATTCTGTCGCGATCGATTTCAGCAGTAGAAATAAACTCTTTACGTGGGGCAACATCGTTGCCCATCAATAGTTCAAACATTGATTCCGCCGCGGCTGCATCCTTAATTGTGATGCGACGCAGTGTGCGTGCATCTGGATCCATTGTGGTTTCGCGTAATTGATCCGCGTCCATCTCGCCGAGGCCTTTGTAGCGCTGGATTGGTTCTTTCCACTTCTTTCCAGCCTTCTTCAAATCTGCAGTTACTTTACGCATCTCATCATCTGAGTATGTGTAGATGTATTCACCCTTCTTGCCACCGCCACCCATTGTTTCAATGCGGTGAAGTGGTGGGATCGCTGCAAAGACGCGACCATCATCGATCATCGGCTTCATGTAGCGATACAAGAGTGTGAGCAAGAGACAACGGATGTGCGCGCCGTCTACGTCAGCATCTGACATCAAAATAATTCGGCCATAACGAGCATCATCTAATTCGAATGACTTTCCAGAGCCCGCACCGATTACTTGAATGATGGATGCGCACTCTGAGTTATCGAGCATCTGTGACAGAGAAGCTTTTTGTACGTTCAAGATTTTGCCGCGGATAGGCAAGATCGCCTGGAACTCAGAGTTGCGTGCAGCCTTGGTTGTTCCAAGAGCGGATTCACCTTCGACGATAAATAACTCTGTGCGGTTTACATCCTCTGAGCGACAATCCGAAAGCTTCGTTGGAAGGGATGATGATTCCAGGGCGTTCTTTCGACGCTGCAAATCTTTGTGGGCACGAGCTGAAATACGTGTGCGTGATGCGCCAGCAACCTTTTCAAGAATCAATCTGCCATTGGCTTTATCAATCCGACGAGTGGTGTTGAAAAACTCTTTCATTTTATCCGCTACTACTGCTGAAACGATTCGGGTGGCAGCAGCCGTTCCGAGAACTTCCTTTGTCTGGCCCTCGAATTGTGGTTCTGACATACGAACTGTGATGACAGCGGTCAATCCTTCGAGGATGTCATCTTTAATGACATCTGCTTCATTGTTCTTCAGTGTTTTTGTTGATCGAAGCGCTTCGTTGAAAGCTTTGGTGATTGCGCGTTCAAAGCCCAGTACGTGTGTTCCACCCTTTGGCGTTGCAATGATGTTTACAAATGATCGCTGGGTGGTATCAAATCCATTGCCCCACTTCATGGCGATATCTACTTCCATATCGCGTTCTACTTCGGTTGAAACCATATGTCCCTTGTCATCTAAGACAGGAACTGTCTCTTGATAGTGACCAGTGCCGTAGATGCGAATGACATCTCCAATTGGCTGATCTGGTTGTAGGAATTCGCAGTATTCGGAGATTCCGCCCTTGTGATAAAACGACTCTGTGGTCTTTGTTTTTCCACGGTTGTCATTAACAGTAAGAGTGAGCCCAGGAACAAGGAAAGATGTCTGGCGCGCACGTGCATAAATATCTTCAAGATCTAGTTCGGCTTCTTTTAAGAAGATCTGCTTATCACTCCACCATTTGATGCGTGTGCCTGTGACTTTGCTAGAAATCTTGCCGATAACGCGCAATCCTGATTTTGGTGTGAACTCTGCCTTTGGTCCATCACCATCAAAGATTCCTGCAACGCCGCGTTGAAAGGACATCCAATAAATCTTTCCATCACGATCTACTTCGGCATCTAGTCGAACAGCAAGCGCGTTAACAACGGACGCACCAACACCGTGCAGACCACCGGAGGCAGCGTATGAGCCACCACCAAATTTTCCACCTGCGTGCAATTTTGTAAGAACAACTTCAACACCTGTTAAGCCAGTCTTTGGTTCTTTATCAACAGGAATACCGCGACCATCATCGTGTACTTCAACAGATCCATCTGATTCGAGATTAATTTCAATTTTTTTACAGTGACCAGCGAGTGCTTCATCTACTGAGTTATCAATGATTTCCCACAAGCAGTGCATCAAGCCGCGTGAATCGGTTGAACCGATATACATTCCGGGGCGTTTGCGAACTGCGTCTAGTCCTTCAAGGACTGCTAAATCTTTTGCGGTATAGCTCTCCTGCGAGATGTTTGCATCTTCTTTCTTGGAGGCCACGGTGGCAAAGGTTATCTTTCTATGCGCCCAAACCTCTGCGTAACTCGCCGCAAAGCCAACAGAACCTGTATTCGCAGGTATTTCTCACCCAATTAACACAAAATTTACGCCTAATAAAGCGAATATAACGAGCGGGGAATAACCAGACATGGTTTGATGTTCCATAGAAAGCAGTACACAAGCACTTCCCGATTGAGAACGGAGAGAGATATGTCAGATCAATTGATTCTTGAAGCAGTACCTCTTAACGCCCTTGACCGTTGCGATCGTTGCGGAGCACAGGCATATGTTCGCGCCGTGCTTCTCTCAGGCGGAGAGCTCTTGTTCTGTGGACACCACGGCAAGGAATACGCCGAAAAGATTCGTCCACTCGCTGCAAAGATTCAAGATGAGACTTCTAGACTCGTTGAATCACCTGCTGCTAATTAATAACTTTTAATTCAATCCTGCCTAGGCGCTCAATCTCAACTCGATAAGTGCTGCCGCCGCGCATTTCTAAACCATCTGTAGCAGAACTAGAAAAAATTATTGATCCTGCAGACAACGTCGTTGAATTTTCTTGCATGATTGTTGAAAGAGCCACAACGGCTTTCCATGGGTTGCCAAATATCGCACTGATAGGTGCTTCTCGTTTTAATTCATTATCTTCATGAATTGTGGCTTTTAAAATCTGATGCAGTACTGATGGATCAGCCCAAGGACCCAAAGCAAAGCCTGCGGCGCCGGCATTATCTGCAATTGCTTCTTCCACATAAGGATCAGGATTTTTGCTTCTGTAATCCAATATCTCAGCGCCAACCGTTACGGCCTCTACGTATGAAGGAGCTTGTTCTAAAGTGATTTGATGATCAATGTCTTTTGCTAATTTAAAGACAACCTCTGGCTCTACTCGTGGCCAGCCAAAATCTGAGATTTTTACTTCACCATCTCGTTGCATGGCATCGGTGAGGTAACCGAAAATCGTCTGGTAATTCTTCGCGCCATCT
The DNA here is from genome assembly GCA_014190015.1 of Actinomycetes bacterium. Lineage (GTDB taxonomy): Bacteria > Actinomycetota > Actinomycetes > Nanopelagicales > Nanopelagicaceae > Planktophila. Next base: position 4,259 of record BJFT01000034.1, read on the forward strand.
TCAGATGGGATCAGTGCCCCACCTAACTTGATGCCAACAACTTTCTCACCCAATGCAAGACGAGTAGCAATGTGCTGCTCTTGTGCATCGCGTGCGTTAATTTCCTGGTTATTCAATGTCATCTTCTTACCAGCCGTAATTACTTGTCTTTAAATACGCACGCAACTCTCTGAAGTATGTCGCTAAACTCATGCCGTAAGTTTTTTCAAATGCTGTTGGAAAATCTGTTCCTGATCCAATTAAGCCGATCATGTCCAGCGTGTCTTTTAGGGTAAAACCTTTGGTAATTAAAAACTCATTCATCAGCAAGCCAAGTCCATATTCACAGCCTTTGTTATTTCCAAAACCTTCTGCAGTGTTATTTGACTCCCACTTTTTCAAGGATGCCTCGCACGTTGCTTTATCTTTTGGGTTCATCTCAACATTTCTTGCAGTCGAATAATTAGCAAATAGTTTTCCACCATCGAAGTTGGCAAGGATTATGCTCATGCCCAAGTTCGCTGAGCCTTCACGTACCCAATCTGGAACTCTGTCCCAGTATTGACCCCATTTCTGATTCTGATACAAATGGAAAATTTCGTGTCCACCTTGAACCAACATGGTGTTTTGCATGATGAGATCATTTCTGACTTCAGGTGCTCGCCAAACAACAGCTAGTTGGCAACCTCCGCCACCTTGGTTTGGACTTAGCCAACTCGCAATACTTGCGCAGTTATTTGCTGTCAGCTTTTCTTTTACCCAAGATTCTTTTTCACCAACAATCCATTGTGGTGTATAACCAAGTGGGAAAATACTTTCGTAGACCGAAAATGCATACTGCGCGTTTTCAGTCATTTGAATCACTGCTCGATCTTCAGGAGATTGCAAGGAAGTTTTCAGCTGTGGCACTCCTGGAATTCTCTGTGCAACTACCTTCTTTGCGTACTCTTCTAAGGCAGAGAGTTGGGAATTACCCGTACCTGGGGTTGAAGGTTTTTGCTCACCACCGGATTTTTGAACACTCCATTTGAGAGTCTTGCCGCTTTTCTTGCAGACTAAAATTTGTTTACCAGATTTAACTATTGAATCTTTAGTCGTGCACTTAGCTCCCGCTTTTGCCGCGGCCCACGTTGCCGGTGCCGAAGTAACAAGTAGTACCGCCACTAAGAAGTAACTTAAGCGGCGCATGAGAATTTTTAAGCTCTAGTTGCCGGGTGCTTCAAAGCCAGCATCGCGGTGTGAACCATCGCAGTACGGCTTATCTTTTGAGTGACCGCAGCGGCACAGAGAAAAATCACTCTTTGTTTCGATTACTTTGCCTTCTGCATCTACGAAATCAACTTCGCCAGTTACTCGAATAGAGCCATTGGCTTTGATGCGCATTGTTGGTTTGTCGCTCATTTTGATCTCCCTTTAATTCGTTTAGTCTAGATAATCGCGCAGCACCTGGCTACGAGATGGGTGGCGCAATTTAGACATTGTCTTGGATTCGATCTGACGAATACGCTCGCGAGTAACGCCATAGACCTTGCCGATTTCATCGAGTGTCTTTGGCTGTCCATCTGTTAGTCCAAAGCGCATTGCAACCACACCAGCTTCACGTTCTGAGAGAGTATCTAGAACTGAGTGCAACTGCTCTTGTAACAATGTAAATGAGACCGCGTCCGCTGGAACAACTGCTTCAGAGTCTTCAATCAGATCTCCGAATTCAGAGTCTCCTTCTTCACCTAGTGGTGTGTGAAGTGAGATTGGTTCGCGGCCATACTTTTGAACTTCCACAACTTTCTCTGGAGTCATATCTAATTCACGTGCGAGTTCTTCTGGGGTCGGTTCGCGACCAAGATCTTGAAGCATCTGGCGTTGTACACGAGCCAGTTTGTTAATGACTTCAACCATGTGGACTGGAATACGAATTGTGCGAGCCTGATCTGCCATCGCACGAGTAATTGCCTGTCGAATCCACCATGTTGCATATGTCGAGAACTTATAACCCTTTGTGTAGTCGAACTTTTCAACTGCACGGATAAGTCCGAGGTTTCCTTCTTGAATTAAATCAAGGAAGAGCATTCCGCGACCGGTGTAACGCTTTGCAAGAGAGACAACGAGGCGAAGGTTTGCTTCTAACAAGTGATTCTTTGCGCGCTTTCCATCTTCTACGATGAATTCGAGTTCGCGCTTGAGTTTCTTATCCAACTTCTTCTCTGTCGATAACTTGTACTCGGCAAACAAACCAGCTTCAACGCGAGTTGCTAGTTCTACTTCTAGTTCGGCGTTAAGAAGTGCCACACGGCCGATTTGCTTGAGGTAATCCTTTACAGGATCCGCTGTCGCACCAGCTGTCATAACGGTCTGTGCTGGCGCATCATCTTCTTCGGAGGCCTTTAATGTAAAGGCGTTCTCTTCATTGCCTGTGGCATCTTCTGCCTTGAGGTCTACAACGCGTGGTTGGTTGCCCTTTTCTTCAGCCTCTGAGTCAATGATCTCAACTGCTTCTGCAATAAGGGATTCAACATCTTCGAGTTCTACTTCTTCTAGTTCGACATCTTCGCCATCAATTTTTACAACGACTGCTTTGCCAGTCTTTGGATCAATCTTTGGTGCAGCAACTGCTTCTACCTTTGGAGCAGGTGGGGCAATCAGTGCAAGCTCAACTTTTTTGAGCATTCGAAATGGCGAACCGAGTCCGGCTTTGCGCAATTTCTCTGTAACAACTGGAACTTCTGCTGCGAGCGCGCGGGCTTCGTCAACTAAATCTTTATCAGCCTTCTTTGGAATGCGGTTAATGGATGTAACACCGCGAGATTCGAGTTCGGCTAGAACCTCTTTCTGACGCATTGCAATTGTTTTCGCATCAACGATTGCTTGCACATCTTTTGCTGTCAGCTCTTTCTTCAGTTCGATCTTTTTAGGAAGAACTTTTTTCGCTGGCGCCTTTTTTGCGGGAGTTTTCTTAGCAACAACTTTCTTAGCTGGAGCTTTTTTCGCAGGTTTGATTTTCGCCGCACTCTTTTTCGCTACTGCTTTCTTCTTGCCCCTGTTTTTGAGCGCACTAAATACAGCCACAATTGTCCTTTGGTTTTTTCTCTTCGATGTCGAAGAGGCGATGGCTATATTATAATTTGTCCACAGGCTATTTTGCACATCGTAAAACGCTGGAAAAGCTAAATTTCTAGAGCGCGAGCGCTTTTCGCACCACGGCGCCCACAGATTCGACCTCAACTAAGAAGCCATCATGACCAAATGGGGACGTAATCGTCTCTACAGGGGCTGCGTGTGGGGCTAAATCGGCTATCTCAGCCTGTAAGCGCGGTGGAAAGAGTCGATCGGTATCAATTGATAAGACCATGACCGGCACAGTGATTGATTCAAGGGCTGCGGCCACACCCCCTCGTCCACGACCAATGTCATGTGAATTCATCGCCTCAGTCAGTGCAATGTAGGTGTTAGCATCAAAGCGTTTAGCCAGCTTGTTGGCTTGGTGATCAAGGTATGACTCAACGGCGTAGCGGCCTGTGTCATCTCCCTGCAATTGGCGACCAAAGCGCACATCCATCTCTGCCTCTGTGCGATATGTCAGATGAGCAATACGTCGCGCGATTCCCATGCCTTCTACGGGTCCGCGATCTTTGTCGTAATAATCTCCACCAAAATAAAATGGATCAGATTTGATTGCGCGGATTTGAATAGCAGCGGTTCCGATTTGATCGCCTGTTGCAACAGCTGAAGAACCAATGGTGCAGATAGCGCCCACGCGATCTGGATGCTGCACCGCCCACTCAAGTGCTCGCATTCCACCGAGTGATGGC
>BJFT01000035.1 GCA_014190015.1 Actinomycetes bacterium
CCACAAGGTTTCGATTTAGAGGTTTTAAAGAAAGCTCATGCAACGGGCGCTGATGCAACCGATGACGGTGCACTCGTTGAGGCACTCGGCCACAAAGTTTTAATCATTAAGGGCGAAGAGCGCGCATTAAAAATTACAACACCGGCAGATCTTGCAACAGCCATTTCAATGCTCGGTACATCACAACTCTTTAGAACTGGTGTTGGTGTTGATGCTCATGCATTCGCCGAAGGTCGCCAATTGTGGCTTGCAGGTTTGTTATGGCCCGATCAAACTGGTGTCGATGGTCACTCTGATGGCGATGTTGCAGCGCATGCAATATGTGATGCCTTATTTGCAGCCGCACAATTAGGAGATCTTGGAACTAACTTCGGAACAGATAAACCAGAGTATGCAGGCGCATCTGGTGTGACGTTATTAAAAGAAACTCTTCAAAAGATCAGCGCTGCTGGTTATGTAATCTCTAACGTAACTGTGCAAATAATTGGCAATCGCCCAAAACTTGCTGATCGTCGCAGCGAAGCAATCGCCACACTATCTGCAGCCCTCGGTGGTGCCAATGTTTCTGTACTTGCGACAACAACTGATGGCATGGGTTTAACGGGTGAAGGTCGCGGTATCGCTGCAATCGCGTCAGCTTTGCTCATTAAGCAAGGGTAGAATTGCCTAATGAGTTCGCTACATTTATATGACACATTGACGCGAACCGCCGCACCTTTTACGCCAATAAAAAAAGATGAAGCATCTATTTACCTCTGTGGTGCAACTGTTCAGGCACCACCACATATTGGTCACGTTCGTAGCGGCGTTAACTTCGACATTTTGCGTCGCTGGCTCACAAAGAGTAGTTACAACGTAACTTTTATCCGTAACGTCACAGATATTGATGACAAGATTTTGCACAAGGCTGTTCATGAAGAGATGCCTTGGTGGGCAGTTGCGATGAAATACGAGCGAGCATTCGCTGATGCTTACGCTGCGCTAAACGTTATGCCACCAACGTATGAACCACGAGCTACAGGCCACGTCACACAGATGATTGAGTTAATGCAAAAACTCATCGAACGTGGTGCTGCTTACGCACCTGGCAACGGCGATGTTTATCTTGAAGTTCGCAAACTCACTTCTTATCTCACTCTTTCAAGACAAAAACTTGATGACTTGCAACCTGCGGCCGACGCCGATGAAACATATAAAAAAGATCCACGAGATTTCGCACTATGGAAAGCTGCAAAGCCAGGAGATCCTTCATGGCCAACTCCATGGGGCGCCGGTCGTCCAGGTTGGCACCTCGAATGTTCTGCAATGGCGCATACATATTTAGGTGAAGCATTTGATATTCACGGTGGCGGATTAGATTTAGTTTTCCCACATCACGAGAATGAAATTGCGCAATCAGAAGCTGCCGGTTATCCATTTGCAAAACTATGGATGCACAACGCATGGGTTACTGCCTCTGGTGAAAAAATGAGTAAGTCACTCGGTAATTCACTGCAAGTTGCAGAACTATTGAAATCAGTTCGCGGTATCGAACTTCGCTGGTATCTCGGCGGCGCGCATTATCGCTCGATGCTCGAATTCTCAATGGGCGCCCTCGAAGAGTCTGCAACTGCCTTTCGTCGTATCGAATCTTTCTTACAACGTTCAGTCGAAATCCTCGGCGCAGAACCAACCCCAGTTATTAACGCTACTTTTACTGATGCAATGAATGATGATTTGGCAGTGCCAACAGCACTTGCGGGCATCTCAGAATCATTGCGTTTAGGCAATACAGCGATTACAGATGGTGATAAAAAAGCGATCGCACAACATGCAAATGAGATTCGTGGTGCACTAGAAGTACTCGGGTGCGATCCATTTGATTCAGTATTCGCACAATCTGGGGCTACGGATCTCACTGCGGCACTGGATGGAACAATCAAACTTGCACTAGAGCAACGTACTGCTGCTCGCGAACGTAAAGATTTCGCTGCCTCTGACGCTATTCGTGATGGCTTAGCCGCTCTCGGAATTTCAATTGAAGACACTGCACAAGGGCCACGTTGGTCGATTACATCTAATGCAACACCAACAGAAGGCAGTAAATAAATGGCCGGCAATTCAGAACGCAAAGGCGCAGTGCGCGGATCTAAAAAAGGTCCATCAGGAGGCACAGGCGGAAATAACAAACGTCGTCTTTCAGGTAAAGGTCCAACACCTAAAGCTGAAGCTCGTCCATATCACGCAGCTGCTAAGCGAAAGAAAGCTGCAGAAAAACGTTCACCATCTTCTGGTGCGCGTTCTGCTCGTATGGAAAAACCAAAGGGTGAAATTGTTTCTGGTCGTAACGCAGTTCTAGAAGCGTTGCGCGCAGTAGTTCCTGCAACAGAATTAATGGTTGCACGAAGCATCGATGTTGATGATCGCGTTGCAGAATCGCTACAACTTGCTTTGCATCACGGATTACCAATTCGCGAAGTACACCGCGCGGAAATCGAAGGCATCTCTGCAAATAGCCAAGGAATTATTCTTGCGATTAAGCCATACCAATACTCTTCATTTCAAGAAATTAGTGAACGCGCAAAGTATCCAGCGTTAATCGTTGCACTAGATGGTGTGACGGATCCACGTAACTTGGGTGCAATTGTTCGAAGCGCTGCAGCATTCGGTGTTGCAGGAGTTGTTATGACAGAGCGACGCGCGGCAGCAATGACAGCATCGGCGTGGAAATCATCCGCTGGAGCGGCTGCACGTATTCCAGTTGCGCAAGTAACGAATATGGCGCGCACCATAGAGGATGCCAAGAAAATGGGTTGTTTTGTCGTTGGACTAGATGGTGAATCAGATGTGACACTTTCTGAGATGAAGGTAGCAACTGAGCCAATCATGATTGTTGTTGGTAGCGAAGGAAAAGGTCTTTCACGTCTTGTGCGCGAAAAGTGCGACCTTGTAGTTTCTATTCCTATGAACGCAACAACAGAGTCACTAAACGCAAGCGTGGCAACATCGATCGCATTGTTCTGGGTTGATGAGGCACGTAGAATGAAATAAATGCAGTACACAAGATTTTTAGTTCTAGGTGACTCATTCTCTGAGGGAATGAGTGATGAAATCATCAACGGTAAATACCGTGGTTGGGCTGATCGCGTTGCAGATGTATTGGCCGCACAATCGCCAGAGTTTAAATACGCAAACTTTGCGATACGTGGCAAGTTAGTTAAGCAAGTATTTGAAGAGCAAGTGCCGTTGGCGCTGCCACTCATCGATGGCCCACAAACTCTGGTCTCATTTCACGCCGGCGCCAATGATGCGCTGCGTCCAAATTTTGATCGCAACATAGTTCGTACCGCTTATGTAAAGGCCGTTACACAACTTGTTCAAACGGGTGGGACCATTTTGCTCTTTACAGTCCTAGAGAAAAATGGCAACGGTGGTAAAGCTTCAGCGGTGTGGGAAGAACGCATGAGTTCATTTAACTCAATCGTTCGAGAAGTTGCAGATAAGTTTGGCTTAATGGTGATGGATGCTTCTATGGATCCACAATCTTCTAACCCAAATCTCTTGGCATTTGATCGTTTGCATTTAAATACAACTGGGCATTACAGAGTTGCGCACGCGGTTCTAGAACGAATCGGTGCCCCATTTGATTCAGGGTGGAGAGAATCAGCAATTGCGTCAAAGAAGAAACCATGGATGATTCGTAAGGCTTTAACTTTGTTGTGGTTTCTGACATTTGCATTACCGTGGATTTGGCGAAGAATTCGTGGGCGCTCATCTGGTGATGGACGAAGCGGAAAATACACATCGCTTACTCCATGGCCCGCGCATTAATAAGCCTGCAGAGCGTCACTTTTCAATTGAGTTAAGACTGTTATCATTTGTTCTTTCCCTACTGTTCATTTAGAAAAGCGACTATTTATCCATGCTTCCCGCATCAAACCTGATTGATAGAGAGCTCAGTTGGCTCTCCTTCAACGAACGCGTCCTTGATTTAGCAGCGGATCCGTCAACTCCACTCCTTGAGCGCGTACGTTTCATGGCGATATTTTCATCGAACTTAGATGAATTTTATATGGTGCGGGTTGCATCTGTTTTAAGCAATCTTGAAGATGGCTCCCCAATGACTGCAAGTCCAGACATTGAACCGTCGCTGTTAATGAAGGAAATATCTCGCAGAACTCACGAGTTAGTTGCGCGACAATCCAATATTTTTAAAAATGAACTTATGCCTGAGTTGAGAAAATCAGGAATCGAAATTGTTGAATGGGAAGAACTCGACTCCGATGAAAGAAAGTTTGTATCAAAGATATTTTCTGATCGAATCTTCCCGGTGCTGACTCCCTTGGCTGTTGACCCTTCTCACCCATTTCCTTATATTTCTGGGCTCTCGCTCAACCTTGCAGTCATCGTCAAGAATCCAACGACGGGTGCTGTTTTCTTCGCGCGAGTAAAAGTCCCACCAATTCTCAATCGATTTATGCCAGTTGGTCCGAGCAAAGCACATAGATACATTCCACTTGAGAGTGTGATAGCAATTCATCTCCAAGAGTTGTTTCCAGGAATGGTTATCGAAGATCACTACACATTCCGTGTTACACGAAATCAAGATTTAGATATAGATGAAGAAGACTCTGAGAATCTTCTAATCTCACTGGAGCAAGAGTTGCAACGTCGCCGATTTGGTCCTCCAGTACGTTTAGAAATTGAAGAAGGTATCGACACTGCTCGTTTAGAAAGTCTTGCCGAGCACTTACAGATAAATCCTGAAAATATTATTTCTGTTCCAAATCCGATTGATTTAACTAGCCTAAACAAGTTGGCGGATTTAGATTTTCCAGATTTAAAGTTTCGTCCATTTAGGTCTAGAACTTCTAAATCACTCAAAGAAGTAGATACCGAAGATTCAGATATGTTCTTCTCGGCAATTCGCCAGGGCGAGATTTTGCTCCATCATCCTTATGAATCCTTTACTTCTTCAGTTGTAAGTTTCCTTGAAAATGCGGCGCGCGACCCACACGTATTAGCTATTAAACAAACCCTTTATAGAACTTCAGGTGATTCACCGATTGTTGAAGCGTTAATTGAAGCTGCTGAAGCCGGCAAACAAGTTTTAGCAGTAATCGAAATACGTGCACGCTTTGATGAGCAAGCCAACGTGCGATGGGCAAGAAAACTCGAATCAGTTGGTGTGCATGTTGTTTATGGCTTGATGGGCCTTAAAACTCACGCAAAATTATCTTTGGTGGTGCGCGATGAACCATCTGGAATCCGCAGTTACTGTCATATCGGTACAGGTAATTACAATCCTAAGACTGCACGCATGTATGAAGACCTAGGAATTCTCAGCAGCGATCAAGAACTAACCGATGATTTATCGAAGTTGTTTAATCAGCTTTCAGGCTTCGCTCCACAATCTTCCTACGCACGTCTACTCGTAGCACCACGAACACTGCGTCCAGGACTGATTGAAAGAATTGATCAAGAGATTCAAAATGCGAAAGATGGAATGCCATCCGGTGTGCAGTTTAAATTGAACTCACTTTTAGATGAAGAATTTGTGGAAAAACTCTACGAAGCATCACAAGCGGGCGTTTCTGTAGATCTAGTCATCCGTGGAATTTGTGCACTCAAAGCTGGAGTTCCAGGACTATCTGAGAATATAAAAGTGCGATCAATTCTGGGGCGCTTTCTTGAGCACTCTCGTATTTTTCACTTTACCAATGCGGGAGAAGATGAATATTGGATTGGCAGTGCGGATTTGATGGGGCGAAACCTCAATCGTCGCGTAGAAAGTCTTGTACGCATCGACAAGAAATCCCATAAGGAATATCTGCAGGAGATTCTTGATCTAGGCCTCTCCGATGAAGTCTCTAGTTGGCACCTCACAAACGATCAATGGGTTCGACATACACAGAGTGCTAGCGGTCAAACTTTGAAGAAAATGCACTCCCTGTTTGCAAAACGGTTTAAGAATGAGAAACAATCCTCATGATGAGCGAATCACCAATAATTCAAGCCGCTGGCGCGGTTCTTTGGCGCTATTCACAAAAGAAAATAGAAATCGCATTAGTACATCGCCCACGTTATGACGATTGGTCGTTGCCAAAAGGCAAAGTCGAAGAAAAAGAGTCGCATATTGCTTGTGCGTACAGAGAAGTTATTGAAGAGACTGGCTACACACCTGTTTTCGGTCCTGAAATCGGAGAAGCAACTTACAAGGTTCCAGAAGGGAAGAAAGTTGTTCGCTACTGGTCAGCACGCGCAACAGATGTCCCACCTGCGGCCATTGATGCAAATGAAATTGATGAAGTTCTTTGGTTGGAAGTAAAAGAAGCCAAAAAGAAGTTAACGTTAGATGATGACAAGGCAATCGTAGATTTCTTTACCGAAGTTGGAGTTGGCACGACTCCACTCGTACTTCTTCGACATGCAAAAGCGCTGAAGCGTGATGATTGGGATGGCGATGATTCGGATCGTCCCTTAGACAATCTGGGACAACTGCAAGCAAAAAGATTATTGCCACAGTTTTTTCCATACGATATTACAGAAGCTCACTCTTCTGATGCGTACAGATGTATGCAGACCGTAGAAGATCTCACTAGATCTCTTGATTTGAATTTGATTATTGCGTTGGATTTAAGTGAGGATGCATTTTCAAAAGATAAAGAAGCGGCGTTGGATTATGTCTCCAGCCTGATGGTTGATGGCAAGAGCGTTTTAATCTGCAGCCACAATCCAATTTTGCCAAAAGTATTAAAAAAATTAGTCGGTAAAAAATACTTCAAAGAGTTAGATTCAAAGTTAGAGCCGGCTCAAGCCTGGGTAATCCATCACAAGGATGGCGACGTCATTTCAGTTGATTGGGTTGATGCACCAATAATTTAGCTAGATTTTCATCCAATCAAGCCACTTAAGCACAATTCCTTCGCGCAGTGCCCACGGACAAATTTCGACTTCATCGAGTTCTAGTTTCGATAATGCGCTGTAAGCAACAATTGCACCAGCAACAATTTGAAGCGCACGGTTAGAAGAAACCCCCGGCAATTCGGAGCGTTCCTTGTTATTCATCGCAAGCAACTTAGGGATAGCTTTTTCAAGCGAAGAAATATTCAATTTCTTTGGATTATCTTTGAACCAAAATTCGTTAAGTCGTGCCAGAGTTCTAAAGGTTTTGCTTGTTGCAACAAAATGGTCCGCTCTGTGTTCTTCGAGAGCAGGAGGAAGAGAAGCACTCAAGGATTCTTTGACAAACTCTTCCAACTTCTTAATCTCCTTAGAAGTGTAAGGATCACTCTGTAAGAATGTGCGAGTTAAACGAGCCGCACCAAGTGGCAAAGAAACTGATTCATCTGGGTATTCATCATCTCCGACAGCCATTTCTAGAGAGCCGCCACCAATATCTAAAATCAATAGTCGCCCACTCGACCATCCAAGCCATCTGCGAGCAGCTAAGAATGTCATTGCGGCTTCTTCGGTTCCGTTGAGAATCTGTAATTCAATGTTGTGACGTTCGCTAATCTCTTTAATAACTTCTGCGCCATTTGTTGCTTCTCGGATTGCCGATGTGGCAAAGGCAACTATTTCCTCTGTTTTAAACTCTCTGGCATGCACGAGAGCTTCACTAATCGCTTTGTGTAACTCTTCGACACCTAGTGGAGAAATATTTCCTAATTCATCCAAATAATCCGTTAACCGCAGTTCTGTTTTCAGATTAGTCGTAGGAGTTGGTCTGGCTCCGGGGTGGGCTTGCATCACCTGAAGGTGAATGGTGTTTGATCCAACGTCTAAGACACCAAGTAGCATTGCGCAAATCTACCGCTCAGAAAGCCTCACGGCTTGATTTCTAGATTTTGTAATCTCCTGCCATAATTGCGCAGCACGAAAGGCCTCCCTAGCTCAGTGGTAGAGCAACGCACTTGTAATGCGTAGGTCGTCAGTTCAATCCTGACGGGGGGCTC
>BJFT01000036.1 GCA_014190015.1 Actinomycetes bacterium
GGAGAAGAAAAAAACAGAGGGGTATTTTTAAATGCAAACCTCAGTTCTTCGATTACTTACCTGCGGCAGTGTTGATGATGGAAAGAGCACATTAATCGGCAGACTCTTAGTTGAAGCAGATAGCGTCCCTCACGACACTGTGGGCGCAGCGCGCCACGTGCGCAGAGCTGGTTCAACAATTGCAGCAGGTGAAATCGACTTTAGTTTGCTCACAGATGGGCTAGAAGCAGAGCGCGAACAAGGAATCACAATTGATGTCGCATATCGTTCAATGTCTTTACTAGATGACAGGCGTTTAATTATCTCTGATGCTCCAGGACATGAGCAGTACACACGCAATATGGCAGTTGCCGCATCTCGCGCGGATATTGCAATTGTTTTAGTTGATGCGACAAAGGGCGTTCGCACACAAACTCTGCGCCACTTAATGATCTGTAATCTCATGGGAGTTTCTCGAGTAATCGTTGCCATCAATAAATTAGATGCCGTTGATTACAGCCACGATGTATTCATATCGATTCAAAACGATCTACTTGCTCAAATGTCGCGATTTGATCTGCCAGATATTCACTTTATTCCGATGAGCGCACTAGCCGGCGATAACGTCATTACTCACAGCGCAGCAATGCCTTGGTATGACGGCCAGAGTCTTCTTGATTGCATTCAATCGTGGCACCCACAAAAAGGCACGGAGATAACTATGCGTGCTCGTGTTCAATCAATTGTCCGCGCAGAAGATTTCCGGGGCGTGAGTACCACAATTCACCGCGGCTCTATCTCATGTGGCGATCGCGTATCGATTTTTCCAAGTAATCAAGTTGCCACCGTTGCAACCATTGTTTCTGACATGAAAAATGTGCAGAGCGCTGCAGAAGGTGATGCTGTCACTCTGGTGCTCGAACCAGAAGTAGATATCACCCGTGGAGATTTGATTGCATCCGTTGATGAAGAGATTTCAGCGAGTGATCGCTTTAGTGCACACCTTGTCTGGCTGAATGAAGAAGCACTTGTCCCAAGCCGTTCGTATTTATTGATTTCAGGTCCAACACAGATTCCAGCAATTGTGACAAAGATCCGCCACAGCATTGATGTAAACAGCGGTGAAGAAAACTCTGCCACTTCTTTAGAGATGAATGAAATCGGAGTCGTAGAAATTGCCACTAATTCACCACTTGCTTTATTGCCATATAAAGAGTCCCGCGAATTCGGAAACTTTATTCTCGTAGATCGCCTAACTTTCCAAAGCGTTGGCGCTGGCATGATTCGCCACTCACTACGTCGTGGCGAGAACATCACCTATCAGTCATATGAAGTAAATAAAGAAGCACGCGAAAGCGCAAAGAATCAGCGTGCACAGATGATTTGGCTTACCGGCTTATCTGGCTCTGGAAAATCAACAATTGCTAATGCTCTAGAAAAGAGATTGCACGCACTTGGCATGCACGCATACGTTCTAGATGGCGATAACTTACGTATGGGATTAAATGTTGATCTCGGCTTTACTGCCGCAGATCGCGCAGAAAATGTCCGTCGTGTCTCTGAAGTTGGCAAACTCATGGTTGATGCGGGGTTAATCGTTATTACTGCCCTCGTCAGTCCATTTGAAGTAGATAGACAACGCGCGCGATCAATCTTTAATGAAGGTGATTTCATCGAAGTCTTTGTTGATACACCCGTAGAAGTCTGTATCGCACGCGATCCAAAGGGTCTTTATAAGAAGGCTGCAAAGGGTGAGATTCCAAACTTCACTGGAGTTGGTCAAGATTATGAACGGCCAACTAATCCAGATTTGAAAATAGATGGTCAAGAAGATGTGCAGAAAAACACTGAGCAGATATTAAAGTACTTGCTATGAATTGGATTTTCTTCGCATTTGCCGGCTCTATTGCCCAACTGATCGATGGCACACTTGGAATGGGTTTTGGATTAACCAGTTCTACACTTTTGCTGACTCTCGGTGCATCGGCCGCTGTGGCTTCGGCTGCAGTGCACGCTGCTGAAATTGGAACCACGCTGGTCTCTGGGGTCTCACATTGGCACGCAGATAATGTTGATACAAAGATTCTCAAACAGCTTGCAATTCCAGGCGGTATTGGCGCACTCCTTGGTGCAACTTTCTTGTCTTCCATTGATTTGTCCAATGCAAAGATATTTGTTTCTACACTCTTGTTGCTCTTAGGATTTCTACTTCTCTACAGAAACATCTTCAATTTTGCAGCCCAACCAACGACTCTTCAGGTTACAAATCCTCGTTACTTCACATACCTTGGATTCACCGGTGGATTTGTTGACGCCTCCGGTGGCGGGGGATGGGGTCCAATTGTTACTCCAACAATGATGACAACCACTGCAGTTGAGCCTCGAAAAATCATTGGAACAGTAAGTGCTGCTGAATTCATCGTTGCAGTCTCAGCAAGTGTTGGCTTTCTGATCAACATTAATCGTTTAGATATGAACTGGGCAGCAGTCGGTGGTCTCGCACTCGGTGGAGCGCTGATGGCACCAATCGCAGCGCGCATTGTTATGAAATTGCCACGCAAACAAATCGGAATTCTTGTCGGTCTAGCCGTAATCATTATCAACGGCTACAGAATTCTCGCTAATTAATCTACGTTTTTAATCTCTATTCCTTTACTCATTAATTTCTTACACAGAGCTTTGTACTTGGCGTTAAAGCGCGCAGCATCTTTAACTTCAGTCCGCCAGCGCCCACTATGTAATTTCTCTGGTGTTACCTGCTCAGCAAAGTATTGACTCAATACTTCTGACTCTTCGAGCTTTAGGAAATTCAATAAGTCGGCATAAGTCTTTTCACGTTCGTAAACAATCAGATCTGTGATTCGAAACTGCAAGACAGATTCTGGGTCGACCTTTCTTAGCGACACTGCAGATCGATATACACGATTGGCCCACCACGACAGAGCTTCGTATGGATCATTAGGACCCCAGCGCTCTTTGGAGACAGAAACAGCCACATCTCTTCCATCTCGAATCACGTTAATAAATCGAGCCTCAGGTAATAATTTATGAATCTGGTCGGCGTGCATCATGTTTACTGGTGTTGAGTCACCAAAATAAAGAGCATCTCTCTTTATTTGAGCATCAGCCAATGAATAAAAGAACTCACGTCCTGCGCGTGTGCGGTCAATAGCAAAGGTTTGGATAAATTCATTATGCGCTTTTTCTACAACCTCTAGAGAAAGAGATTGAACTAAGCCGCGAGGTTTACCTGCTTTACCCTCTTCGCTCCACCAACGATTAAATAAATTGCTCGTAAAATAAGTCATCTGATCGCGACCTAGTAAGGGAAGTGCGCGAGTAACCACGTTATAGCGATAACCATGAAGATCTTCTTCTACGGAAAAAGGCCGGGTAAATACAAGATCTAAAAGACCATGGCGACTAGTCAGAAACTTAATTTCACGTGGAAGGCTTGCATGAAATTGTGGATGTCGTTGCAATAAATTCAGAGTCACAGTTGTTCCGCTGCGTCCTGAGCCTCCGATGAATACAGGAGAAAAATTATGCGCCACACCTAGATACTAGACTTCTAAAGTTGATACACCTCGGTTTACCCTTACGTAATGAAGAACTCTTCGAGAACTCACAAGGTTCGCCCAGTATTTGTGGGCGGCACTGGACGTAGCGGCACAACCGTTATGGGTGATTTATTAGGTTCTCACAAAGACATCAGAACAAGTGTTCCCATTGAAATTAAATTCCTTGCAAATAAATCAGGGCTACTTCAACTCGTCTTTGGACGCGAGTCAGCGGTGAAAAAAGAGAAAATCTCTCCACTAAATATCACCGGGCATATTCGAAGCCGTCGCCGAGAGAAACAAGCATTTATCAAAATCGAAAAAGAGTTTCTTGATCGAATTTGGAACGACTGGTGGGACATAGATGCACCACCTCCACACGGTCGCGGATTGCACTCTGGAATAAAAAAACAACGATTACAGGAGCTACTAGATAGGTTAGTTAAAGATCTACGCTTCAACAGAGTCTGGGCTGGCCGCCGCTTTATGCACGGATTCATTTCATCCCAAGAAGATCACGGCAATCAAAAGTATTGGGTAGAAACAACTCCACTTAATATTGCCCAAGCTCGACGAATCAAAAAACTATTTCCTGAAGCTTTATTTATTAACATGGTTCGGGACCCTCGAGATGTGATTGCATCACTACTTACAAAAAATTGGGGTCCAACCACACCGTTAGAAGGACTTGAGTGGATTGAAAAACGTCTTATCGATGGTCACAACGCACTGCGTGTGATCCCAGTAAGGCAACAGATAACAATTGCACTAGAAGATTTAGCTATTCATAATCGCGAAAAGAGTTATCAAGGGATACTTACATTTCTCGGATTACGCGATGACTCAAATATGCGCCACTTCTTTGAGTCCCAATTAACCCCACAGGCTGCGACCAGTGGGCGTTGGAAAACAGAGATTGCTACGCCTGAATTTTTGGCGGGATATGCAGAGTTAGAGAAGAAATTAAAACAACTGCGTTAATTTAGTCGAGCGTAACTCCAACTTAAGAAGCTAGCGATTGAAACCCATATTTGATACGGCATTAAAGCAAGTACCAACGGCCATGAAGCACGGGAAGCAATAACAACCAATGCAATCGTTAGAACCGCTACACAAGTCAGTGCCGTTGATGCCGCCTCTAAGTTATGGGGGCGATAGAACTGATAAGCCCATGTCAGTGCACATGCAACGCTGATTGCAAAGACTGATAGATACGTTGCGACAAGTGCTGAACTCAGACGATTAGAAACAATGACTGCTGCAAAACCTAAAACAATAAAGTTATATGGCCAGATAATTCCAAAGATAAAATCTGGTGGTTGCCATGAAGGTTGATTTAATCCGCGATACCAACCATCGCCTGTATTAACCCAAAGCCCGGATCCAACAACATAAATCAGAACTAAAGCGACGCCAATAGAGGAAGCAACGAGTTTCATGTATTTAGTGTAGTAATTCGCTCAGCGGATAGAGCACCATTTTGACTAAGTGGCTGGTCGTAGGTTCGAATCCTACTAATTATTAAAGTGACACGGAGTAATTTTTTCTCACAACCGCGCTATCGTTACCAAATGTTTACACACCTAGCCCGCACGCTCTTAGGCGCAGCTCTTACCTATGCCGGCATCACTCACTTAACAACCAACCGCAAAGAGTTTCTGGCACAAGTACCAACCTGGGTGCCACTAGATGCCGACTTTGTTGTCGTGGCTTCCGGTGTAGTTGAAATACTTCTTGGACTCTCACTAATTATTTTAATTAAACATCAAGTAAAAATTGGCTGGATCACCGCCGCATTTTTTGTTGCAATATTTCCTGGCAACATCTCTCAATACGTTAACGGAATCGATGCCTTCGGATTAGATACCGATCAAGCTCGGCTGACTCGTCTATTCTTTCAACCACTATTAGTTATCTGGGCACTCTGGTGCACAGGTGCGTGGAAGAGTTATCGCAATAAGTAAAAGTAATTTGTTATACACAGCCAAGCAGGTTTCTTAAATTCGCGGTACGCAATCAATCTAGATTCCAAATTGCGTACCGCTGTAGCTCATTGGATAGAGCATCCCCCTAACTAAGGGAAGTGTAGCGGGTTCGAATCCCGTCAGCGGTACGCACACTAAGTAGCCCTGCGCTTTGTCTCGCAGGGCTACTTTTTATTTCCTAACGCAGAGTTACTTCTTCTTTCTGTTGCTAGATCCATCTTTGGCAAAGTAAAAGATCACCAAGATAGCTAGCGCTGTAACAATCCACTCCATAGCCAAATTCTACGCCTGAACCTTTCTTTCCTCCTGCGCAATGAAGCGCCCTCTTGTATCTTTCTTGCCTAAGGGGAGTACAAAAAAATGAGCAAAGCAACAATCACGGCAACTACCGCTCTTGCAGTGGCGCTAACACTCTTGCTCTCCGGCTGCTCTACTTCGAACACAACCGAGAGAGCAACACAAGAAAGCGCTGCACCACAACCAAGTTGCTCGCAAACAGAGATAGATGGCGGCAGCGCATGGATCAAAGGACAACTAGCTGCCTTTAGTAAGCAAGATTTCGAAAGCGCCTATGGCTTTGCAACAGAATCATTTAGATCAAACCGCTCACTAGAAGAATTCATTTCAATCATCTCATCCGGCTATGGATTTCTTCTGAACTCCCGCACATATAGCGTCGGTAACTGCATTAAAGAAGGCGATAACTTCTTATTCGATGTCCAAGTAACCGCTGAATCAGGGACCCAATACCCAATGATGTATGCGCTCGCAAAGACAGAAGAAATCTGGGGAATCAACGCAGCAACTGTTGTGGCAGAGCAAGTAGAGCAAGAACCAACAACACCGATTGTTTAGCGGCTACTTAGTTAGTAGTCCCCGAAAGAACACCCAGACACATTTCATCCGATGATCCCTCGCCCCATGTCACATAACGTGGCTCAAGGCTCTTTAGTTGCGGAATTTTCTGTCGAAGCGTTGGATCATATGTGCACTCAATACGGACTGTGTCACCAGGATTTATGGAAACTGGCGTGGTTAAAGGAATTGATGATTGATCATCAAAGTCATAATTAGGCACATCCAGAATGATTTTTGCATCATCTCGTCCTGGATTAAGAATTATCTTTAAAGTTCTTCCAAGTAAGTGCATATGAGGACCCGCAGCAACAACTGTGAAAGCTTTGGTCATCATCTTGTCGCACCTAGAAGTCAATGATGGTGTTGGCCGATTCGGATTTTGTCGGCACATCGCATTTAGACCCAAGGTCTGTCTAACACTTGCAATTCCCGTGCGTTCTGCAAGATCCTTCAGTGATGCCGTGCGATCACAGAGCGGACCTGTAACACCTGCCGGACAAGCTAATTCAACGGGGGCTGCAAATAGTTCTAGCTGTAACTGCTTAATGCTCGATCCTTTTGCGGGCACAGCTTCCATAACGATTGTGGATTGATCAGTTTCAATCTTTCCATCTACTGCTGCAAGTAAGTTGTAATGCACCTGCAATACAAAACGCTCTCCCTTTTTAAAAGGAATTCCATACCCCTTTGGGGAAATATCTTTACCGCGCCCTGGTGCCCACGAACTAATCCATGGGGATGAAATAAATGTTGAAAGCATTCCACCAAGGCTGGTGCCACCAAAACAAGGCCAACCGATTCCACTCTTGTCATTTGCAATTGCCTCAGCCAAGTCCGCTCCGGTTACGCGAAAGATAATCGCATGGTGAACATAGTTTTTGCGCTGCGGAATAAATTCAATGCTTCGAACAATCGAATCTTCTTTGACTTTAGGATCTAATAAAAAGCATCGATAATCATCAGTGCCCTTATTGGGTGCAACCGGCAAGTGCGCCTTTGTCATAGTGACGCTGTACTTCTTCACCTTCGGCTTCGTAGCCGCATCTGCAATAGGGGACACCAGAGATGTAAGCAGCACCGCCACCAAAGGAATAACCGCCGAGCGCATCTTCATGACGGTAAGGGTACTGAAAGTCTCGCAGGGGGAGAAGGTTTAAACCGTCAATTACTCGTTTCGCGCCCAGTAGTAATCTTTTTCACACTGAAGAATCTCTGCACAGAACGCATTTAGTGACATGGCTCCGTTGTACTGCTCTGTCTTAGATCCCCACGTAACAACGCCAACAACGTTTCCTTCGTTATCAACTACTGGACCACCGCTATTGCCCTTAGAAATATTGGTCGTAAGCAGTAACTGATCAGTAGTCGCATTTAAAACTGTTCCAAATGCCACAGATCCTTCATAACCATCAGCACTTCCCAGTGCCATCGTCCAATATCCA
>BJFT01000037.1 GCA_014190015.1 Actinomycetes bacterium
CATCTAGTAATTCTTAACTCAGATGGTTCTGTTCACTTAAGCAAAGGTGATCCAACGCAGTTGACGTATCCGCGTTCAACAATTAAATCGATTCAAACTAGCGCCATGATTCGCTCCGGTTTAAAACTAGAACCGCGCTTATTAGCTCTGGTTAGTGCGAGTCATTCAGGTGCTGACATGCACCAAAAAAGTGCGCTGGAAATTCTGGCAACAGTTGGTTTAGGCGAAAAAGATTTACAGAACGCTAAAGACAAGCCACTTGGTGAAACAGAGCGTCGTGCATGGGGCAATCAAGAACCTACGCGCCTTGCTATGAATTGCAGCGGAAAGCATGCAGGAATGCTTGCAACGTGTGTTGCGGCAGGTTGGCCAACTGCTACTTACTTAGATCCGGCGCATCCTTTACAGGTAGCAATTAAAAAAGAGCTAGAGAATTTAGCTGGCGAAGATGTTGCACTAACAAGTGCCGATGGATGTGGTGCTCCGCTATTTCTTATTTCGTTGCATGGACTTGCTCGCGCAATGCGCGCAATTACTATTTCTACAGATCCAATTCATCAGAGCGTTGTGCAAGCGTGCAGAGATTTTCCTGAAATGGTTGCAGGTGAAAATAGATTGACTACTCGCTTAATGCGAGAAATTCCTGGACTATTTATGAAAGAGGGCGCAGAAGGTGTTGAAGTAGCAACACTTGCCGATGGGCGCACAATTGTTTTCAAAATTAGTGATGGATCGATTCGTCCATTTGAAACCTTGATGGTTGCCGCGTTGGCAGAGTTTGGTATTAACGTCGAAGATAAAACTGAGCGTATTTACGGGGGATCAGAGGCAATAGGCTCAATGCGCGCCTGCATAACACGCGGGTAGACTTGGCACATGAACGGGCGCATTGCCACATTGATGGTGCACACATCACCACTGGATCAACCAGGTATTGGTGATGCTGGCGGCATGAATATTTATGTCACCGAAAGCGCCGAACGTATGGCAGCGATGGGTGTGCAAGTAGATATTTTTACTCGTCGTACAAATAAAGATGTTGCAGATATCGTAGAAATTTCTCCAGGCGTTCGTGTTCGACAATTAAATGTTGGACCAGTCGATGGCGTGACTAAAGAGCGCTTGCCTGAGTTAATCGGTGAATTATCAAAAGAATTTACTAAAATGATTACAGCAGATCCTTACGACGTGATTCATTCACACTATTGGATCTCAGGAAAAGTAGCGATGCCGGCGGCAGAAAAGCTGGGTATTCCTTTGATTCACACGATGCACACAATGGCTCGCGTGAAGAATTTAAATCTGGCCGAAGGCGAAATGCCAGAACCAATGATTCGCGTGCAAGGTGAAACTCAAGTTGTTGCAGCAGCCGATGGTTTGATTGCTAATACGGACGCTGAAGCTGCAAGTCTTGTTTCGCTTTACAGCGCGTGCCCAGACAATGTTCACGTTGTAAGCCCTGGAGTTGATCTCTATACATTCACAGCAGGTGCTGGTCGAGCAGCTGCCCGTGAAGCAGTTGGGCTTAATCAAGATGCACTCGTTATTACATTTGTTGGTCGCATTCAGCCACACAAAGGTCCAGAGCTATTGATTCGTGCAACATCAGAGATGATTAAGCACTCACCACAACTTCGGCCAAAACTAGTTGTAAACATTATTGGTGGAGCATCTGGTGCCAATACATCAGAAGTTGAACGCCTCAAAGAGTTAGTTGCATGGCTTGGAATTTCCGATGTTGTGCAATTTGCACCACCGGTTCCACGTGCAGATTTACCGCAGTGGTATCGCGCAGCAGATTTAGTTTGTGTACCAAGTTATTCCGAAAGTTTTGGTCTTGTGGCCCTTGAAGCACAAGCGTGCGGAACACCAGTTGTTGCAACAGCTGTAGGTGGACTTCGCACAGCAGTTGCCGATGGTATTTCTGGCGTATTAGTTGATGGTCACGATCCACGTGCATGGTCATCAGTTCTTGCGCGCTTGATTCAAGAACCACAACGTCGTGTGTTGTTATCAATTGGTGCAATCGAGCACGCTTCTCACTTTGGTTGGGATGCAACAGCGCGTGGAACTCTTGATATTTATGATCGCGTGCTCTCTGATGCACGTGAAGCCCGTAAAACTTCAGGTGCCTAATGGCCATTGATCCACGCATTGTTATCGAAGAATTTCTAGACTCTCACGATCTTGATTATGGACGCCGGGATGAAAATACATTTCTAGTTACTTTGCCAGGGGAAACAAAGCTTCAGACGCACTGTGCCTTAGTTGTTGGTGATCACTCTTTAAGCATTAACGCATTCGTTATTCGAAAGCCAGATGAGAACGAAGCAGGTGTGCACAACTGGTGCATGACCAAGAACGCTTCTATGTATGGCGTTGCATTTGCCATAAACGAACTCGGCGATATTTACCTTGTTGGCCGCTTGCCACTTAATGCTGTGACAGATCGCGAAATCGATCGCTTGCTCGGTGCCGTCTTGCAGTATTCAGATTCATCATTTAATCCATTACTCGAACTCGGTTTTGCTAATGCAATTCGTCGCGAGTGGGCGTGGAGAGTTTCTCGTGGTGAATCATTGGCCAATTTAGAGTTTGCTCGACACTTCATTTAAGATACTCATATGACAATCAAACTCATTCTTTTGCGCCACGGAGAATCCGAATGGAATGCAAAGAACTTATTTACAGGTTGGGTTGATGTCCGTTTATCTGCATCCGGAGAAGCAGAAGCAAAGCGTGGCGGTGCACTATTGGCAGAGCGAGGTTTATTGCCAGATTTAGTTCACACATCTTTATTGCGTCGCGCTATTCATACATCGCAATTAGCACTTGATGCGTGCGATCGCCACTGGATTCCAGTTTCACGTTCATGGCGATTAAATGAACGTCACTACGGCGCGCTGCAAGGAAAAGATAAGAAAGAAACCCTTGCTGCATACGGTGAAGAGCAATTCCAATTATGGCGTCGTTCTTTTGATGTTCCACCACCACCGATTGAAGATGGATCCGAATTTAGCCAAGCAAAAGATCCGCGCTATGCAGATCTTGGAAGCGCGCTTCCAAAGACAGAGTGCTTAAAAGATGTTGTTACACGCATGTTGCCTTATTGGCACGAAAACATTGCACCTGATTTGTTAGCAGGAAAAACTGTTTTGGTTACGGCGCACGGCAACTCATTGCGCGCACTCGTTAAACATCTAGATGGCATCAGCGATGCCGACATTGCGGGATTAAATATTCCAACAGGTATTCCGCTGTATTACGAATTAGGGCAGGACCTTAAGCCACTTAAAAAAGGTGGAGAGTATTTAGATCCAGCAGCAGCTGCCGAGGCAATCGCAGCGGTTGCGAATCAGGGTAAGAAATAGTTTTAGAGCTGATCTGAAGCATATGATCCTGTAACCAGGAAATACACGCGACGAGCAACAGATACTGCATGATCGGCATAGCGCTCGTAATAGCGACCTATAAGTGTCATATCAATTGCAGTTTCAATTCCATGAGGCCATTTGTCATCGAGTAAAATCTCAAATAATTTGCGATGTAATTTGTCCATCGCATCATCATCTTTTTCAAGTTCAATTGCGGCTTTGGTGTCACGTGAATTGATAATGCCAGTTGTTTTCTTGACTATTTCTTGGGCGACCGAACCCATCTCCTGAATGATAAAGACCAATTCTGGTGGAATGGCGCACGCTGGAAAGCGCATGCGTGCAAGCTTTGCAATGTGGTGTGCAAGATCGCCCATTCGTTCGATATCAGAACTCATTCGGATAGATGCAACAAGAGTGCGAAGATCCCCAGCAACTGGTTGTTGGCGAGCCATTAAAGTAAGTATTCGATTATCTAAATCATGATGCAGTGAATCGATGCGCTCATCTTCGGAGATTACTTCTTCAGCGAGTGCAAGATCAGCTTCCAAAATTGCCTTGGTTGCGCGCAGCATTGCATTAGCTGCTAGTTCGCTCATCTCAACTAGAGATTGATCGATGGCATCTAAATCCTCATGAAAGGCATCACGCATTGGATAACCGTACCTCGCGGCCGCTCATTCTTGGTGGAGGCAGGTTAACGGAACTTGAATACAGGGCTAAGAAATGGGTTTTTCTAACCCATGCTCACCCCCAATGGTGAGAGTTACGACGTCAATCTCTACGATGGTGCCATGTTCGGACGACGTGCGGCTCGCGAAAGCGCAAACAGCCTTGCCTCATTACCCACAGGAATTGTTGATCTATTAGAAGTAGTTGATGCCGAATATTTATTGTTAGCACCTGGTGAGTTCGTTGTACGTGCATCCGATGCCTCATCGACTCTGGGCATGGTTCGCGATGGAAAATTAGTTAGCGATGAAATTCTAAATATTGTGCGTGCTTGTCGCCGTTCTCAAATTGCGCAAGAAGCAACAATCGAATTACCGCGCGGTCCAATTGGCGAAGGAACACACAATCTTTTGGTTCGAGTTGCCCCCGTAGGCAATCAAGGTCTCATCGCAGTACTAATTTTTGATGATTCAGAGTTTCGTCGCCTGGATGCGGTCCGCCGCGACTTTGTTGCCAATATTTCACACGAACTTAAGACGCCAATTGGTGCGCTCTCAATATTGAGCGAAGCCGTCCTGGAAGCAAGTGATGATCCAGTTGCGATTACTCGTTTTGCTTCCAGAATGCAGACCGAAGCAAAGCGGCTCTCTGACTTGGTGCAAGAGATTATCAATCTATCAAGAATCCAAGATGAAGATCCCCTCAAGGACGCGAACCCAATTTTGCTGAGTGATTTGATCTTGCAAGCCATAGACGAATCGCGACTTACGGCAGAATCCAGAGAGATCAAGATTGAATTTATAAAGAACAATGAAATTACAATTTTAGGCGATGAGAGCCAACTAGAGATGGCAATCAGTAATTTGATTGAGAATGCCATCAATTACAGTCCAAATAAAACCACTGTTGTGGTCTCTCTTAACAAAGTTGATGACTTAGCAGAAATAAAAGTAAAAGATCAAGGTATTGGCATCTCTGAAGAGAATATAGAGAGAATTTTTGAACGTTTTTATCGTGTAGATCCAGCTCGTTCGCGAGCCACTGGCGGTACAGGTCTTGGTTTATCAATTGTTAAACACATCATCACAAATCATGGTGGTGACATAACCGTCTGGAGCGAGCAAGGTGAAGGAAGTACGTTCACTATGCGACTCCCTGAATTTAAGGAAACAGGCGACTTACAAGAGAACCTTGTAAGCGTCCCTAGATTGATGGAGGAAAAATAATGTCGCGAATTTTAGTTGTAGAAGATGAAGATTCATTTTCTGATGCATTGGGATATTTGTTAGGTCGCGAAGGTTTCGATGTGTGCGTTGCCGACACCGGCACTAAAGCGATAGAAGAGTTTGATCGTGGTGGGGCTGATTTGGTACTTCTAGACCTTATGTTGCCAGGGCTTTCGGGCACCGAAGTGTGCAAGCAGTTACGCACACGCTCCAATGTTCCAATAATTATGTTGACTGCAAAAGATTCTGAAATCGACAAAGTTGTTGGGCTCGAACTTGGTGCGGATGATTACATCACAAAGCCGTACTCATCTCGTGAATTAGTCGCACGAATTCGCGCGGTACTGCGTCGCAATACTGGTGAATTTACGGATGAAAGCACCAATAGTGGATCACTTACTGCTGGTCCTGTTCGCATGGATGTCGAACGCCACTTGGTCAGTATTAACAATGAGAGCGTTTCATTTCCACTTAAAGAGTTTGAATTACTCGAATTTCTTATGCGCAATGCAGGTCGCGTGCTGACTCGTGTGCAGTTAATTGATCGCGTGTGGGGCAGTGATTATGTGGGCGATACAAAGACTTTAGATGTTCACATCAAGAGATTGCGTTCAAAGATTGAAGTAGATCCAGCCAACCCAGTTGTTATTCAGACTGTTCGCGGTCTTGGTTACAAGATGGAAGCTTGAGAAGTAATACCTGCGTAAATTCCTTCTGGCTTTTGAATTAAAACATCCAGAGTAATTTCACCGGCGTTACCAAAAAATAGTGATAAGTCAGTGTGAGTACCTGGCTTCAAATTAGCGGCAGGGATCACCGCTTTTGCATTCGCAACATCGCCTTCAAAAGTAATTACTCCGTTTGACGCGATTGTGCTTGTTCCAGAAATTTGTGCCTGAATACCAGGGATTGCTAACCCTAGAAGTGCATCTTCATTCTCGCCACGATTGATAACTGTTCCGACTACAACTGCAGAACCATCTGGCAGTGCAACTAGTACAAAGTTTCTTAGTGCAATGTTGTTTGCATCTTTCTTAATTTCAGCTTCTTGGCCATCAGTTACTTTCTTAATTAATCGCGTAGATGCATTAGATCCAGCACCACATCCTGTTAGTGAGATTGCGAGAGCAGCGATTATGAGTGGTGTAACGAATGTGCGAAGACGCATTTCTAATCTCCAAGTACTTTGAAAAATAATGTTTTTGTATTTGTCAAGATGTAGTGCCTTATTCTCTCATGGCAAAAGGGCGTTTTTGCACGCATAGATTCGAGGTGACTAACCCCTTAAATGGCTGGTATTATTAGCCTCTAACGAAGGGCAACACATGACATTTAAGGTCGGCGAAACCGTTGTTTATCCTCATCACGGAGCAGCACTTATCGAAGCCATCGAAACCCGAGTTATTAAAGGCGAAGAGAAGACCTACCTCGTTCTAAAGGTTGCACAAGGCGACCTCACAGTTCGCGTACCAGCAGAAAACGTTGACTTAGTCGGCGTTCGCGACGTTGTAGATAGCGCCGGACTTGATCGTGTATTTAATGTTTTGCGTCAGCCATATACAGAAGAGCCAACAAACTGGTCACGCCGTTACAAAGCAAACCTTGAGAAGTTGGCATCTGGAGATGTTATTAAAGTTGCAGAAGTTGTTCGCGATCTTTATCGCCGCGATCTAGATCGTGGACTATCTGCTGGTGAAAAGCGCATGCTTGCAAAAGCAAAGCAAATTTTGATCTCTGAGCTCGCACTTGCAGAGCGCACAGATGAAGAAAAAGCAGCTGTTATCCTCGATGAGGTTTTAGCTTCTTAATTTTGGTTTAAATTTTCTACGTATTTGGGGAAACAAATGAGCCAGTGTGCGGCCATCATTGCAGCCGCTGGCAGTGGCGAAAGATTCGGTGCCACACTTCCTAAAGCGTTGATAACTCTAGGCAATCGCACACTAATCGAACACGCTGTTGCTGCCCTTGCACCCGTCGCATCTGAAATAGTTGTTTGTGCGCCCGCTGGATATGAAAAACAAATACAAGAGTTAGTTGGCAGTGACATCACTGTTGTTGTTGGCGGAACAACTCGTTCAGATAGCGTGCGAGCAGGCATCGCTGCGCTTTCAGGAAAGCATAAATTTGTTTTGGTTCATGATGCTGCGCGCGCGCTTGCTACCACTCAATTAGCAGAAAATGTTTTAGCGGCTCTTATTACGGGCGATGTTGCAGTTATTCCCGGTCTTGAATTAATCGATACCGTAAAGAGCGTTGATGCCGGCGGTCACGTCACTTCAACTCCCGATCGCACAACCATGCGCCGCGTGCAGACCCCACAAGGTTTTGATTTAGAGGTTTTAAAGAAAGCTCATGCAACGGGCGCTGATGCAACAGATGATGGTGCACTCGTTGAGGCAATCGGCCACAAAGTTTTAATCATT
>BJFT01000038.1 GCA_014190015.1 Actinomycetes bacterium
TACGGGGCTATAGCGCAGCTGGTAGCGCACCTGCATGGCATGCAGGGGGTCAGGGGTTCAAATCCCCTTAGCTCCACATGAGTAATGTTCCATTAATTCCACGACGTTGGAACGATGTTGATATTTCTGGCATTGAAGGAAAGAAATATTTCATCACCGGCGGAACAAGTGGACTCGGTAAAGCCAGTGCTGCAGCCCTCATTCGTCGTGGCGCACACGTAACAATTACTGCGCGAACACCGCAAAAAGGTGAAGCACTCGTCGCCGAACTTGGTGGCAAAAACATCAAGTATGCGCTCTTAGATTTAACTGATTTGGCTTCAGTCAAAGCGTGCGCGGCAACAGTTACAGAAAACATTGATGTTCTAATACTTAATGCTGGCGTTATGGCAACCCCGTTCTTGCTTACAAAAGATAAGTTTGAATTACAGATGGGCACTAATCATCTGGGTCACTTTGCGTTGGCAGGACTGCTGCGTGATCGCGTGACTTCTCGCATCGTCAGCGTTGCAAGCCAAGCACATCGTCTCGGTAATTTTGGAAATGGCACTATAGAAGAGATTCGTGCAAAGTGTTTAGGACAAGGCGAATACAAACCGTGGAGCGCGTACGGTGCGACAAAACTTGCAAATCTTTTATTTACTCACGAATTGCAACGTTTAAGTATTAAAAATAAGTGGGGAATCGATGCAATGGCTGCGCACCCTGGTTGGTCAAATACAAATTTACAAAGCGTCAGCCCACAAATGCGTGAGGCAAATGCCGAAGCACGTGTGACGAGTGCAATGAATGATTTATTTGCACAGAGTGCGCAACGTGGAGCCCTTCCAGTCTTAGCTGCTGCAACATATTCACCTCTGTTGGGTGGTTCATATATTGGGCCAGATGGATTTATGGAGATGCGCGGATTTCCAAAGTTGACCCGTGGTTCGTCCCTGTCTTACGACCAAGAATTAGCAAGTAATTTATGGAGTATCAGCGAGGAATTAACTGGCATAACTTGGGCATAAAGCCCGATAAACTTAGCCAATGAGCACAGAGGGCAATGATCGCGAACACGCGGCGTATGACTTTGCCCATGTGCAAGAAAAATGGTTGCCTGTTTGGGATCGCATAGAACCATTTAAATCTGGTCGCGCAGATGACAAGCGTCCAAAGAAATATGTATTAGATATGTTCCCGTATCCATCTGGTGATTTACATATGGGTCACGCAGAGGCATATGCACTCGGCGATGTGATTTCTCGATACTGGGTACAAAAAGGTTTTAACGTACTTCACCCAATTGGTTGGGACGCATTCGGTTTGCCAGCAGAAAACGCTGCGATTAAACGCAATGAAGATCCACGTATTTGGACGTATGAAAACATCGCTACACAAAAAGCATCTATGCGCCGCTTTGCATGTTCATTCGATTGGGATCGCGTATTTAACACATGCGATCCTGAGTATTACCGCTGGAACCAATGGTTGTTCTTGCAACTATATAAGCGCGGTCTTGCATACAGAAAAGATTCAGCCGTTAACTGGTGCCCAGGTTGCCAAACAGTTTTAGCTAATGAACAAGTAGTTGCTGGACTTTGCGAGCGTTGTGACACTGCTGTTACAAAGAAAAAGCTCAATCAGTGGTATTTCAAAATCACTGATTACGCAGATCGTTTGCTCGATGACATGGAACAACTTGAAGGCAAGTGGCCTGAAAAAGTTCTGATGATGCAGCGCAACTGGATTGGCCGCTCAATGGGTGCCAACGTTAAGTTTGCAATTGACGGGTTGCCAGAACCTGTAACTATTTATACAACTCGTCCAGATACTTTGTACGGTGCAACATTTTTCGTAGTCGCAGCCGATAGCGAGATAGCAGCAAAACTTGCAGTAGGTACAGAAGTTGAAAAAGAATTTAATGCGTACCTAGAAAAGATTAAAGCAGCATCTGATATCGATCGTCTTGCAACAGATCGACCAAAGACTGGTGTCTTCTTAGGTCGTTATGCAATCAACCCAGTAAATGGTGAGAAGTTGCCAATCTGGGCAAGTGATTATGTTTTAGCTGATTACGGAACCGGTGCAATCATGGCTGTTCCAGCACATGATCAACGCGACTTAGATTTTGCTCGCGCAATGAAATTACCAGTTCGAGTCGTTGTTGAAACTGGCGAAGAAGATCCAAATGAAACAGGGATTGCAACTGGTGGCGACGGTGTATTAGTTAACTCGCAAGCACTTAATGGATTGAAAAAAGAAGAAGCAATCCACAAGATCATTGCACAGCTTGAAAATGATGGTCTCGGTAAAGCATCACGTAATTACCGTCTGCGCGACTGGCTTGTTTCTCGTCAACGTTATTGGGGTACACCGATTCCTATCGTGCACTGCGAAAAGTGTGGCGAAGTACCAGTGGAAGAAAAAGACCTGCCTTTGCAATTACCACTGGCTGAAGGTTTAGATTTAAAGCCAAAGGGAACATCGCCACTGGGAGCTGCAACTGATTGGGTAAATGTTGCTTGTCCAAAGTGTTCGGGTCCTGCAAAGCGCGACACAGACACGATGGATACCTTCGTTGATTCATCCTGGTATTTCTTGCGCTATCCAAGTTCAACAAACCATGACGAACCATTTTCTCGTAAAGATATAGATACATGGTTGCCAGTTGATCAATACGTCGGCGGCGTAACGCATGCAATCCTGCACTTGTTGTACTCACGTTTTTTCACCAAAGTACTTAACGACATCGGCATGCTCGATTTCAACGAACCATTTACTCGCTTGCTCAATCAAGGAATGGTTTTGATGGATGGGTCAGCAATGAGCAAGAGCCGCGGAAATCTTGTGCGTCTATCTGACGAACTTGCGCACCACGGTGTCGATGCAATTCGTTTATCAATGGTTTTTTCTGGTCCACCAGAAGATGATGTTGATTGGGCAGATGTTTCACCATCAGGTTCAGTAAAGTTTTTATCTCGTGCTTGGCGTTTATCAGGAGATGTTTCTAGTGCACCTGGTGTGGACTTTAAGAGCGGCGATGTTTCACTTCGTAAAGCAACCCACAAAGCTCTGAACGACGCATCCTTTGCTGTTGAATCATTTAGATTTAACGTAGCCGTTGCGCGCGTGATGGAACTAGTAAATGCAACACGTAAAGCAATTGATAGTGGTTGTGGCGCGGCAGATCCTGCAGTGCGCGAAGCAACAGAAGCAATCGCAATCATGCTTTCATTAGTTGCACCATTTACGGCAGAGGAAATGTGGGAGCGTTTAGGTCATGCACCAGCTGTTGCACTTGCTGGATGGCCAGAAGTTGATCCAACTCTTTTGGTCGCCGATGCTGTTGAAGCGGTTATTCAAATCAACGGCAAAATCAAAGAGCGCATAGAAGTCTCACCAACGATTACTGATGCAGAAATCGAAGCCTTAGCCCTTGCGCATCCAACGATTGTTGCCGAACTAGCGGGCAGCACGCCTAAAAAGGTTATTGCGCGCGCGCCAAAATTAGTTAATATCGTCGCTTAACCAAAGTCTTTACGTTCCATATTGTGAGAGGTGCTCTGATGAAAACGATTCTGGATGCAATCGGAAATACACCTCTTATTAATATCGAAGGTATCTGGGTAAAGATGGAGTATTTAAATCCATCAGGTTCAATTAAAGCGCGCATTGCAAAATACATTATTGAAAAAGCAGAACAAGATGGTTTGTTAAAACCTGGCGACACAATTGTTGAAGCAAGTTCTGGAAATACTGGAAATGCGATGAGCATGGTTGCAGCCGTTAAGGGTTACAAGATGCTTGTAATCATGCCTGATGGAATGAGTTTGGAACGCACAGCAATTTCAGAAGCGTTCGGCGCCGAAGTTCATAAGATGGGTGACTTCCACGTTAATGATGCACTTGCAGAAGCAAAGCGTCTTGGAGAACTGCCTGGATATTTCTCTCCGCAACAATTTGATAATGAGCAGAACGTCGATGAAAACCGCGATTGGCTTGGACAAGAAATTCTTGAACAAATGCCAGCACTTCCAGATCTCGTAATCGGTGGCGTTGGTACAGGTGGAACTATTATTGGAGTCGGTAAGGCATTCAAGGCTGTTAATCCGAATTGCAAAGTAATTGCACTTGAGCCATCTGAATCATGCACAATTTTGTGTGGAGAAGTTTCCAAGCACCTCATCGAAGGTATTGCAGATGGATTTATTCCGGGAATTGTCACTCGCCACCACCACGAATTAGATGGCATCATCGATGTGCACTCAGATGTTGCAATCGAGGAAATGCGCCGCATTGCTCGCGTTCACGGAATCTTCGTTGGTCCATCATCTGGAGCACACTTACTTGCTGCCAAGCGCCTCAAGGAGCAGTACAAAGTCGAAAACGTTGTGACTTTCTTCTGTGATGAAGGTGAAAAGTACATCAACGATTACTGGATCCAAAAGTAAGTTATCAACAGCTTTTAACTTTTTGTAAGTAGGCAACTCGCGAAGTCAAAATACTTCGCTCATGAATGAATTAAAGCAACAGTGGGATCGCTTCACACAATGGTGGATTGACTTACACTTCACAACCACGCAACGTCGCACACTCGGAGCAGTTGCCGGCGTGCTTATTGCACTCTCATTATTCGTAGTCTTTAGCGGCAAATCCGAGGTTGTAGTCGCAGAAACAATTGCACCTACAAAGATCGTTGCACCCGCTCTAGTCATTGACGTGACAGGCGAAGTTGTTTCACCTGGAGTCTATGAATTACCAGCGGGTTCGCGAGTTATTGATGCGATACGCGCTGCAGGGGGAGCCAAGGCAAAAGCGGCGCTATCGGAACTAAATCTTGCGCGCGTAATAAAAGACGGTGAACAAATTTATGTTGATCCGATTCATACAGCCGGATCACGCGCACGTGTTGGCTCAAAGGCCGCAGCCCCACGCGGACCAATAAACATAAACCGAGCAAGTGCTTCAGATTTAGATTCTTTAGATGGAATTGGTCCGGTAATTGCAAAACGAATAATTGCTTATAGAACAACTAATGGACCATTTATTGCTCTTGAAGATTTGCTGAAAGTATCTGGCATAGGGGATGCGAAATTCGCGCAGTTCAAAGAGAAAATCCGCGTCTAGTTGATTTCAGGGCAATTGCTCTGGGATCAGCAATTTGGATTGGCGCACTCACTCAGAGCGCATTAGCCCCATGGAGAGTTTCACTCGTCGCACTTGCAATCTTCTTTATTTCACTTGCAGGTAAGAAAGTACGAGTACTTATTTTTATCGCAGCTCTTTTGCTTGGTTCAACAGTCATGTCGCTGCGCCAGGCATCTCTTGAAAATAATGCGATTCGTACGTACTTAGATCAGCCAATAGATATCACCGCACAAGTAGCAACCGATCCTGTGCTCAGTGCACCAAAAGTAAGTGGCTCGTATTTTGCCTTGCGAAATTACACATTTATGGCGCGAGCACAATTTGTTAGCGCCGGTGGCAAGAATTTTGAGTTACGCGTTCCAATTCGAATAGTTACGCCTTCTCGCACCGTTGCAGATTTATTGCCAGGACAAAAGATTCACTTTCGCGGCACTGCCGTTTTAAGTAAAGAAGCACGAGTTGCAGCTCTTGTTTTTGTGCGAGGAGATATTGAAGTACGCACCGAAGCATCCAGGTGGGCAAAGAGTTTGGCCTCCATTCGAAATGGCTTGCGCATCAACAGTGGATCAGGGGACGCAGGCGCACTGATTCCGGGAATGGTGCTTGGAGACACTTCAAAACAGAGTCCGACATTTAAAGCAGATATGAAGCGCTCCGGCCTAACGCACTTAGTTGCTGTCAGTGGTGCAAACTTTGCAATTGTTTCTGCATTTGTTTTGTGGGCGATGCAATTCTTTATTCGCTCCATTAGATGGCGTTTAGGTGCGACTGCAATATTTTTAGCGAGTTTTATCGCACTCGTTCGACCATCTCCATCAGTGTTGCGCGCCGCTGCGATGGCTGCAGTGTTATTAGTAGCAAAAGGATCTCGCAGACCTAGTGATTCTCTGCCCGCACTTGGTTTCGCAATTGCTGCTGTTGTAATTGGTGATCCATGGCAAGCGCGGGACGCGGGATTTGCGTTATCTGTTTTAGCGACTGCAGGTTTGCTGCTCTTTGCTCCACGCATTATTGCGTGGCTTTCTAAATATTTACCAAAGTTAATTAGCGAAGCTTTAGCGCCTCCTATTGCTGCAACTCTTTTTTGTTCACCAGTGTTGATTGCAATTGCAGGGTATTTAGCACCGATGAGTGTGATTGCGAATTTACTTGCTGCCCCTGCCGTTGCCCCCATCACGATTATTGGTTTTATTTCAGCCCTCATTTCTCCCTTTGCACCATTTGTGACTCGCGCATTTATATTTGTTATTAACTTTCCTGCAGCCTTCATCGCTTGGATTGCACATTGGGCAGCACAATTTCCTGTACTTCAAATGAGCAGTGCTGTCTTGATTGGTTTATTAATAGCGCTCTGGATTGCGCGCACCTTATTGCAGACACATTGGAAGAAATACGTAGCCATTGCGCTCTGTTTTCTTTTGTTTATTACGTGGATTGGTCGCTGGCCCGGCGGGCAGTGGAGCGTTGCTAATTGCGACATAGGCCAGGGCGATTCGTCAGTAATTAACTTAGGAAATCACAGAGCAATCGTTTTAGATGTTGGTCCAGATGCAGCCCTTGAAGATGCATGTTTAAAGGCACTCGGGATACGCGAAATACCTTTATTGATTCTCTCTCACTTTCACGCAGATCACGTAGAAGGTTTGCCAGGGTTATTAAAGAAGCGAAGTGTTGGACAAGTCTGGGTGAGCAATAACACTAATCCGGTTTTTGAAAGTGCGCGAGTGCAAAATTGGCTTAAAGGAGTAAATGTTCAAGTTGTCACGCGCGGAATGCAGAGCAAGTTTTCCAATATTGAAATCAAAGTTCTGTGGCCGCTGACAACGACACAACAATTCGCAACTAATCCAGGTGATGGCTCTGCTATAAATAACTCAAGCATTGCAACCATGATCTCATCGCCAGATTTTTCACTCTTCGCGGCTGGAGATTTAGAGCCACCAGTTCAAGAACTATTGCGCGCCGATGTCACACACGTTGATATTTATAAAGTCTGTCACCATGGCTCGAAGTATCAAGACCTAGAATTTATGAAGCTCCTCTCACCAGCGATTGCGATGATTAGCGTGGGCGTTGGAAATACGTATGGACACCCCGCTCCACAAACGGTCGCTGCTCTGACTAGACTCGGCGCCAGGGTTGTGCGAACAGATACAGATGGCGCGATTGCAATTGCAGCAAAAGAGCATCGCTTATCAATAAAGTTAGCGCGATCGGGAATACATATCTTTCGATTGGGATAGGAGCCGTGATGGACACTCTCTATCTCATCCTTGGCTCCGAAGGCGCACTCGCAGATAGCGCACTGCTTAAGCTGACTTCACAACTCAAAGAAGAAA
>BJFT01000039.1 GCA_014190015.1 Actinomycetes bacterium
CATTACTTAAATACATCGTGGCAAAGGGTTCTATTTGTTTTTCAGGTATTTCCTTAACTGTTGGCGAAGTAAATGATGAGACTTCAGTTGTCACAGTCTGGTTAATCCCAGAGACGATTGAGCGAACATCTATTGCAAGCAAAAAACCAGGGGATCTAATCAACATCGAAGTTGATGTACTGGCCAAGTACGTCGAGCGAATGATGGAGCACAAAAAATGAGCACCCTGACACCAATTGATGAAGCACTTAAAGCATTTGCCGCAGGACAAATTGTTATTGTCGTCGATAACGAAGATCGCGAGAACGAAGGCGATTTCATTATGCTCGCTGAAAAAGCAACACCTGAAAAAGTTGCTTTTATCAACCGCTATTCAACTGGCATCTTGTGCGCGCCAATGAATCGCGAACGTGCACGCACTTTGGGCTTGCCGCTGATGTGGGCAAAAAATCAGGACACAAATAAGACCGCTTTTACTGTGACCACCGATGCCAAGAAGAATCTAACAACAGGGGTTAGCGCAACAGAGCGCGCAACAACATTTAACGAATTAGCCCGCACAACGGCTGTGGCAGATGATTTTGTGCGCCCAGGCCACGTCTTTCCTTTGATTGCAGCAGATGGTTTACTGAATGAGCGCCAAGGACATACAGAGGCCGCAGTTGCGATGGCGGCGTTGGTTGGCGCAGAACCTGTTGGTCTGCTTTGCGAAATTGTTAATGAAGATGGCTCAATGTCTCGCATGCCGGATCTAGAAAAGTTTGCTGCAGAGCACTCAATGCCAATTATTTCTATCGAAGCGTTGGCCCAATATGCACGCAGTAAAAACCTTGCAGCGCATGTTCCAGCCGTGCCTCAATTAGTCTGGGCGAATCTGCCACTAGAAAATGGTGCGTGGAAGATGTCATCATTTACAAACTCAGCCGGTATTGATCACGCGATTGTTGCCTTCGGAGATATCAGCGGTTCATCTGAAGTTTTGATGCGCGTGCACTCTGAGTGTTTGACGGGAGATGTCTTTTCATCAAAGCGTTGTGATTGCCAAGCGCAGTTACATCACTCATTGGATCGAATTGCAGCAGCTGGTTCAGGCGTAGTTATTTACCTTCGTGCACATGAAGGTCGCGGAATTGGACTTGGCGAGAAGATAAAGGCATACGCTCTGCAAGATCAGGGACAAGATACTGTGCAAGCAAATATTTCATTAGGCCACGAATCAGATGAGCGCAGCTTTAATGATGTTGTTGTCATCGCTAAAGCGCTGGGGATTTCTTCAGTGCGATTGCTAACAAATAACCCGGACAAGATTTCAACACTTACTGCAGCTGGCATAAAGGTGGCAGTTGAAGAGATTTCAGTCGGACAGAGTGATTTTAATCAGAAGTACCTAGAGACAAAGCGCACCGTCATGGGGCACTTAATGGGAAAGGCAAAATAATGGCCGGACATGCACCAGATGTAAAAGTTAAAGAGATGCCGGGCGCGAAGATCGCAATCATCAGCGCAACGTGGCATGACGATATTTGCAGCGACCTTATTGCTGGCGCCGAACGTGCATGTGCGGCAGCAAAGGCTGTCAGCACTGTTATTCGTGTGCCGGGTTCTTTTGAATTACCACTGGCTGCGCAATTGGCATTTGAAAAAGGCTTTGATGCAGCAGTTGTTTTGGGTGTTGTTATTCAAGGTGAAACACCGCACTTTGATTATGTCTGCCAGGGTGTGACACAAGGTGTCATGGATGTCAGCCTAAAGTTTTCAAAGCCAATTGGTTTTGGCGTCTTAACCGTAAACACAATTGAGCAAGCAATCGCCCGTTGTGGACGTCCGGAAAGCTTTGAAGATAAGGGTTTTGATAGCGCGGTTGCTGCTATTGAACTTGCTTATATTGCAGCAAATGATCGCTTGCTTAAACCCATAAAGTAACCATCAATTAAAGTATCGGGTGCTTGATCAGCTCTCTTTGATGCACCTAAGGTAATAAAGAGCGGAATAAAGTGCTCAACTGTTGGGTGGGCATATGGCATGCCTGGTGCTAACTCCTTGAAATTAGCCAGTGAGTCAACATCACCTTTTGCAAGTGCTTCTGATGCCCATGCATCAAACTCTGAAGACCATGTTGGGGCAACAGCATCGGTTGACCAATCGCGAAGGTATTGCAGACCGTGAGTCATAAAACCTGAACCAATGATTAATACGCCTTCATCGCGAAGTGGTTGCAAGCGACGACCAATTTCAAGTAAGCGACCAGGATCTTGAGTGGGCATAGACATTTGCAGAACAGGAATATCAGCATCTGGATACATAACTCTGAGCGGAACCCACGCACCGTGATCGAGTCCGCGATTAGTCATCGCAACTGGTTCGGTATCTGGCATCAGTGCAACAACTTTTTTCGCTAGATCTTGGGCATCAGGTGATTCATATGTCATCTGATAAAACTTCTGATCAAAGCCAGAAAAGTCATAAACGAGGGGAGTGCCAGCAAGTGGATTACTTAAAGTAATCGGCGCGGATTCCCAGTGCGCTGAAACAATCAAAATTGCTTTTGGTTTTTCAATTCCTTGTGCAACCTGGGATAACTGTGATGTCCATAGGGCATCCTCTAGCAGCATCGGTGC
Organism: Actinomycetes bacterium; assembly: GCA_014190015.1. GTDB lineage: Bacteria > Actinomycetota > Actinomycetes > Nanopelagicales > Nanopelagicaceae > Planktophila. The sequence continues at coordinate 2,619 of BJFT01000039.1, forward strand.
ACCGTGACCGATATAGAGTGTTGGAAGAGCCATAAATGCACCTTATTACAAAGTAGTTGAAATTTCAACTACCTGCTTTTGTGGGTATGCGCAGATAAGGTGGGCACATGAGCGAGTTATCTGCACAAGTGCGAAAAGCGCTAGATGCAGCCGTTGCAGCTATTGGCGGTGCACCGCGCGAAGGCCAGATTGAAATGGCCGAAGCAGTTGCTAATGCGCTGACCGATCGCCATCACTTAATGGTTCAAGCAGGTACCGGCACCGGAAAATCACTTGCATACATTGTTCCGGCGCTTGTGCACGGTCGAAAAGTATTGGTGGCAACAGCAACACTTGCGCTGCAAAGACAGTTGGTGGAAAGAGATTTACCCGCTGTTGTTCCAGCCCTTGAAAAAGTATTAGGCCGCGAAATTACATACGGTATTTATAAAGGCGTTGGCAATTACATCTGTCTGCAAAAGATGAATAGCGAAGAACCAGATCCTGATGGCGAAGTACTGCTCGAAGTGTCATCGCTAGGAAAAGATGCGCAGCGTTTACATGCATGGGCAAAATCTCCGGGGGCCACAGGAGACCGTGATGATGCACCAGAAGTAGATAGACGAGTATGGGCTGCTAACTCTTTATCTGGCCGCGAATGTGTGGGCGCAGATGTCTGTGCTTATGGCCATCAATGTTTTGCTGCCCTTGCAAAGGGACGTGCGCAGAGCGCAGATATTGTGATTACTAATCACACGTTGCTAGCAATTGAGATTGTTGATTCTCATCCGATTTTGCCTGAGCGAGACGCTGTTATTTTGGATGAAGCACACGAATTTATGGATCGCACAACGCAAGCGGTGACGGAAGAGCTGACATCTGCTCGTGTGATCAGAGCTGCTGCAATGGCGCGCAAACACATGCCAGGAAAATTAGCTGACACCTTTACAAAGGCCGCCGATGATTTTCATGACACGATGGCAGATTACGGACAAGATGTTCGCCAAAACCCATCTCTGCAAGGTCGCTTGGATGAGATTCCGGCATCCCTTGAAGCACCGATTCGTCGCGTGCGCGAGGCGGCTGCGGCAATTGTGCAATCAATTAGCGCCGATGAAGAAGCTATTGGCAGTGATGCTCTGGCCGAACGTGCGCGTGTAAAAGGTGCGGTCAATGAAATTAATACAACGTGCGCCAAGATTTTAAAAATCGGTGACAATCAGGTGCTCTGGTATGAACCAACGTTTCAGACTCTGCACCTTGCGCCATTAAGTGTTTCTAATGTTCTGCGCGCTAACTTGCTGACAAAAACACCAGTGATTGCAACATCTGCGACCTTAAGCGTTGGCAACTCGATGGATGCGATGGCTAGATCTATTGGATTTAGCGTCGGCGCAGATGAAGATGCAAGTAGCGAAGATGGCGATATAGATCCGAGCAACGTTGCGATGTTGGACGTCGGTTCGCCATTTGATTTCGCTAATCAAGGTGTTCTGTACTTGCCTAAACACTTGCCAGAGCCTGGCCGCGAAGGTGTGCACCCAGATGTATTAGAAGAGTTGGGTGAATTGATTGATGCCGCCGGCGGTCGAACACTTGCACTCTTTAGTTCGTGGCGCGGAGTAGAAGCAGCGGACGCGCATTTGCGCAAAGTATTAGCAGAGCTGCCGATAAAGATTATTACGCAAAAACGAGGGGATGCTGTTGGGCCATTAGTAGAACGTTTTGCAAAGGATGAAACATCAGTGTTGCTCGGCACGATGTCGCTCTGGCAAGGAGTCGATGTTCCTGGCAACTCTTGTGTACTTGTCACCATTGATCGCATTCCTTTTCCACGTCCAGATGAACCAGTGATGTCTGCTCGCGCCGCGCAAGCCGATGCCGGCGGTGGTTCTGGATTTATGCAGATCTCGTTGCCACGTGCTGCACTTCTTTTGGCACAGGGCACAGGTCGCTTGATTAGATCTGTGGATGATCGCGGAGTTGTGGCAATTCTTGATTCACGAATTGTCAATAAGAGATATGGCAGTGTGCTTTTAAATTCAATGCCACCGCTATGGCGTACTTCGGAAAAATCAGTGGTGCGAGAATCGCTACAGCGATTGTCCAATCAACTTAAGGACTAGTTCTTTCACTTTCGGCCAGGACGCTGCAAAACTTGGATGAAGCGTTAGTTCGCTGATCTCTTCTACTTCCACCCAACGCACTTCATGTGATTCATCATTTACTTCGTGCGCGATTAAATCTACTGAGGCGGATGCAATCACCGTGTCGTATTTCCAATTACCGTGATTGTCTTCGTGAACAACAACAGGTGTAACAAGTGATGGATCTAAACCAGTTTCCTCCACTGCTTCTCGCAGCGCTCCTTGGATAACATCTTCGTGCGAGTCACGTGCACCGCCTGGAATTCCCCATGTGTCACCGTTATGAACCCACGGGGCGCGGTGTTGAAGTAAAACCATAGAGTCACGAACTAGTAATAAACCAGCAGCGCCGTGCAAACCCCAGTGCTTGTTTCCGCAATCACACTGGACCCATCCATCACCATCTCGCGCTGCCACGGTTCTAGAGTGGCATAAGTATCCACATGTGCGCGAGATGACGGCCTTTGATGCGCGCCATTTACTTAACCTGCGCCCATTATGAAAAAACTTAAAGCGTTAATCACAGCACCATTACTGATCGCACTCTTATTTCCAGCCCCCACAGCCGTGGCCGCTGATTGCACAACAGCATGCCTTGAAGTCAGAGTAGAAAATGGCCAGATTGTTGTCTCTGGTCAAAAGGGCAATGGCCCTAAGAGCACCAAAGTTGTTAAGAAGGTTGTGGCTGTAAAAAAAGTAGCGCCGAAAAAACCAGTGGTTAAGCGAGTTGTCCTTAAGCAACCGAGCGCCGTAGTTGCCACACGCAAGCCAGTTGTTAAAAAACCAGTTGTTAAGAAGAAAAAAGTAGTAGCAAAGAAAGCCGTAGCTGCCACATCAATAGCTGATCGCCTGACTAAATTGTTGCCAACTGGCGGAGTTGCCTATCAACCAGCATTTGAACCATTGGTGCATGTGCCTGTTGTTTTTTGGTGTGATCTGCCAAAGATATTTACTACGCGATTTAACATCGTTGGCGAAGTAGTGGACGTAACTCTTCGACCATCGTTTTCATGGTCATTTGGCGATGGCTCTGTCATGTCCAGCACTGATCCCGGAGCGCCTTATCCCAATGGATCTATCCAGCATGCCTATTTAAAAGAGGGAACGTATTTAGTGACGCTACTTGCAACGTGGGGTGGCACATGGAGTAACGAAGGAACAATTAGAGCCGTCACCGGCCAGATCAAAACCGTTCGCGTTGCAACTATCAAAGTTGTTAGCGCCCCAACAATGTTTGTTCAGTAATGAGTACGGCGACAGCGGTGGATTACCGCGATGAAGACTTTGCACGCAGTGTGGCTTCGTACTTTGTAGATATTGACGCAGCTGACTTAAACGCGATGCAACAAGATGGCGCCACTGCAATCGTGGATTTAGCAGGAGAGTACGAAGCAATGGGGTGCAGCGTTAATACAGCGCTTAAGGCAAAGGTGCTTGGTCGCTTATCTGATATTCAAGTGCGCGACTTTGCATTGGGTTGTCACAGCGATGTGACTCTGCCGAACTATGTGGCGATGTGGACAGATCTTTTATCTATGGCCCCTGCAAAGTTTGTAGCCCCTGTGGCATCTCTTTGCGCAGCCATTACTTATGAAACCGGAGATAAAGAAGGTGCAGCGCAGTACTTGCGACGCGCCATTGCAGATGATGCGAGGTATTCACTAGCCGCATTATTACAACGCGTCTTTGCTTCGGGTTGGCCCGCAAATGCCTTTGCAGCAATGCGCGCAGACTTACATCCCAAGGTGTGCGCTCTAATCTTTATTTGATGCTCCGCGCGGTATTTGTTACCCTTGCCAATAGGTCACGAGTTCTAGTTATAGCCCCAGCTTGCTAGACGGCAACCCTCCACCGCGGCGGGGTGCTCTGGGTGAAGACCTGGCAGGGTTTCTTTTGAAATTGCTGCAAGTGCGTGAAGGAATTAATTACTGTGTCTATTGCTAAGAGATCACCGGGCGATCGTTTCGACGTGACTGGCGCATGGCTTGAGGGCGATGATGTTGGTGATCGCGAATTTGTAAAAGTTGGCGACATAGAACTTGAAAGCGGCGAAGTACTGCCCGATGTAACAATCGCGTATCAGAGTTGGGGCACGCTCAATGCTGCTCGCGATAATGCAATTTTAGTAAATCACGCAATGACTGGTTGGTCTGATGTGCCGGGGTGGTGGCCATCAATGGTTGGCCCTGGTCTGCCACTCGATACAGATAAATACTTTGTTGTGTGCCCAAATGTCATTGGTGGATGCCAAGGCAGCACCGGGCCTTCATCGATTGCACCGGATGGCAAACGTTGGGGTTCACGTTTTCCACTCGTGACAATTAGAGACATGGTTGCAGGAGAAATTGCTTTTTCAGATGCAATCGGAATTAAGAAATACAAACTTGCATTAGGGCCATCACTCGGTGGAATGCGAGCACTTGAGTGGGCGGTGCAGCATCCAGATCGCGTGGGCGCTATCTGCACCATTGGTTCTTCAGCTGTTGCA
>BJFT01000040.1 GCA_014190015.1 Actinomycetes bacterium
TTGGCAATTATCTTCATTGTGGTTGCAGCTACTGATTCATATGCATTAGCGGGTGCACTCACAGCCGTTGGTTCCATTGTTGTAGGGGCTGCAGAAGTATTTTGGTCGCGCCAAGCAGATCGACGTGGTCAGGCGAAGATCTTGTTTTTAGCAGTTCCCACTCGCGTCATTTCCTTTGTAATTTTCGTAATTTTGGTTTCAAAGGATGCTCCAATTTGGACGTGGTTTGTCTCTTTGATTATTGCTGAATCAACTGCGATTAATGCAGGCGGAATGGTTCGCCGACGTTGGTTACATATCTTAAAAAATGATCCAGATGACAGCGATGGCCATCTTGTAAATACTGCGTACTCATGGGAAGCCATGGTTGATGAGTTTGTCTTTATTCTGGGACCAGTCGTTGCGACAAACTGCGCCGTAAACATCTCACCATCTGCCGGAATCCTGGCTGGACTAATCTTTTTAATTATCGGTTTGCCATCACTTGCTGCGATGAAATCAACAGAGCCTCCCGCACAACCAGCTAATGAAGAAGAACCTCATCCCGCAGTTTTGCGAAACAGAATTGTTCAATCAATCGTAATTCCGTGTGCTTTTCTTGGCGGATTCTTTGGAGCAATTGGAATAACAGTTGTGGGATTTGCCGAAGAGAAAGACTCTGCGGCAAGCACGGGATGGCTTCTTGCGATTTGGGCAGTTGGAAGTGCAGTAGCCGCCTTGGTTAACGGTGTGATTAAGTTTCAATCTGCACATGCAACAAGATTTCTTATTTATTTAGTTGGTCTCTCACTCGGCACTTTGCCACTTTTGTTTGTGGATTCAATCGCTGTGTTAGCAGTTGCGCTATTTGTTAATGGTTTGTTTATCGCACCACTCATTGTTAATGCGTATGGCACAGTTGAAAACGCTGTGCCTGCAGGACAAATTACTGAAGCTCTGACTTGGGTAATTGCAGGTATGCCACTCGGTGCCGCAATTTCCAGCGCACTCGCTGGCATCGTCATCGATAACGCCGGTGCACGGTCCGCGTTTTGGGTTCCACTTGGCTTTATGTTCGCCGCAATGGTGGCAACACTGCCGTACCTCTCTACTTATCGGGCTGCCATCGGTTACGCTCAACCTCGTGACTGATCTTCGATTCACCGGCAAGACGCCAGATGGCGTTCACATAACCCTTGCTGATAACGATGGTAATGAATTTACGCTGCGAATTAGCGACTCATTACGAGCATCCGTTAACCAGCAAAGACTTTCATCCGTGCCAGATGAATCAGAACAAATCTTGAGTGTTAAAGATATTCAACGCCGCTTACGTCTTGGCGAAAGTGCACAAGATATTGCGCGCGACTCTGGAACAAGCATTGAAAAAATCGAACGCTTTGCTGGCCCAATCCTTCAAGAGCGTTCATTTATTATTGATCAAGCACACGCAATTATTGTTCGCCGCAATCCTGGTGAAGAACCAGAGACACTCTTTGAAGTTGTCCTCAGTCGATTAGCACCACGCGATATTTCAGAAGATGATTTAGCCTGGAATGCGTGGCGTCATCACGATGGCACATGGTCACTCTCACTCAGCTATCCAAATAGCGATGGACATGGCGATGCCATCTGGGAGTTCGATCCAACACGTCGCTCAATTACTTCTCAAGATGAAAATGCGCGGTGGATGATGGGCGATGCGCCAACTTCAGACAGAGGTGTCACAAAGATTGCAGAGCACTCACGTCCGGAAACTGGATTGATCTACTCAGATGAACCAGCACCAGCGCCGATTCGTATTACATCTTCTCCTGAAGCACTTAAGCCTGAACCACCACGCTTAGTTTCACTGCGCGAAGAGCCAGATGAGTCAGCAGAGCGAGATGGAGTTGTTGGTCGCGCAAAGGTTCCATCATGGGATGAAATTATGTTTGGTGCAGGCGCTGCTAAAAAAGATGACGAGAACGAATTTAATTAACCACTCTTGAAAGCAGTGGCACAGAGCTTTCAATCTCACTTGATCCACCATGATGACCAACCATCGCACCTTCTAGTGCAGTGCGTTCTGGGTCAATCAAAATAACTCCACCACGTGCAATTGCAATGACATCGCCCATGCGATCAATTGCGTTCTCAACTAGTGAAGGGCCAAAGAGTTTGTTCTGTGTAACTTCTTCACGAGTAAATACATCTGCTCGCTCCCCTAGGTATTCGCGCCACTTTTGCGCAAAGTCGGCACGTGCACTTACTGAATCTGCGCTTTCCGATAAATAAAGATGACGCGCACGTGGTTCTCCGGCAATGGTTTCGATGCCTGATAACAAATCATTATCTTGACCCAAGACTATTTTTTCTTCCACATTAACCATGCCGTGATCGGCTGTTAAAAAGATCCGAGTTCCACGGGGCAATTGTGTGACAAGTGCTTTAGCAACCTGATCAACATAAGAAAGCGCGGCGCACCATTTATCCGAACCAACCCCATCGCTATGTCCTGCGACATCGAGGTCATTGATATAGACATAAGCAAATGATGGTTCGCTAGAAAGTGCGTCCTTAGTTTCGGCAATCATCTCTGGCAACACATTGGCGCCGCGATAGGTGGCTCCGCGAAAGACTGCTCGTGTAAATCCAGTGTTCTCATAGCGCTTGGCGGCAATATGAGAAACAGAGATGTTTTCATCGGCTGCGCGCTCAAAGAGTGTTGGAACGCTCTGCCAAACATGCGGGTCAACTCTTTCATCCCACTTCAGTGAGTTAAGTACTCGTCCACCACTTCGTGGAACACGAACTGTGTAACCCAACATGGCATGAGTGCCGGGTAATTCTCCAGTCATCAGCGTTGCAAGAGATGTTGCAGTAGTTGAAGGAAAAGATGTCGCAACAACTCCATGGTTTGTAAATGAATGCAGAGTCGGAATCAAATCTTTGTATTTTTCGATGACATCTGCGCCGAGTCCATCAACAAGGAATAAAACTTCTTTACCATGTGGAGATTGCCCAAGTGAAAGTAAATCCGTAGTACTAGTTAGCCCAAGACCCGCAAAAATTGAGGGTGTGATGTGGGCCAAATGCATACTCGTATCTTGCCATGAAGCACGAGTGCATTGGGGGGTATCCTTTCGCTCATGAATTCAGATCTCAGCGATGTCTTGAAATATTCAGATGAAGTAGCAGCGGCCATTGCATCTGGTTCTCCCATTGTTGCTCTTGAATCCACAATCATCAGCCACGGGCTGCCACGTCCAACAAATTTAGAAGTTGCTCGTGAAGTAGAAGCAATCGTTCGCGCACATGGTGCAACGCCAGCAACAATCGCTGTTATCGATGGCAGTGTTCACATCGGATTAAGTGATGAAGAGTTAGTAACAATTGCAACCCGAGATAACATCCTTAAAGCCTCCAGTCGCGACCTTGCAATTGCTGTTGCCTTTGGAAAGAGCGCTGCCACCACTGTTGCAGCAACTGCGCACTTAGCCGTTATGGCTGGCATTAAAGTTTTTGCAACTGGTGGTCTGGGTGGCGTTCATCGCGGAGCGCAAGAATCCTTTGATGAATCTGCAGACCTCACAGCTCTGTCAGCACTAGACATCACAGTTGTTTGTGCAGGTGTTAAATCAATTCTCGATGTCGGTGCAACCCTTGAACGCCTTGAAACTCTGGCCATTGGTGTCATCGGATATAAGACGAAGAAGTTTCCTGGATTTTATTTAACTGACTCTGGCTTAGAAATCGAATATCAAGCAGATACCGCAGATCAAATTGCATCTGCAATCAAGGCGCGAGCATCGATGAAGACCAACTCTTCAGCGCTCATTGTTGCTAACCCAGTCAAAAACCAGATGGATAAGAAATTACATGATTCGATCTTGGCAAGCGGATTAGCGAGTGCGGAAAAAGAAGGAATTACAGGAAAGGCTGTTACGCCTTTCCTGCTCGAACACTTTCATACTGCAAGTGATGGCGACTCTCTACGCGTTAATATCGAAATCATTAAATCAAATAGTGCACTCGCAGCAGATATCGCTGTAGCCCTCAATAAGTAATATGCCGCTCAATAAAAGCAAGAGAGTCTTATGCATCGGCGATGTCATGCTCGATGTTGTTGTTGCTCTGCAAGCGCCAATTAATTACGGCGAAGATACGCCATCAAAAATTACAACTCATGGCGGCGGTGCAGCAGGAAATGTTGCGTCCTGGATTGCGCACACTGGCATGGGTGCCAGCATTGTTGCGCGCGTAGGAAATGACTCTGCGGGCGCCGCACTTATTTCAGAGTTTGAAGATTTGGGAGTTGATTACTCAACCTTGAAGAAAACTAGTGATGCAACAGGTGTTGTAGTTATCTTGGTTGATAAAAATGGTGAGCGCACAATGTTTCCTGAAACTGGGGCTAATTCAGGTTTAGTTCTATCTGACATGCCTTCCCTATCTGGATTCGATGCGGCGTACGTCTCTGGTTATGCATTACTCAATCCACGTTCGCGCGCAGGTGTTCTAGAGATGATCACAGCGATAAAAGCCGCTGGCATCCCACTCTTTTATGACACGGTCACAGTGGGCGCCATGAAAGAAGTAGATCGCGCACTGATACATACGTGGTTGCCCTTAATGGATTATGTCTTGCCCAATGAAGAAGAAGCTCTCTACGTCGCAGATGCAAAAGATATTGATTCAGCATTGACCAAGTTATTAGAACTCTGTCCTGCAGTAATTATTAAACGCGGATCAGCTGGTGCAACCGCTCAAATTCGTGGCGGCAATCGAATTGATATTGATGCGGTAAAAATTGCGGTGGCAGATACAACAGGTGCCGGCGATAGCTTTGCGGCAGGATTTATCACAACAAAAATATCTGATGGCGATTTATCTGCCTCTGTGACGGCCGGAGTAAGACTTGCAGCGAAATGTGTTGCAAATATCGGGGCACGCCCGCAAGGCGGTCACGCACTTTAGGTGTTGAACTTGGCACAATCGCCTCCATGGCAACGAAGACTCCACCTAAGGGCAAGAAACCTGTTGGCCCAAAGCCAGGTGAATACCCAGGCAAGATTGTTGATATTGATGTTTCATCTGAAATGTCAGAATCATTTTTGGAGTACGCGTACTCAGTTATTTATTCTCGCGCGTTGCCCGATGCACGTGATGGTTTAAAACCTGTACACCGCCGCATCCTGCACCAGATGGCAGAGATGGGATTGCGTCCAGATAAAGGTCACGTAAAGAGCGCACGTGTTGTCGGTGAAGTAATGGGTAAGTTGCACCCACATGGTGATGGTGCAATTTATGACGCACTCGTTCGTATGGCTCAATCATTTTCAATGCGCTTGCCACTTATCGATGGACACGGAAACTTTGGTTCACTAGACGCCGGTCCTGCAGCAATGCGTTATACCGAAGCACGTTTGGCGCAAGCAGCGCTCACAATGGTTGCAGAAACAGATGAAGACACTGTTGATTTCGGTGCTAACTACGACGGACAAATCTTTGAACCACAAGTACTTCCAGCTGCCTATCCAAACTTGTTAGTAAATGGCGGTTCTGGAATCGCAGTTGGTATGGCAACAAATATGGCGCCACATAACTTGGGCGAAGTAATTGCTGCAACCAAACATCTTATTGAAAACCCGAAAGCCACCGTAAATGCGCTCATGAAGTTTATTCCTGGTCCAGACTTTCCAACAGGTGGCGAACTAGTTGGGCTAGAAGGAGTGCGCGAAGCGTATTCAACAGGCAAGGGATCTTTTAAAGTCCGTGCAACCGTTGAGATCTCTAAAGTAACAACTCGCAAAATGGGTATCACCATTAAAGAGTTGCCTTTCACAATTGGACCAGAAAAAGTTGTCGAGCGCATTGCAGATCTTGCAAAGGCGAAGAAGATTCAAGGAATCTCAGACATCATCGATTTAACTGATGGACAAACAGGCACCAACGTTGTTATCGAACTTAAAAATGGTTTCGAGCCAGAAGCAGTCCTTGAACAGCTCTACAAATTAACTCCGATGGAAGATGCCTTTGCGATCAACGCTGTTGCACTCGTTAAGGGTCGCCCGCAGACTCTTGGTCTTAAAGAGTTGCTACAGGTCTTTATTGATCACCGCATCGAAGTTGTTCGTCGCCGCTCTGAGTTTAGAAAAGCCAGAGCAACTGCTCGTTTGACCCTAGTTGATGGTCTATTAAAAGCGATTATTGATATCGATAAGGTCATCAAGATTATTCGCGCATCAGATGATGCAACGGTTGCTAAGGATGCTTTGATTAAAGGCTTTAAGCTCAATGACGAACAAGCGACTTACATTCTTGATATGCCACTTCGTCGTCTGACCAAGATGAGCAAAATCGAACTTGAGACTGAGCAAAAAGAACTCAAATCAACAATTGCTGCCCTCAATACATTACTTAAATCAGAGGATGCGATTAAGAAGCAGGTCTCCACTGAATTAGACGCTGTAGCAAAAGCATTTGCTACCCCACGTCGCACTCGTATTGGCGCTGCCTAACTTCCTAGTTTCGCAACCTTGCACCACGTGTGGGAGGATTCCTTAAATGATCTCCACGCAAAGTCTCGAGTTACGCGCTGGGGCAAGACTCTTAGTCAGTAACGTCACCGTTCGCATCAATCACGGTGATCGGATCGGTTTCGTTGGACGAAATGGCGCCGGTAAATCCACGCTCGCAAAAGTATTAGCTGGCGAAACTATGCCTGCAGGGGGTGCGGTAAATCGCACAGGAAAAATTGGTTATCTCCCCCAGGATCCGCGCACCGGTGAAGATCAAGGAAGCGTTATCGATCGCATCTTGTCCGTTCGTGAATTAGATGCAATCGCAAAGCGAATGAGATCG
>BJFT01000041.1 GCA_014190015.1 Actinomycetes bacterium
GATTTCCGTTTGCTTCCAAATAAAACTATTACGGAAAATGTAGCTTTTACACTGCACGTACTCGGATACTCACAAAAAGAAATTAACCGTGAAATTCCAGAAGTTCTTGAGTTGGTTGGCTTAGAAGATAAAGCAGATCGACTGCCAAATGAGATCTCTGGTGGAGAACAACAGCGCGTAGCAATTGCACGTGCATACGTAAGCCGCCCACCAATTCTTATTGCTGATGAGCCAACTGGAAACTTAGACCCAGCCACTTCTGTTGGAATTATGAAATTACTTGATCGCATTAACCGCGAGGGAACCACTGTTTTGATGGCTACTCACGATGCGGGAATTGTGGATCAAATGCGTAAAAGAGTTATCGAATTAGATGGCGGACACGTGATTCGCGACCAAGTTCGCGGCGTTTACGGTTACACGGGTTAGGGTTAGCAAATGCGCGCACGCTTCTTATTAGCTGAAGTTGGTATCGGACTTAAGCGAAACTTCACAATGACCTTTGCGGTCATCATTACTGTTGCAATCTCATTGTCACTACTTGGAATCGGACTTCTTTCTAACTCACAAGTTAATGCAATGAAGGATTACTGGTATGACAAGATCGAAGTTTCAGTATTCCTCTGTGGTTCCCTCTCCGAATCTCCTTCATGTTCAGGTGGAATTGTTACTTCAGCTCAGCGCCTAGAAATTCAAAATGAATTACAGAAGATGCCTGTTGTTGACAACGTGTATTACGAATCGCAATCACAGGCATATGCGCGCTTCCAGGAGCGCTTTAAAGATTCAGCAATTGCGCAAAATGTAACTGCAGATCAACTTCCAGAATCATTTCGTGTGAAGTTAAAAGATCCACAGCAGTTTCCAGTAATCGTTAGCGCATTCTCTGGTCGCCCTGGTGTTGACCTAGTTCAAGATCAACGAACAATTCTTGAGAAGTTCTTCCGCTTATTAGCTGTACTAAGAAATGGTGCGCTCCTAGTTGGACTTGCATCCGTACTTACCGCAGCGCTTCTGATTAGCAACACACTTCGTATCGCAGCATTTAATAGGCGACGTGAAACTGGCGTGATGAAACTTGTCGGTGCATCATCGTGGTCGATTCAACTTCCATTCTTACTCGAAGGTGTGATCTCTGCCGTTATTGGTTGGGGACTGGCAACTGGATTGCTCTCGCTCCTTAAAACTGTCATTGATTCCAAAGTTGCCCCACTTTTAACCTTTACCAACTTCTTTGGCTGGGGCGAAGTCTGGGTTGCATCCGGTTGGCTCTTGCTGACAGGACTTGGTGTTTCAGTTCTGGCCTCATTGGTAACTCTTCGCCGCTATCTCAAGGTTTAATTATCTCTTAACAACTGCAATCAGTTGTCTTATCAGGGGGTGATGTGCGATGGTCAAAGAAGTTGGTCGCAAAGTCATCGCTCAGAATAAAAAAGCCCGTCACGATTATTCAATTGAAGATGTATTTGAATGCGGCATTGTTTTAACTGGTACCGAAGTTAAATCACTTCGCATGGGTCGAGCATCATTAATTGACGGCTTCGCAATGGTTGATAAGGGCGAACTCTGGTTAAGCGGTGTTCATATTCCTGAATACACACAAGGCACTTGGACGAATCACACTCCACGTCGTGATCGCAAATTACTTGTGCACGCTGCTGAAATTCGTAAACTCTCTGCACGTATGAAAGAAGGCGGACTCACACTCGTTCCGCTTTCTCTGTACTTTAAAGATGGAAAAGCAAAGATTGAATTAGCTGTTGCTAAAGGTAAAAAGGTTTATGACAAACGCGCTGCACTTATGGAACGTCAGGCAGGTCGCGAAGTTGAGCGCGAAATTTCTCGTCGCCGCTCTGGAAAAGATTCTTAAAACCATTTAATACGCTTAATTTTTACCTCGTTTTGTATCTTTTTTTATTCAGCCTTACACTTATCTACTCATTACTGAACGCACGTGTGCGTATTCGGAAAATGAAAACAAAAACTAAATAGTGGGAAATGCTTTCCACACCCATGGGGGTGAACGGTCTCGACTTTGGAAGTTGATTCAGGGGAAGCGGGCCGAGGAAGCCAGGATGATCTCGTTAACCAAAAACCTGTGCAAAAAATAAGTGCAAGTACAACTCGCACTGATTACGCCCTAGCTGCATAAGCTAGCCCCGTAATCCGTCAGCTCAGATTCCGTCTTCGGTCTGAAACCTGGCGTCGCTAGAAGGCTCTTTCTAAAGTGGCGTTGCGAACACTGTAGAAGAAACTTTTCGCAAATGAGTTCGTCGAATACTTGTGTGTATGAGATTCGGAACTGAGAAAACGATAAACACACTACGCCCGTAGAAGCCCTGTTTTAATCCCGAAGGACCCGGGTTCGATTCCCGGCACCTCCACCATTTTTTTACCTACGCCCAAACTCGCGCTTCAGTGCATAAGCACTTGCGGCAATTGCAAAGAGTGCAAATAACTTTGCACCGATTGCAACACCTTCCAGTATTAGCCCGATTCCCAACCCCATTCCAAGGGCGCACAATAAAGCGATAATGACTCGGCGAATTATGTTTAATATCGGATTGGCGCTTCGGATAAAAGTTAGTCCAATTGCAATTGGTCCAGACAGAATCATTGTTAGCAAAATGATTCCAACAAGCAGGGCTAGGGACTCCATTACAACAACCCCTGCCAGTTCTTTTGCAGTACAGCAAACAAATCCATATCTATGACATCGCCATTTGCACGAATCACTCTTTGGCGCAGTAAACCTTCGTGTTCATAACCTGCTCGTGTGACGACCTTTTTTGATGCTTCATTATCGTGATCAATCATTGCTTCGATACGGTTCCAGCCCATTGTTTCAAACCCAAAGTTAGTGAGCACTTTGACCGCAGTTGTGCCTATTGATTTGCCTCGATGTTCCTTTGCAATCCAATAACCAATCTCAGCGACTTTATTGTTGAAATTTGGTGAGTGAAAAGAGATGACTCCAGCTAAAGCAGGTGTTGCGCCTTGGTTGCTTTCAATGATGAAACGGATCTCTCGTTTGCTCTGTAAACCTTCTGGGTCGAGTTGGCGAACAAATGATTGTGCATGCTCAAGGGTGTAATTAGCTGGAACCGTTGTGAAGTGTGAAATCAGTGGATCTTGGCACGCTTGATAAATACTTTCGATATCGCTTTCGCGAGATGGACGCAGCGTAAGAGTTCCGTATGTAAGTGTTGGAACTTCACTTGGCCACCAAATCATGGCTTAAGGATGGCACAGACTAAATAGCGGTTGTGATGAAATGAAATAAGCCAGGCTCTTTCGAACCTGGCTTAATTTTCATTCTTCATTGGTAGCGGGGGCAGGATTTGAACCTACGACCTCTGGGTTATGAGCCCAGCGAGCTACCGAGCTGCTCCACCCCGCGTCGGTGCCTTAATCGTAAGTGAGCAAGCACTATTCACCAAATCCGTGAGTGCGCTTCCTTCTTATGACTTCTTTGGAAGCGGATTTAGATAGTAATTACTTTTTGTTCTGTGCAGAGGTTGCAGCATCAATTGCTGCTTTTAATCGATCCTGCGCTTTTCCATACGCAGTGAAATCTCCCTTTGCAAGAGCTGTTCTTGAATCTGCAAGTGCTTGTCGTGCATCTGCAAGTGCGTTAGCTAAATCATTTGCCCCAGTAGTTGGTTTTCCTGAACCAGTTGATTCACCGCTACCAGATGTTCCGGAGTCTCCAGCGAATACTTGATCAAGTGCACCCTTAAGAGTGTCACTAAATCCAATTTGATCACCGAATGAAACCAATACTTTTTGAAGTAATGGATACGCAGCTGCGTTAGATGTTGCACGTACGTAAACAGGTTGTACGTATAACAATCCACCTCCAACAGGAAGTGTTACCAAGTTACCGAGCACAACATCTGATCCGCCTTGGCGCAACAATGAGAGTGAGTTAGCAACTTCTGGTTTCGCTTCAAAGTTTGATGCAACTTGTGAAGGACCAGCAATGTTTGTGCTTCGTGGTAATTGAAGAACAGTGATCTTTCCGTAATCAGGACCAGCTTCTGAATTTACGGTTGCAAATGCTGCCAAGTTTTCACGACCACCACGAGGTACGAATGGTGTAGTCAATGAGAAGAAGGATTTGTCTGAACCAGGCAATTGCATCGTCATGTAATACGGAGGTTGGTTTCCAGCGTTTGCACCAAAAGTTGATGGGTCACGAGGTACGCGCCAGAAGTCTTGTCCACCGTAAAACGCTGCTGCAGTCTTTACGTGGTACGCGCTCAAAATGTCGCGCTGAACTTTAAACATATCTTCTGGATAGCGGATGTGATCCATTAACTGAGCAGACATCTCTGACTTAGCTTTGATGCTCTTTGGAAACACCTTTGACCAAGTTTTTAGAACAGGATCCTTTTCATCCCATGCATACAAGCTAACTGTTCCGTCATATGCATCAACTGTTGCCTTTACAGAGTTACGAATGTAGTTAACGCTCTGATTTCCCTGGGCAGTAATTGCTGCAGAGTTTGCAGTGAGCGCATCAGTTGTTGAATCTGAAAGTGTTGTCTTGCGTGAATATGGATAGCCCGCACTTGTTGTGTATCCATCAATGATCCACAAAACACGTCCATCAACGAGTGCTGGGTATGGATCTCCATCAAGTGTTAACCATGGTGCAACCTTTGCAACACGATCACGTGGGTTTCTTTCAAACAAGATCTTTGAGTCTTTATTGATCAAGTTTGATAGCAAAATACGTTGTTCTTGATACTTGAGTGCAAAAACTAATTTGTTAAAGAGTGAGCCAACAGGAACTCCACCCTTTCCGGTGTATGTAACGTTCTTTTGTCCATTTGGTGATGCGTCATCTGGATAGTCGAATTCAACTGGTTCTCCTGTTGTTGTTCCACCGATGATTGAGTAATCAGGAACGTTCTCACCGAAGTAAATACGTGGTTCAAATTCGCCAAGTCCCTTTGTTGGTGGCAAGTCGCCCACAACGAATGACGGCTTTCCATCTGCGTCACGAACATTTCCGTACGCAGCTGCAAAACCAAAACCGTGTGTGTAAACAAGGTGATCGTTAATCCAGTTACGGCTTGGGTTTCCGTCAATATTTAATTCGCGAACAGCCACGATTGTGTCGTATGAAACGCCTTCAACTTTGTAGCGATCAACATCAAGAGTTGGTGCAAATGTGTAGTACGGCTTGATTTGCTGAAGTTGTCTAAATGTTGGGGAAAGTACATTTGGATCCATTAAGCGGATATTTGCAATAGTTGCAGCGTTCTTAGAGAGCTGACCTGCAGAAGCATTAAGAGTTGCTTGGAAATCTTTTACTTCAACACCCGATAAGCCGAATGCATCGCGAGTTGCGTCAATATTGCGTTGAATAAATGGCGCTTCCTTTGAAGACTCACTTGGCTTTACTTGGAATTGTTGAATCGCAGCAGGATAAATACCTGCGATAAGAACGGATGAAACAACTAGCAGCGCTGTTCCAGCCGCTGGCAATAGCCATGATTTGCGAACAATGTTGGCGAAGAAGAGAAGTGAACAGATAAGAGCGATACCAGCCAGAATCGCTTTTGCAGGCAAGAGCGCGTTGACATCGGTATAGGTCAAACCAGTTATCAATCTATTTTCTTTAAGCGCAAGTGCATAACGATCTAGCCAATATGCAACAGCCTTAAGTAAAACAACTAATCCGAGAAGCACAGAGAGTTGAACGCGAGCTGCAACGGTTGTGCGCTCTTGCGCAACTTGTGGACGAATTCCACCGTATAAGTAATGCACGATTGCAGAACCAATGATTGCGAAAACTAGAGTTGAGATTGCCCAACCAACTAGTGCTTGGTACATCGGCAACTTAAATGCGAAAAATGAAATATCTAATCCAAATTGAGGATCAGTAACTCCAAATGGGGTTGCGTTTCTAAAGAGCAACCATGTGTCCCATAGTTGAGATGCGGATGATCCTCCGAAATAGAAGAGAACAAGTGCAAGTCCGACTAAAACTAAGCGACGAATTGGTTCGATTTGTGAACGGTAACGCTCAAGATTGTCTGCTTCGCTAGTAAGTGGAACATATAAAGGTCGCTTACGAAATGCGATGTAAACATTTAATGTAATTACGAGCGATGTTGCCAAACCTGCAATAACAAAGACTGTTGCTTTTGTGAGGAGAATTGTGGACCAGACTTCAGTGAAGTCAACGGATTTAAACCAGAGCCAATCTGCATAGAAGCCGCTGAGGCTTACGAGTGCAATTGATGCCACAACCAAAATTCCAATAACAATTGGAAGAGGTCCGCGGCGACGACGATTAAAGTTTAAATTCGGGAAGCTATTAGTCATGAGTAAAAGATACTGAACAGGGTGCTTGCTCTGCCACTTGGGCGGCTTTAGGCGCTAATAGCGCAGGTCATACCTAACTTTTCAGGCGAACTATTCGCAGAAAGTGCCTTAACCGCATCATC
>BJFT01000042.1 GCA_014190015.1 Actinomycetes bacterium
CGGTGCAATTCTTTATGCTCTTAAAAAACCTGGTCGATATGCAAAATACTTTGGCTTTCACGAGCTATTTCATATCTTTGTTTTGGCGGCGTGGATTTCGCAGTACATCGCGGTTTCGGTCGCTATTTACCGCAATTAAGGGCCGTCTCACTGCTGCCTCTAACCCCCGTTTGCTCAGGCGGGGACTTTTGCCCAAAGCCCTTACTGCTCTAATCTAAAGCCCCTAGAGAATCTCTAGAAAGTATCCGTCGGCAGCAGGGAAAATAATGAGCGAGAAGAAGAGCTTCCTTAATTGGGTTGGTTTTAGTGGAGAAGAAACAGCAACTCCTGGTTCTGTTGATCGCATCCGCGAACTCGAACAACAACTCGCTGACCTTCGCTCCCGACGTGACATTACATCTCTGAGCAAAGAAGAGTTTGAAATTCTCGCAACTGAAACTGCGATGTCAATGATTAAATCCGCGCAATTGCGTGAAGCTCGTGCACAAGCAGCATCTGATCGACTCGTAAATGAAACATCACGCGCTGCTAAAGATGCACTTGAATCTGCACAAAATAAAGCAGCAACAATTCTCTCAAGCGCAGAATCTCGCGGACGCAAATATATTCAAGCTGCAGAATCTGAAGCTGAAGAGATGATTGCTAATGCAGAAGAAGCTGCTGAGCGCGCGATGGAAGATAAACGACGCGAAGTCACGGCACTTGCGCAAGCTGCACGTCGCGAAGGCGAGCGAATTATTTCTGGTGCAACTGCAGAAGTTTCAAATTATCGTCAGTGGCTATCGAGTGTGATTTCTGAAGCAGAACGCTTGTATCGCATTCAAACTCAATCACTTGATGCAGCAGAAAATGCAATTCATCAATCTCGCTCACGACTAGAAGTAGCCTTTACTCGCTTAGCGGATCTCCAGAAGAGCGTTTTGGATAATCTCAATCCGGATGACACAATCATTAATCGAGGGCCAATTCGTGTTGAGAGTCAGCGTACAAAGAAAGCAATCACTGCTCCGAACACTAAGTCGACCAAAAAGGTTGCAAAGAAAAGTTCCGCAAAGCGTAAATAATTCTTATGGCTGCGCAACGCGGTATTAGATACATTCCCGCAATCGATGGATTACGTGCTGTCGCCGTAATCGCGGTAATGCTTTATCACTTAGGTGTTTCGTGGATTCCTGGTGGATTTCTTGGTGTTGATCTTTTCTTTGTAATTTCTGGTTACGTAATTACGCGCTTACTCTTAGATTCAATTCAACGAAGTGGTGGATTAGATTTACGTGCTTTTTATAAGTCACGACTGCGCAGATTATTGCCGCCTCTTGTTTTTATGATTATTACGACAACATTGTTTATTGGCGTGTGGGCACCTGACACAATCAAAAGACTCTTGACCGATACACCATTTGCCCTGACTGGAATAATGAATTGGTGGCTTGTATTCGAGCAACAAGATTACTTTGAAAGCATCGGACGTCCCCCGCTGTTGCAGCACACATGGTCGCTAGCCGTTGAAGCACAATTTTATTTAATCTGGCCATTAATTCTTCTATTGGTTCTGCGTCAATTAGGTCGCAGAGTTATTCCCGCAGCAGCACTTACTATTGCTATCGGTTCAGGTATTGCCTTGCTATTTGTTTCGCTGAGAATCGATTCAAGCTCTTCACAAAGCGTCAGCCATGTTTACTTTGGAACTGATACCCACAGTATTGGTCTATTTCTTGGAGCAGCCCTTGCCGTTAACTGGATTCCACAAAACCTCAAAGTAGATATCGCAAAACGAGCACAAGATGTTATTGACGCCATAGGTGTTTTTGGATTCCTCGGAATACTCACATGTTTTCTATTCATCGACGAGAGCAATCCAACTCTCTACAAAATCGCATTCCCTTTAGCTGGAATATTTGGCTGCGCAATCATTATGTCCATCGTGCACCCAGCTTCACGCTTTGCGCCCCTTTTGCAAGGTAAAGCTATTCTCTGGATTGGTGAGCGTTCTTACGCCATATATCTATGGCATTGGATTGTTTTTCAAGTTACAAGACCGAGTGTTGATCTAGCCGGAGCTAGTTGGGCTTTGTATGCACTTCGCGTTTTAATCGTATTTGCCTTAGCTGATATTTCCCTACGATGGGTTGAATTGCCATTTAGAAATGGGTACATCGAATCCTGGTTTAGAGGAATGAAATATCGCACAAAAAAGGTTCGAGTACGTCAAAAAACTACTTTGGCTCTCTCAATTATTTCTGTTCTCTTAGCAACTTCCTTAGTGAGTGCAAATGCAATTGCTATTAGTGATCGCAATTTAGCTAAATTAAAATTGGAGATTACCTCTGGAGCTGAAGTTCAAACTCAAATCTCAAACCCTGCCGATGGTTTATGGGTTGTTGGTGACTCTGTAATTCTAGGTATTCGACATGAACTTTCTGGTCGACGAGATGTTGGGTTGATTAACGCACACGTTGGCCGCCAGGCACCAGAACTAATTGAAGTTCTTAATAAAGATAAGGCGCGCATGGCTGGTGCTCCGATTATCGTCAATTTGGGTAACAACAATCGTCTTGCTGAAACCGATGTTGTCTCTATCTTCGAAGCTATAAAAGATCAACCACAAATTATTGTTGTGAACACAGCTGTTCCTCGTGGGTGGAAAGATGAGAATAACTCACTCATTGCTCAAGTTGCTGCACGTTATCAGAACGTAAAAATAGTTGATTGGAACAAAATTTCTGAAGGCCATCCAGAGTATTTTGCACCGGATGGCGTTCACTTAGTTCCAACAGGAATCGCAGTTTATGTGGATGCAATTCTTGAAGAGCTTGAATAAATTCAAATAAAAAAGCCCTCGCATAACGCGAGGGCTTTTTTATTTAACTAATTACTTGTACTGACCTGCAAGTCCGAAGATTTTTGCAGATGCTGTTTGTCCATCTGAGTACACGCTTGTTACTCGGAACTGAGTCCAGCTATCTGAACTTGAAAGAATTACTGAGTGAGTTAATTCAGTTGGACCTGTTGTTGCAACAACTGCCCACTCTCCACCAGCTGGCTTCAGTTCAACGTTAAATCCTGTGAGACCCTCTGTAGCCATAGGTGCTTTCCAGCGAAGATTCATTCCATCTGCTGAACGAATTGCAACGAACGCACTTGGTGCTTCTACTGTTCCAACTGGTTCCGATGGTGTGGTTGGTTCTGCAGTTTCTGTGGCAGTTGGTTCATCAGTCATTGTTGCTGTAGCCGAAGGTGTTGTTGGTGCGGCAGCATCATCGCCATCTTTTCCAGATTTTGACCACACGAGAATTGCTAGAAGAACAATTCCGACTACAACAATTGCTACAACGCGATTAGATGCGCCTTGCTTTGGCTTGTTATCAAAAGTAACTGACTTTGCAGCAGCACGTGGTGCTGGTGCTGTTGAAACATCAACACGACCGCGAGCGCCGCCAACTGGAACAGCTGGAACGACTAGACGATCAACTGATGTCGCGCGACGTGAAGACTTCTTAGTTGTCTTACGTGCAGCAGATTTCTTAGCGCTCTTCTTAACGGCTGATTTACGAGCAGTGCTCTTCTTGGCAACTTTTTTAGCAGTTGACTTGCGAGCTACAGACTTCTTTGCAACCTTCTTAGCGCTCTTCTTTGCTGCTGATTTCTTAGCAGTTTTCTTAACAGCCACATGAACTCCTTGGGTAGCGGTACGTACTTACTTCACGCACTCGGATAAGGAAAAGTTTACCCCAGTGAGGTCAGCAAACTGATTACGTGAGGTGCTATTGCTCGGAGTGATTTACCTCGATGACTTATCAAATCCTTCTCTTCTGCGCTCATTTGTGCGCTGGAGATTGCTAATCCATCTGGTCTAAAAAGGGGGTCATACCCAAATCCCTGATCTCCAATTGGGGCAAAAAGAATGGAGCCTTCGAAGATTTCTTCGGTGACGTGTTCACGCCCATCTGGAAGAACAAGTGCTGCAGCACAAGTGAAGTGAGCGCTTCTCTTATCCTCTGGAACATTTGCTAATTCGCGCAACAACTTCGCATTATTGCCTAGATCATCACCGTGCACTCCGGCATATCTTGCTGAGTAAATTCCAGGTGCGCCATCTAGCGCATCAACACACAGGCCGCTGTCATCTGCAATTGCAGGTAATCCTGTTTCGGCGCAGATGCTCCGGGCTTTAAGTAGAGCATTTTCTTTAAATGTGCTGCCGGTTTCTTCAACTTCGGTTGTGTGCGCAAACTCTTCTAATCCAACTAAATTAATTGCGCCATTAGAAATTGCATCGAGGATCCGACGAAACTCTCTTATCTTTCCTTGATTGCGTGTGGCTAAAACTAATGTTGCTGTGGGACTCATTTTGATAGAGCAGAACTCTGCATTCCAGCTAAGTCTTTGCATCCACCAACTGCTAAATCTAGAAGTTGATTCAATAATGCACGATCAAATGGCACGCCTTCTGCTGTTCCCTGTACTTCAATAAATCGTCCGTCGCCGCTGCACACAACATTCATATCGGTATCTGCGCGGACATCTTCTTCGTAACAAAGATCCAACATTGGAACGCCATCAATGATTCCGACACTCACCGCAGCAACTGAATCTGCCAGTGGCTTAGACGTTGCTTTGATGTGTCCCTCTTTTTTAGCCCATGCAATTGCATCAGCTAGTGCAACATACGCGCCAGTGATTGCAGCGGTGCGAGTTCCACCATCTGCTTGTAAAACATCGCAATCGATAACAATTGTGTTTTCGCCGAGTTCTTTTGTATCAACGATTGCGCGTAGTGAACGACCGACCAAGCGAGAAATTTCTTGTGTGCGGCCACCTAATTTTCCTTTTACACTTTCACGATCAGAGCGTGTATGCGTTGCACGTGGAAGCATTGAATATTCAGAAGTCACCCAACCTTTGCCTGAATCTTTTAGCCATCGTGGAACACCTGGAGAAAAAGATGCGACGCAGAGAACTCGTGTCTTTCCAAATTCAACAAGAACAGAACCTTCGGCATGATCTAACCAACCGCGAGTAAATTTAATTTCACGGAGCTGATCGTTGGTGCGTCCATCATTGCGTGCCATGTATGTCTCCGATTAGTTGGATAGTTTATAGGATTTGGTGTTCAACTCGTCCAACTTCTGGACCGAGAAATCTACGTGCAAGAGTTTCAAAAGCCTTAGCATCCCCTGTTGCCAAGAATCTGTGATCAGCGTTCTTTGTAGAAGAGTGGAGCAAGTTATTTTCAACAAGTACGCGATACAAATCTTTTGCGGTTTCTTCCGCGCTCGACACAAGCGAAACTCCATTGCCTACAACGTATGAAATAACACCTGTCAAAAGGGGATAGTGGGTGCATCCCAAAACTAATGTGTCGATGTCAGCATCGATCACTGGCTTTAGATACTTGCGAGCAACTTCTGTAATTTCTGGACCAGATGTTTCTCCGCGCTCAACGAATTCAACGAATAATGGACAAGCCACAGAGGTGATATTTAAATTCGGAGCAGCAGCAAATGCATCTAAATATGCTTTTGAATCAATAGTCGCCTGGGTGCCAATCACTCCAATTTTTCCTGATCGAGTCGCTGCGACCGCTCTGCGAACTGCCGGTTGAATAACTTCGATGACAGGAACTGAATATCTCTCGCGTGCATCTCGTAACATTGCAGCACTTGCTGTGTTACATGCAATGACGAGTGCCTTAACGCCTTGATCAACTAGGAAATCTAAGGTTTCTAATGCAAATTCTCGAACCTCTGCGAGTGGACGAGGTCCATATGGTCCGCGTGCTGTGTCACCAATATAAAGAGTTGACTCATTTGGAAGTTGATCAAGTATTGCGCGTGCAACTGTTAAGCCGCCGACGCCGGAATCAAATATTCCAATAGGTGCATCACTCACACCGCGAAGTGTATCGCTATGCCCACAATTGGTTATCGAGTGCTTCTGATGCACTCTCATGATCAGCGCTATACACGCCAGTAGATAGGTACTTCCAACCAGCATCACAGACAATAAATGCGATGTCAGCACTCTTGCCATCGCGGATAGCTTCGGCGCCCATTGCAAGGGCTGCATGAAGTATCGCTCCTGTTGAAATACCTGCAAATATTCCTTCAATTTCTAGCAAGTCGCGAACTCGTTTCACTGAATCTTCTGCGCCAACTGAAAAACGGCGAGTTAAAACCGATGCGTCATAAAGTTCTGGAACGAAACCTTCATCAATATTTCGTAATCCATAAACTACTTCGCCGTATCGTGGTTCTGCGGCA
>BJFT01000043.1 GCA_014190015.1 Actinomycetes bacterium
AGTTGGATTGGCAGTTCTTGCGCCACTCCGAGAACTCGATGAGGTCGCCTACCTGCGATATGCCTCGGTATACCGTAACTTTGCCTCCCTTGAAGATTTCGAAGGCGAGATCGCGTTACTGCGAGCGCTGCCTTCGAGTGCGAATTCCCACAGCACAGCAACAACAAGTAGCAATAAAAGTAATTCCCCAATTACTGATGAAATGAAAAGCAATACATCCATGCAAAAAATTAAAAGTACTAACTAAAGAATACGGGGATTAAAAACATGTCAGACACGGTCATCAACCGCCCAGTCAAGATCAAAGCTCACAACACCTTAAAAGGTAAGGGCTTAACGATCGAACGCATCTATACCAAGGAAGGCGTGCACCCATACGATGAAGTTAAGTGGGAACGTCGCGATGTGGTTCAACAAAACTGGAAGACAGGCGAGACCGTCTTTGAACAACGTGGTGTGGAATTCGCTGACTTCTGGTCAGTGAATGCATCAACGATTGTGACAACAAAGTACTTCCGCGGCGCTGTGGGGCATGAAAACCGCGAGTGGTCACTCAAGCAAGTTATTGATCGCGTTGTACTTACTTATGTCAAAGCTGGTAAAGAGCATGGATACTTTGCTACTGACAAAGATGCAGAAATTTTTGAACACGAACTTACATTTATGTTGTTGCACCAGTACTTTGCATACAACTCACCAGTGTGGTTTAACGTGGGAACAACAGCGCCACAGCAAGTAAGTGCGTGCTTCATTCTCTCTGTTGATGATCAAATGGAGTCAATCCTTAACTGGTATCGCGAAGAAGGAATGATCTTCAAAGGTGGATCAGGTGCTGGACTTAACCTCTCTCGCATTCGTTCATCAAAAGAACTACTAAAATCCGGTGGAACAGCATCCGGCCCTGTCTCCTTTATGCGTGGTGCGGACGCGTCAGCTGGAACAATCAAATCAGGCGGTGCAACACGTCGCGCAGCAAAGATGGTTGTACTAGATGTAGATCATCCAGATATCGAAGAGTTCATTGAGACAAAGGTCAATGAAGAGAACAAGATTCGCGCATTACGCGATGCTGGCTTTGATATGGACCTTGGCGGAAAAGACATTATTTCCGTGCAGTATCAGAACGCTAATAACTCAGTTCGCGTATCAGATGAATTCATGCGCGCAGTTGAAAAGGGCGAGCAATTTGGTTTGAAGGCTCGTTCAACTGGCGAAGTTATTGAAACCGTTGATGCACGTGCACTCTTTACAAAGATGGCACAAGCAGCATGGGCGTGCGCTGATCCTGGAATTCAATATGACGACACAATCAATGATTGGCACACAAACCCAGAGACAGGTCGCATTAATGCGTCTAACCCTTGCTCTGAGTACATGTCATTGGATAACTCAAGTTGTAACTTGGCATCCCTTAACTTGATGAAGTTCCTCAAAGATGACGGCTCATTTGATGCAAAGACATTTGCTCGTGCATGCGAACTTGTTATTACATCAATGGATATCTCAATCTGCTTCGCTGACTTCCCAACAGAGGCAATTGGCGAAACCACAAAGGCATACCGTCAGCTCGGAATTGGTTATGCAAACCTTGGCGCGCTCCTTATGGCATCAGGTCTTGCTTATGACTCAGATGGTGGACGCGCGCTCGCTGGTGCGATCACATCGCTGATGACAGGTATTACATACAAGCGTTCTGCAGAACTCGCAGGAATCGTTGGACCATATGCGGGCTTTGCACAAAACGCTAAGCCACATGCTCGCGTTATGCGCAAGCACGCTGCTGCATCCTCTGCTGCAAAGACAGAGACAACACTTGATCGCGATGTATGGACAGAGGCGAACAAGGCGTGGGATGCATGTCTTTCAATTGGCGATAAGAATGGATGGCGCAACGCGCAGATCTCTGTTCTTGCACCAACAGGAACAATTGGTTTGATGATGGATTGCGATACAACTGGTATCGAACCTGACTTCTCATTGGTTAAGTTTAAAAAGCTTGTCGGTGGCGGATCTATGCAGATCGTTAACCAGACAGTTCCAGCAGCACTTCGCAAGCTTGGTTATGCAGAAGAGACCATCGAAGCAATCGTTGAATTCATTGCAACAAATGGTCACGTAATCGATGCACCAGGACTAAAGCCTGAGCACTACGAAGTATTTGACTGCGCACTTGGTGCACGTTCAATTGCTCCAATGGGCCACGTTCGAATGATGGCTGCATGCCAACCATTCCTATCAGGTGCGATTTCAAAGACTGTTAACTTGCCAGAGGATGCAACAGTTGAAGAAGTTGAAGAGGTTTACTTTGAAGCGTGGAAGATGGGCGTTAAGGCACTGGCTGTCTATCGCGATAACTGCAAAGTTGGACAACCACTTTCAGATGGCAAGGCTAAGAAGAAAGGCGCTGTCGCAACTGACTCTGTTGATCAGCAAATAATTGCATCCCCTGTTCGCAAGCGTCTTCCTAAGTCACGTCCTGCAACAACAACATCATTCTCAGTTGGTGGCGCCGAGGGTTATATGACCGCTGGTGCATACGCTGATGGTGCACTCGGTGAAGTATTCCTAAAGCTTGGCAAGCAAGGTTCAACTCTTGCCGGTGTAATGGATGCCTTCTCAATTGCAGTATCAATCGGTCTTCAATACGGTGTTCCACTAGAAACATTCGTTGAGAAGTTCACTAACTTGCGATTCGAGCCAGCTGGTATGACAGATGATGCCGACATTCGCATGGCGCAATCCATGATGGATTACATCTTCCGTCGTTTAGCACTTGATTACTTACCATTTGAACAACGCAGTGCGATGGGTCTCTACACCGCCGCAGAGCGTCAAGCAGCTCTCGACAATGGTGGCGAGTACGCACCAATCGCGGGCTCTGATACCCCAAAAGCAGTTGCGCCTGTGGCAGCGGATGCGGTTGTAAAAACTGAAGTAAAGATCGAAGCCGCGCCAGTTGCACAAACAATTGGTTCTTCATCAGATCTACTTGAGTCAATGGGAATCAAATCAGATGCACCACTTTGTATGACATGTGGCGTGAAGATGCGTATGTCAGGTGCATGCTTCGTGTGCGAAGGTTGTGGAAACACAAGCGGTTGCTCATAAAACCAATCTAAATCCTTAGACCAACCCCGTTAAGAAATCCCCGCTAGTTATTGCAACTAGCGGGGATTTCTCTTGTGCAAATAAATTGCAAGTAGTTATAACGTGCAACAACTTTTTGTTTTTTAATGCGTTATGAATTTGACAATGAAAATGTAATTAAATAACTTTCACTCATGTCTTTTTCGAAGATGTTAATTAAGCGCCGCCACATAGATTTTGCGCGCACGCAATCTTCCATCTGTCTGTAATAAAGCTAAACCCTCATCTGCTTTAAATCCGCACAATCTGCGGGATTTTTTCACGTACCCATTACCAACTAACTACAGGAGAATTACATGTCAACAAAGAAAATCAGCAGAGTTGTAGCAATTGCTGCATCAGTTGCTCTGCTTTCTAGTGTTACAACAGCACCCTCGCAGGCTATTCCAAAAAATGACACTCAGACACTTGTCTCAGCTGATTGGCTAGCAAAGAACATCAATGATCCAAAGATTGTTGTTCTCGAAGTCAGCGCAGAAGAAGGACTTTATGAGCGCGGACACATCAATGGCGCAATCAAGGTTTCATGGACTAAGGAACTAGTTGATCCAGTAAATCGCAACATCTTGTCACAAACAGCTTTCCAAAAGTTAGCTCGCAAAGCTGGAATCGATAAGGATTCAACCGTCGTTTTCTATGGAGATAACAACAACTGGTTTGCAGCATGGGGTGCGTGGGTGTTTAACATCTACGGTGCACAAGATGTTCGCCTCCTTAATGGTGGACGTACAAAGTGGGAAAAAGATGGCCGCCCACTAACAACTGCGGTATCCGCGCCAGCACTCGGTGACATCGTGGCCAAGAAGGCTGATGCATCACTTCGCGCCTTCTTGCCAGAAGTTCTAAACGTTGCGAAGAAGAAATCAAACACTGCTCTAGTTGATATTCGCTCAGCAGATGAGTACAGCGGAAAACTCTTTGCAGCCCCTGGTTTTCAGGAGCTAGCAATTCGCGCAGGACATATTCCTGGTGCAATAAACATTCCATGGAAGACGGCAATCAACGCTGATGGAACATTTAAGGGCACAGCAGAAGTTCGAAAGATTTATGCCGACCTTGGTATCGATGGCAAGAAGCCAATCATTGTGTATTGCCGCATTGGCGAGCGCGCAAGCCACACATGGTTCTTGCTCAGCCAAGTACTTGGTTATGACGTAAAGGTCTATGACGGTTCGTGGACTGAATACGGCAACTCTGTTGGTGTTCCAATTTCTAATCCAGCAGGAACTGTTTGGGGTGTTGCTTGACCTCCAAGAAAGTAATAACTACTAGCGGCTCTGTAACAGGGGCCGCTAGTAGTTTTTCTTGGAGCAAGGCAGACACCATTCGCACGAGCATTGCCGGTGTCATTGTTCTAGGACTTTTTACATGGGCATATCTTTTAAGTTCTAATACTGAAACTGGTGGACGAGCATCATTTTCACTGCTGATCGGCCTAGCACTCGGAATTGTTTTTGAACGCGGGCGTTTTTGTTTCTTCTGCATTTTCCGCGACAGCATCGAATCTCGTAAGAACAATGGATTTTTATCAGTAATTACTGCCTTGGCAGTTGGTGCAATCGGTTATGCAATTGTCTTTGGAATGTACCTACCTGACACATCAGGGGAGTACTTGCCACCGGGTGCGCACATTGGTCCCACCAGTTGGGTTCTAGCTGTTGCTGCATTGGCATTTGGTTTTGGTATGGCTTTATCTGGTGCATGCATTAGCGGTCATCTCTATCGCATCGGACAAGGATCATTGCGCGCAATACCTGCGTTAATTGGTGTCTTGTTTGGTTTGGGTCTTGGTTTTATTACGTGGAACACCTTGTATTTGCGTGCAATTCAAGAAGCACCAACTCTGTGGCTTCCGCATTACATCGGTTATGCAGGCTCCCTTGCCGTGACTTTGGCAGTGCTCGGTGTGATCGCTTATTTCTTATTGAAATCAAATACAGAGAGTGCACCTGAGCGAGTCAGCGGTCTTGGCTTACTTCGTTCAAAATTCTCACCTGCGACAACGGGCGCGTTAGTCGGTGTCATCGGAACAATTGCTTACATGCGTATCGAACCACTGGGTGTAACGAGACAACTGAGCTCGCTATCTCGTAAAGCATTCGATAAGCAATCTTTATTGCCAGAGACACTCAACGGCCTAGACACATTGGCAGGTTGCGTTGGACTTGTTACAGAGACCATTAGCAATAACGGTTGGCTCATTATTGGTTTTGTACTTGCATCCTTTGCAGCAGCGCTTTCAGGAAATCGATTTAAATTTGAAATTCCAACAATTAGAAATACCTCCACTGCTTTAGTCGGCGGAGTATTGATGGGTTGGGGATCAATGACGGCCCTTGGCTGCACAGTTGGTGTTCTGCTCTCAAGTACGCAGGCATTTGCTGTATCAGGCTGGGTTTTCTTCCTCTTTGCATTCCTAGGCGTCTATCTAGGTATCAAGGCAAAGATGCATACGCTCTAACTTTTTTCTAGGTTAATTTCTAGGTTAGATTTTAGGTTAGACTAGCGATGTTGTTTCCGGGGTCGATGTAATTTCGAACCGGCGGTTATAGTCCGCGACCCGATGCCATCCAGGTATCGGTTGACTCAGTGAAATTCTGAGACCGACGGTTAAAGTCCGGATGAGAGGAAACAAAAATTGCATCAGGCGCTGCCTGCTCTGCTTTTTTTCGCGCACCCCGGTAACTCGTAACACAAAGAGTTCAAGGGGGATTAGCACAGATGAATACTCATCTAGCGTTTATGCAACGCGCTATCGCCCTGTCAGAAAATGGCCTTGGTCGCACAGCGCCTAATCCAATTGTTGGCGCAGTAATTGTTGGCACAGATGGTTCTGTTATTGCAGAAGGTTTTCATGATCGCCACAAATCACCGGACCACGCAGAAGTTGTTGCGCTAAAGATTGCAGGAGATAAGGCACGTGGTGCAACGATGTATGTGACTCT
>BJFT01000044.1 GCA_014190015.1 Actinomycetes bacterium
GACCATTGAGGATGCCGCGAATTGCGTGACGCGTTGTATTTGGATGATGCGATGTAATTGCAATCTTGCTGCCAACTAAAGCGTTGATGAGAGTAGATTTACCTGCGTTTGGGCGGCCAACAATGGCTACGAAGCCCGAACGAAAATCACCCATGGACGTATTCTCTCACTGCTCGAGCATTAAACCTAAATACTTAACAATTCCACCGCATCACCAACAGATGTAACGATTTCCGCTGCTCGCTCTCCGATTAATCGATGACAGCCTTCACTCGTTGGTGAATTAATCGGTCCCGGAATCGCCATCACTGGACGTAATAACTCTGCCGCATCTCGCGCAGTTCGAAGCGACCCACTTCTAAAGGCAGCTTCAACAACGAGCGTTGCTTTAGATAGCGCCGCAATTAATCTGTTGCGGGTGAGAAAGCGTGACGGGATTGCTGATACACCCGGCATCACTTCAGTAACTATCGCGCCAGATTCTAGAATCTCAGCAAATAAGCGCGCATGACCGGCTGGATAATTAATATCAATACCTGCTGCAAGAACTGCGATGGTGCCACCTTCAGCAATGAGTGCGCCTTTGTGAGCAGCGGCATCTATTCCGTAAGCGCCACCGCTTGTGATACACCAATTACGATCTACAAATCCAGCAGCAAAATCTTGAGCTACTCGAACGCCATAATGAGTTGGATTACGCGTGCCAACAATTGCTAATTGTGGGCTCTTGAGTAATGAAATATCGCCGCGAACAATCAAAGCAATCGGTGGGCAGACTAAATCTTCTAGTGAATCAGGCCAGTCATCTGTTGTTGGATAAATGAATTGTGAATCTGTTTCCCCAATAGTTTCTAAGATTTCTTCTGCGCTAATTGACCGCATACGAGTAATGATTCGTTCGTATTTAACGCGGTCATATCCCCCACCGCTGATTTTTTCGACGACTGCGATGGCTCCGAATTCAATAATTTGGCGTGACCAAAAAGGTGATCCACCTTCTATTGCATCGAATAATCTGGCACGCGCTTCGATTTCTGTGCTCACATTTCTATCCCTTCTCGTAATCCATGCGCTTCCTGCACATCTTCTAAAGTCGGGCGTGAATGTCCTTTCATATCTGCAAGTGTCCATGACACCCGCATCACTTTGTGTAAACCGCGAGCTGTTAGATGTTCGCGATCTAGTTCGTCATGCAAGAAATTCATTGCAGGTTTTTCACTCTGATAAATAGTGCGAAGAGCCCTAGAAGGTATTTGTGAATTAACTTTCCACGATTCGTCTGCAAAACGATTGGCTGCAATTTCCCGGGCTGCTATGACGCGATTTCGAATGACGGCGCTTGATTCGCCAAGCTCAGTACGAGCCATATCTACCCGACCAACAGGATCTACTTGCACACGTAAATCAATGCGATCCATTAGAGGTCCAGATAATTTTCCTAAATACCTGCGCACTTGAACAGATGTACATGTACATCCTCTGCCACGACCAGCGAATTTTCCGCATGGACAAGGATTAGCAGCAAGGACTAACAAAAAGCGCGCAGGAAAAGTCATATTGCCAATTGAGCGCGCAATTGAAATTGTTCCGGATTCAAGTGGTTGACGTAGTGCATCTAATATTCCGGGACCACACTCTGGCGCCTCATCAATGAATAAAACACCGTGATGCGCTAACGAACATGCACCTGGTCTGATGACATGCGAACCGCCTCCCACCATTGCAACGCGAGTAGCGCTGTGGTGAGGCGCAACAATTGGCGCGGTCAACGACAAGGGCGAACGAGAAGTAAGTGCACCAGCTATGGAGTGAACTGCGGTTACTTCGAGAGCTTGATCAATTGTCAGTGGTGGCAAAATTGTTGGGATTCGATCTGCAATCATTGTTTTTCCAGCACCCGGTGGACCAATCAGTAATAAATGATGTCCACCAGTAGCGGCAATTTCTGCCGCACGTCGCGCATTTGGTTGACCTGCGACATCTGAGAAATCATGCATGTCATCAACATCAAAGTGCAGATCTAATTCAACGTGCTCTTCGCGAGTACCAGTGCGCAACCAACGCAACACCTCTTTTAAATGCGGCATCCCAATGATCTTCATATGCGTCATGAGTTCGGCTTCTGCCAAATTTTCAAGCGGAACAATTGCGGTCAGAACGCCTGCGCTGTAGGCGGCCATAAGCGAAGGCAAAACTCCACGGATAGATCTGATAGCTCCATCTAATGCGAGCTCTCCAAGAAAAACTGTATTCGCGTGTGCTTGGTCAGGAATACTTCCATTTGCTGCCATTAAGGCAATTGCAATTGATAAATCAAAACTTGAACCACTCTTAGGTAACCAAGCAGGCGAAAGCGAAACGGTTACTTTCTTATTGGGCCATGTTTCTAAACAATTAACGAGTGCAGCTCTAACGCGATCCCGTGATTCTGAAAGCGCGGTATCAGGTAATCCAAGAAGAGCGTACATAGGCAAACCATCTGCAATATCTGCTTCGACGGTAACGAGAGAGCCAGATAAACCTTGCAGTGCAATTGCATAACACTGCCCAAGACTCAGAGCACACCTGCGCGATATTCAATGGTGAAAGTGCCATCTGCCGCGATTAATACTGCCGCTACATCAATTGCATAATCGCACCCGAAACATTTGTGAGTTGCAAGCCAAGCAAGTGCCAACCGCTGCATCCGATGGGCTTTGTCATTATTGATTGCTTCAAATGGATGTCCAAATGCGACTGATGATCTCGTTTTAACTTCAATGAAAGAGAAAATTCCCTTGCGCGAAAGCGCGACAATATCTATTTCGCCCTCTCTTACGCGCCAATTTCGCTCGATTATTTCGTAGTGATGGGCGAGTAAATACTCGCTGACTTTTTCTTCGCCAAATGCACCGATGGTCTGATTTGTTCTCTTTTTCATAATTCGCACAGAGTAAATATCTAAACTCCATGTAACCTGCGAAAGTAAAGAGTGTGTGAATTACGCGTTCTTGTTGATGAGCGCTGCGATATTTGAAAAAGAGCGCCTGTGCTCTATGCACGGCCCGTGGGTATTGAGCGCTTTGGTGTGCGCTGCGGTGATATAGCCCTTGTGCTTAGCAAAACCGTATTGCGGAAATTCTTCATCTAGTTCGCGCATGATTCGATCACGAGTTACTTTGGCGATAATGGACGCCGCGCTTATGCAGTGGGCAACTTGATCGCCCTTCCAGACTGCAAGATTGGCAATACCTAACCCATCGATTGCATATCCATCAGTTAAAACATACGCTGGTGTTATTGATAATCCTTGTACGGCTCTGCGCATTCCATCCAAATTGGCGGCATGAACACCACGAGAATCCACTTCACTTGGTGGCACGATGATTGTTGAAATTGCTGCCGCTTTTTCTACGAGTAACTCATACAAATTCTCGCGCTCTTTTTCGCTCACATCTTTAGAATCGCGAACAGCCACCAGATCTTCGGCAAATGGATCATGCAAAATAACGGATGCGATAACAAGTGGACCGGCGCATGCACCACGTCCTGCTTCATCGACTCCAGCAAGGGGTGTGATTCCTGCATCGATTAATTGTGACTCGATTACAGCCATAGAAGAACTACTTCAGAACAGGAACAGATGGAACGATTTTTGCATTAGCAAATGGCCAGATAACTCCGAAGACGCGTCCTGTTACTCGTGAGAGTGGGACCTGTCCTTTGTTGATGTCATCTTGGTGATAACGAGAGTCCGCGCTTGCGCCGCGGTGATCGCCCATTACCCAAATTTTTCCTGGATCAACGGTGATATCAAATGTCATTTCACTTGGATTATTGCCTTTAAAAATATAAGGCTCATCTACTGGAGTTCCGTTAATTGTTATTTTCTTATCTGTGCAGCAAACAATGCGATCTCCTGCGATACCAATAACGCGCTTGACCAAGTATTGCTTTGCTGGGTTTGGAAGCACGCCTACTAGAACGAGTCCATCTTTAATCTTTGATACAACCGTTGAACTATTGGATTCATCTGGTTCGGGTAACCATGAAGCTGGATCTCGAAATACGACTACGTCGCCGCGATTGATCTTGCCTGAAACGAATGGAAGTTTATTAACTGCAACTCGGTCGTTGATCTGCAAGGTGTTTTCCATCGAACCAGATGGAATGTAGAAAAACTGAACAAGGAAAGATTTAATAAATAGAGATACGACTAGCGCGACAACGATAAGTATTGGGAGTTCCCGAAGAAGGGAACCCTTGCGAAACATCTGAGAAAACTTAAGCTTGCTCAGCTGGTTTTTCTTCAGCAGCTTCTGCAGGAGTTTCAACTGCAACCTCAGCAACTGGTGTTTCGATAACTTCTTCAACAACTGGCGCTTCTACTGCCGCTTCAACTACTTCTTCAACAACGGGAGCAGCAACTGCTACAGGTTCTGGAGTTGAAAGAATTCCATCGCCGTAACCTTCAATGCCATCGCGCTTTTCGCGAATCTTTGCAGCCTTACCGCGAAGGTCGCGTAGGTAGTACAACTTGGCACGACGTACGTCGCCCTTCTTAACGAGTTCGATCTTTTCGATTACTGGTGTGTGTACTGGGAAAGTACGTTCTACTCCAACACCGTAAGAAATTTTACGAATAGTAAATGTTTCGCGAACGCCATCGCCTTGACGACGCATAACGATTCCTTGGAAGACCTGGATACGGCTCTTGCTACCTTCGATAACGCGTACGTGAATCTTGAGCTCATCACCAGCACGAAATTGTGGGATGTCTTTGCGCAGCGATGCTGCATCTACGGCGTCAAGTACGTTCATGATTTCCTCAGCTAATTCGTGTATCGGTACGGCAGTGGCTGTACAGAAGACGTATCTTGCCACAGGAGCGTGGCCAAGTGAAAATCGGCTAAAGCCCGAGCGTATTTTTAAGGATTTGATGCAGATGTGGACCGGCTGCCAATGTGAAGTTTTGGCCCCCGATCTGGTGCTGGGAGACGATGGCTCCAGCCTCTCGTGCAATTAATCCACCGGCGGCAACGTCCCACTCATTGAGTCCAGATTCAAAGTAAGCATCAACATTTCCAGCGCCGACAAAAGATAAGTCAACAGCTGCAGCACCTACACGGCGGATGTCACGAATCTGTGGAAGTAATGTATTAATAAATTGCAATTGAAGCGCGCGCTTTTCTGATTCGTATGCAAAGCCAGTTGCAAGCATCGTTCTATTTAATTCAACTGGATCGTTACATGTTAACTTCTTGCCATTATGAAAAGATCCTCCGCCGCGAGTTGCCCACCACGTTGAATTAAGAGTTGGGCTAACAACGACGCCAGCGACTACGCCATCTTTATCTTTTGCCGCAATTGACACATTCCAACCAGGAATTCCGTAGAAGTAATTAACTGTTCCATCGAGTGGATCAATAACCCAAGTAATTCCAGATGTAGATTTTCTATCCGCACCTTCTTCACCAATCATTCCATCATCTGGGCGTTCGGCAAGAATGCTAGAAACAATAAGCGCCTCACTGGCTTTATCCATCTGAGTAACAATGTCTACATCGCTAGATTTTGTAGATACTTCCAAAATATCTGGACGAGCAGATAACAACTCTGCAGCCTTTTTGCTTACACGTAGTGCAAGGTCTAATAACTGCTGATTCTCACTCATGTACATAAGTCTATTAGACTCACCTCATGCTTAAGCCATACGCAACCTTGCTGCGCACGCCAGGGGCTTTGAAGTTCTCAGCGGCGGGCTTTATCGGACGTATGCCGATTGCCATGGATTCTTTGGCAATTATCTTCATTGTGGTTGCAGCTACTGATTCATATGCATTAGCGGGTGCACTCACAGCCGTTGGATCCATTGTTGTAGGGGCTGCAGAAGTTTTTTGGTCGCGCCAAGCAGATCGACGTGGTCAGGCGAAGATCTTGTTTTTAGCAGTTCCCACTCGCGTCATTTCCTTTGTAATTTTCGTAATTTTGGTTTCAAAGGATGCTCCAATTTGGACGTGG
>BJFT01000045.1 GCA_014190015.1 Actinomycetes bacterium
GTAAAAGGGACTTGGAATTAACCAAGTCCCAATTACTACCAAACATCTGAAGCAGAATTATTACACATTTCTCAGTTACTTGCAGTAACTAAAATTAAAGAAGAGTCGCCCTATAAGCCGGAGACGACATTGTTATGCGTGAAGCTACGCTCAAACAGTTCAATTGCCCTCAATATTGCCCCCAAAGATTGAGCAAGTTCTGCAATCAATAAAGAAGACTCATAACACTAGGACTGCGATCTACGAACTTTCTAACTAACTCTCGGCCACCCAGCGCCAAGAGTCTTGTCTATGGTAATCCTTGCTGGTCCTTAACGGAGTTGTATTTGTACTTCCAAACACTTTCTGCACCTGAATGGCCAACTACATAGGTCATTCCAATCGCACTAACCGCCAGAAAAGCCATTAGAACTCCTAGGCTTGATGACGCTATCTTGCTTTTCTTATAGAAAGAAAAATATGAAAAAAGTACAAATGAGGATACGAGTGCAATGGCAAGTAAGACTAGGTAATTGCCCCACTGTGCATGAGACTTTGGAAGACCTACTACGGCCGATAGCGAGTATCCAGACGACTTGGCAGCAAGAACGCCTACTACAGAAAGTGCAAGTGCTCCTATAAGGGGAAGATGTAACTTCTTAAGTAGATTTTTCCAAAAAAGTCCTGCAAGCAGAAGAATTGCAAGCAATGGCAAAAGAACTACTACGCCATGAATTATTAGCGGGTGCGCTGGCAATTCTCCAAATTCGGCCCAAACTCCACTTGGCAGAAAGTAAGTAACAATAATAATTAGAGTTGAAACAATTGTGACTATCAAAAACTTTCGCATTGGTGACAATCCCATCTATATGCTCAGGCTTAATTACCCGATGGTGGCTAGACCTTTTGAGATCTTCATAGGTACCCGAGCCAGCCCTGTCGTGGCTGGACCTAACGCCAAATCGCCGTCAGATTCGAATTCAGAGCCATGGGCATTGCAAACCCACCCTTTCTCATTTTGCGTGACAGTTACCTTTTGATGCGGGCATAAAAGATTAAAGGCAATGTATTTAGAGGTGCCAGTGCGAGCGATCGCAACTGGCACCCCCTTTACAGAACCAATCCTTGTTGCTCCACCAACTTTTGCCAATGCAGGCACCGCCTTTAGATCAACCGATAGACGGCCACCAGGAAGTTTCTTCACCGCTGTATTCGCTGCAGCGGGGACCTCACTTCCACCTAATGCGACAACTGCGCAAACACCAGCAATGAAAGAACGACGTGAGATTGGTTCCATTTTGATCCCTTACTTCAGCTTGCTATAAAGAGTTACATCAGCTGTTCCAAAAGCCAAGCCATCTGGCAATGAACCTGCTGGTAGACCCAATACAGATGCGATTGTTGCAGCTACTCCTGGGGCAAGTACCAATGTCGTACCTGTGTAAGCAGTTGTGCGCTGCTTGATCTTCTTATCGTTTGTGATCTTTGGCTTTGCGGTTGACGCATTAGTGATTGTCAAAATATCAACCTTTGCATCTCCTGCCTGAGGGACTATTGCTGAGACAACACCTTTTGCTAGATCGATTACTGGATTCTTAAGTGTGAGGAACTGGTTGTTTGCTGTGTTGAAGAAAATAATGTTGCTTCCAACATGTTGAACACCAGCCTTATTTGCAGTTACTGGGATATGAAAAACAATCTGGCTGGTTGCCGCACTTAGATTGTCACCAATAACGGCAGATGTTGCCCCACCTTGAACATAGAGAATTACTCCTGCTGCTTCAAGAGTTGATGCAACTCCCGCAGCAGTCTTCATGTGTGTCATGCTTGCACCTGGCTTTGCTGTATCAGCAAAGGCAACATTCGAGCTTAAAACTAGACCAATTACGGTCGCAATACTTACAAGTACTTTACGCATTCAATTTCTCCTTATTTCAATTTCTTTAGTAGTAGTTTCATGGATGTTATTTCTTTACTTTGCGCAGAATTGATTGCCTTGGCAAGTGCCTTAGCCTCCGCATTTTTGGAATCAGAAATTAGATCAAGCATTTCAAGTGCCCCCTGATGATGCTTGATCATCAGTTGCAAAAATGTCCGATCAAACTGGGTTCCAGTTAGACGTTTCAGTGAAGCAAGTTCCTTCGTAGTTAACATGCCAGACATCTGCATATCGTGATCCATCGTCATTGAAGAATCTGTCGCTTTCAGCCAATACGCCAATTGTGACTTTTCAATTCCTTGAAGGCTCTTTATCTGGTTAGAGAGTTTCAAAATTACCTGATTGCGACTCTTCTTAAGAGCGGTTTCCGACATAGAAATCGCTTGTTCATGATGCGGAATCATCATCTGGGCAAACATGATTTCATTCATGCCTAGATTTTGTAATGACTTTGCATGCGTCGAAGCATTTGCGCCATTCGGAGCCAGAATGACCCCAACAGCCAACAATAAAACAATGATTTTTTTCAGCATAAAAACTCCTTTTCTCGTAGTTAATTTCTGGACGAGAGAAGAATTAGATGCGAATTATTCCCAACTGAAGATGATTTAAATTGAGATAACCCAGATTTTTGGACAAAAATAGGGGTACCTGATATCTCGGTAGAGAAAATTGCTTCGCCATAAGCGTTGATCTAATCGCACGTGAGAAGCGAAGCAAAAGCAAGACGATGAATCCGACCACAACACATATTTCACTGCTGAGCGAGCTTCCCACAGAGAAAAGAGTTTCTTGAGAATTTGAAGCAGCACTGGTGGTTATTTGAGGTGAATGGCTATGTGAGTGCCCCGCGTGACTACTAACTGCATCAGATTTACTGGCTGGCTGTGTCGTCGATGCAACATGGCAGTCAGGTGCTGCAGCAGCTCCTGTACTAAAAAGAAGAAAAAGGGCAGCAAGGGGCACGGCTAGCCATCTTGCTTTCAGACCTTTTAACGACATTGTAAAAGGTTAAAGGGCAAACGAGAGTAATTCCAATTGAAAATTGGCGTGTCTCTACAAAAAATGGGGTTTCTTCGCCTCAAAGTGAGAAAGGACACTCATAAATGTAGGGGTGTCCTTGTCCAGTTTGATTTTTGCTTTTCACTCTCAGAAAAAACCAAGTATCGAAAACCTTCAGAAAGATTTAGCTACTTAACTACAGAGTAACCAGCTCTTTGCACAGCACGCTCAATAGATTCTTGTGAGATTTCAGCTTCGGATTCAACCATTACGTTCGCTTTTTCGGCACTAGCGATAACTTCTGTAACTCCAGGGATTGTCAGGATTTCACTTGTCACCCGTCCTTCACAATGCCCACATGTCATGCCCTTGATTTCGAATGTCTTATTCATTAAAACTCCCCACTTCTGTTTCTAGATTTATAAAGTTTATCAATTACGCACCCATCCGACTGAGCATTTTTTTCATCTGCTCTATTTCGACAGTTTGAATAGAGACGATTTCTTTTCCAAAGTTTCGAAATTCTGGGCGGTTTGAATCCTCAATCATCGTAACCATATGCAGGGCGCCTTCATGGTGGGTGATCATGCCCCTGAGCCAGTAAGCATCGAATTTTGAGCCGCTGAGAGAGTTAAGGGTACTTAATTCAGACTCGGTGAGCATTCCACCCATTCCATCACCCATCGAGTGGTTCATTCCGTGATTCATCCCGTGGCCCATCATTGAACTATCGCCCGCATCTGTAAGCCAATTTTTCATTTGAATAATCTCGGCGGCTTGTCCATTTCTAATTTTTTTAGCCAATTCAATAAGTTCGGTGTCTTTGGAACGAGAGATGGCCAGATCAGAAATATCAACGGCTTGTTGGTGATGAGGAATCATCATTTCAAAGAACATTGCATCTGAACCAAGCAAACTGGAGTTCGTTGAGTTGTTTTCTCCATCCATGGCTGAGTGGTTGATCCCAAACAAACCTGAAGAGCTATTTTGAGTGCCCATTAAGAAAATAATGACGCCAATGAGTACTGCTATGACCCCTGATAAAATTCCAGTTTTCTTGTCGATATTGATTTGCATGACCCACCACCTATCTCTACTCAAACATACTCGTAAATTCTGAGGGTTTCCTGTCACAAGCGAAGTTGTTTGTAGTCAGAAACCTGCCCATAGAACTGCCCATATTTGCCCATCGTTTCCCCATAAAAACATCTAAATCTGCGACAGGTTATGTAACAACTTGTACAACGAAAATGCAGAAAGGTGAGCGCAGTTTCAACCTGCGCCCACCTAATTGGAAGAAGAGTCGCCCTATAAGCCGGACATAGACAAGAACGGTGTTTTCACGCTCAATCTAAGAACCTTGTCCACGATTTTGCCCATACAAACTTGCATAATCACCAATAAAATCAGGTTGCTAATGTCAATGTAGCAGAACTCTTGGCTGGAGTAAGTTCAAAGAGTTCGTCAAGTTTTGCAATCGCATTGCCTAAATCATTCGGGAATAAGTGACCGTACGTATCCAGAGTCTCTGAAATTTCCCTATGCCCAAGCAATATTTGGATGGACTTTATGTTGGTATTTCTCTGAATTAAAGTAGAGACAAAGGTGTGCCGAAGCACATGAAGGCCTTCGCGCTCGGGAATTCCAAGCGGTCTTGCGACAATACGAAAGGAGCGGGCAGCGTCTTTATACCGAAGCACTCCCCCAGTCCTATTCTTGAACAAGAGACCTTCAGGGCCGAGACCAAACTTCTTCACATGGTCCAAGATTTTGACTTCCAAAATATTTGATAAGGGAACTACTCGGCGACTTGAACTTGTTTTCAAGTATTCCTCGTGGACTTTGCTCAAATCGCGGCTAATTTGGTGATGCACAGAAATCTTCTTCGCTTTAAAGTCAATATCATCAAGACACAGACCTAGAACTTCTGATGGTCTGAGACCAGTAAAGAATGGTATCCACACAAGCAGTTTCAACTGCTCAGGAAGAC
The DNA here is from genome assembly GCA_014190015.1 of Actinomycetes bacterium. Lineage (GTDB taxonomy): Bacteria > Actinomycetota > Actinomycetes > Nanopelagicales > Nanopelagicaceae > Planktophila. The sequence continues at coordinate 4,911 of BJFT01000045.1, forward strand.
CTTCTGCAATCCGATAAACCTGATTTAGTTCAAGCGGAGTTGCCTGACGGAGTGGCTTAACTTTTCTGCGTTTTATCTTTTCAAACGGCGAGTTATGTATAAAGTTATTTTCTCGGGCTACTTTCAGGATGGAAGCAAGCAGATTGACATACTTTTGAATCGTATATGCCGAGAGTGGCTTACCAAAATACTTCTCGTCATGTTTGAGTTTTGCTGTCCAGGATTCAATATCTAGAGGCTTAATTTCACTCATCGGCATAGTTCCAAAATACGGCAATCTGTATTTGTTAATCGTATTCTGATAGTCGGCTTTAGTCTGCTTTTTGATATCCATAGATTTCTTCCA
>BJFT01000046.1 GCA_014190015.1 Actinomycetes bacterium
CGATCTGCGCCGCGTTGGGTTTTAACAAAGAGAATTGTTTTTCCGTTACGTGCTGCGATTTGTGAGGTGATTAAATCTTTATCACCTGGGTGCATAACGAGAACGTGGTGTTCCATAGTTGATACGGATGCACGGTCGTTTTGTAGTGAGTGTGTCTTTGGGTTCTTAAGATATGACTTAACTAGTGAGTCGACACCGCGATCAAGAGTTGCTGAGAAGAGCAGACGCTGTCCGCCCATTTTTCCTTGATCAAGAATCTCTTTTACAACTGGCAAGAAACCCATGTCAGCCATTTGATCTGCTTCATCGAGGACAGTGATCTCGAGGTTATCGAGTTGTACTTCTCCGCGATTAAGTAGATCTATGAGGCGACCAGGTGTTGCTACAAGAATGGCAGTTGCTTTGCGCATTGCAGTGATCTGCTTGGCATATGGCATTCCGCCTGCGATAACAACTGATTCGTGACCAATTGCGCGAGCAAGTGGTGTTAGAACTTCATCGATTTGTTGTGCGAGTTCGCGAGTTGGTGTGAGTACTAAAGCCAGTGGTTTGTGGGGCTTTGCTTGCTTATTTTGTAGGTTATTAAGAAGTGCTAAACCAAAGGCAAGAGTTTTACCTGACCCTGTTTGTCCGCGACCCAAGATGTCGTGACCTTTGAGTGCATCAGGAAGTGTTGCGATTTGGATAGGAAATGGTGATGTGATTCCTTGTGCGCTAAGGGCGTTGACTAGCGGAGCTGAAAGACCTAATTGAGTCCAGGTGACGTCTGTGTCAGTGAGTGTTTTTGTGGTTGTTGGTTCGGTGATGTAGTTATCGTTCACGCCAAAATCAACAGCTTCGCGGGTGTGTGTACGTGCGTGGGCAGTTGATGCTTTCTTGCCGCTGTATGTCTTGTTTACTGTGCGTGAGTCAGTTGTGCTGCGTGGTTTAAAAGTTCTTTCAGTTCTGTTTGCACGCGTTGTGTCTGGGCGTTCTGTCTCTGGTTTACGTGGCTTTTGACCAGGGATCCACTTGGTTCGCTTTTGTGGGACAAAGTTAGGGCGACCATCATTTGCAGGATCTGCCTTCGCCGCTTCGCGGCGAGTTGTTGGACGTGTGTCTGACTTTGTGAAAGTTGTCTTCTTGTATTCACCGGAGCGGTATTCAGTTTTCTTAAATGTGCGCTCTGTTTTTTCTGGGCGTGCAGCGCGTTCTGTGCGCTTTGCTACGAATTCATCGGCACGTGAAGTTGTCTTTGCCTTTGGTGCAATCTTTTCTTGGTAGCGCTTTGCACGTAGCTTGGAGCGTTCTAGATTGCGCTCTTCTTTACGTGTGGGAGTTCCCTTTGGACCATCGCTGTAACGGCGAGTTGTCTTTGGTGTCGTGGATTTCGCGGCAGCGTTCTTCTTTGTGCGCGGCTTTCCAGCTGATGCTGCGCGGCGGGCTTTTCCAGGGGCAGCAGTACGTGGTTGTAGAGACATGATTTTATGGTTACCAATCGAGAGACAAGCGCGTCTCGATCAAGATTGGTGCTTAAGACTCGCAAGTAAGTGCTTTTTGGCACTTTGGGGGAAGAGCTTTCTTTCGGATGAAAGAACTGGCTAATAATACCGTGGATTATTGGTTGTAATTACCACGGGTAATCAATGCACCTGAGAGGATTTAGGGATGAATGAAAAGACGAATGTGCGTTGGTTGCCTCAATACATTGCCCTTGGCATCACGTGGGGATGCTCATTTATCTTCATCAAATTAGGCCTTGAGTTCTTATCCCCTGTTGGTGTGGCTTTTGGTGGTGTAGCACTGGGTGCACTGACTCTTGTGACATTTGCACGTATCAGAAATATTGCATTGCCACGTGAATTAAAGACGTGGGCGCATTTAACTTTTCCAGCGATGACGTTAAATGTCATTCCAGGGTACTTATTTCCCGTTGCGGAGCAATCTGTCACATCTGTGTTGGCTGGAATCATTAATGCAGTGACGCCTTTGATGACGTTGATTGCGATTATCTTGGTATTTAGATCTGAAAAAGTTACAAAGGCGCAAGTACTTGGTCTTTTCTTGGGTTTTGTTGGCGTGCTTACTGTTTTGGGTGCATGGCAGGGATTAGGTGAGAATCCTTTATCCGCGGTGTTGGCGCTTTTACTCTCTGTTGCATGTTACGGAGTGTCATTTCCGTATTCACGAAAATTCATCCTGCCGCTTGGGCTTCGCCCAGAAGCAGCAGCTGCAACACAATTAGTTATTGCTACCGCAATCTTGTTGCCCTTTTATTTAATCGATGGTGGTGTTACTGGCGATGTGTCATTGGTGCCCATGCTTGCGATGGTGGGACTGGGCGCTTTTGGTCGCGGGTTTGCATATATCTGGAACTTTCAGATCATGGCTGCAGCAGGAAGTGCGATTGCAAGTTCGGTTACGTATGTGACACCGGTAGTTGCTGTGATTGTGGGCGTTATCTTTTTGGGCGAAGGTGTTACCTGGTATGAACCAGTTGGTGGTGCGATTGTCTTATTGGGAGCTGCGATTGCGCAGGGAAGAATAAAACTTAGGCGCGCTGGGAGATAGAAAAGCCAACAGGTAATTCGAGTCTGTTGGTTTTAAGTAGTGATTCATCGGTCAGAATTGAATGTGTTGTGTCATCGGCAACGATGATGCCCCCGGAGAGAATGACTGAGCGTTCGCAGAGTTCGTATGCGTATGGCAGATCGTGAGTGACCATGACCATTGTGATATCTAGTGAGCGCAAAATTTCAGCTAATTCTCGTCTGCTTGCAGGGTCCAGATTTGATGATGGTTCATCGAGTACAAGGATTTCAGGCTTCATTGCAAGAACAGTTGCTACTGCAACGCGGCGGCGTTGGCCGAAAGATAAGTGATGTGGTGGGCGGTTTTTGAATTCGCTCATGCCAACTTGTGCCAGTGCGTTATCTACGACTGCATCTAGTTCGGGCCCACGTATACCCATGTTGTAGGGACCAAATGCGATGTCTTCACCGACTGTTGGCATAAAGAGTTGATCATCAGGATCTTGAAAGACGATGCCTACTTTTGAGCGGATCTCTTTGAGTGATTCTTTATCTTTTGAATCAACTAGCTGGCCTGCAACGTGGACAGAGCCGTGTGCGGTTGGGTGGATGCCGTTCATGTGCATGACAAGAGTTGTTTTACCTGCGCCGTTAGGACCGAGCAGTGCAACACGCTCGCCTTTTTGGATTGTGAGGTTTACACCGTAGAGCGCTTGAGTGCCATCTGGGTATGCGAATGCAAGTTCTTTAATTAATAAGCTCGGTGCACTCATGCTTAGAATCCTAACGCCATAGTTGTGAAAAAGATTAGTGAAGCAGTTATTGGAAGAGTAAGAGAGCGCAACCAAAGAGTAAGTGGGATATGTGGTGGTTCATCGTGAGGCAATACACCGGTGTAACCACGAGAGAGCATTGCAAGGTGGACGCGCTCGCCGCGTTCGTAAGAGCGAATGAAGAGCGCACCTGCTGCTGTTGCTAGAACTTTCCAGTGCTTGATTCCTGTTGCTTCAAATCCACGGGATTCGCGAGCAACTTTCATGCGCTCCATTTCATCGTTAACAACATTTACATAGCGCAACATAAAGGATGCGATTTGGACCATAAGCGCAGGAAGTTTCAGGCGTTCTAGTCCGCGCAAGATCTCGCGAGCAGTTGTGCTTGTGGAAAGAATGATTGCGGTGATTACACCCAGTGTTCCTTTAACAAAGATGCTTGTGCCAGCAAGCAAACCTTCGCGATATAAATTAAGGCCAGCGACTTCAAATCTTTCGCCGGTGCCGAAGAAGGGCATTAAAAGAGCGAAGAAGATGAATGGGATTTCGATCAATGCGCGCTTAAACATCAGAGTAAATGGGATTTTTGCTGCAGCCACAGTGATCAGAAGAATGACGAAATAGCCAATAAAAGCAGCCCATTTGTGGATGGGAGTTGAGACTGCGATCAAAATAAAGAGCAGCGCTGCAACTATTTTTGCGTGCGAAGGAAGTGAGTGAATTACCGAGTGGCGGTGGAGATAAAGTCTTTCTCCAACATCATGGCCATGGTGATGTCCATGATGTTGCTCAATTTTCATTGCTTAAGTGTCTTTTTTGGTTTGCGGGCAAGAAACTTGAACAAAAGGCCACCAACGATTGCAGTGCCGATGACTCCTATGACACCTGCAATGCCGACTGATGCGCGTTCGTTATCGATTCCTTTAACGCCGTAATCAGCGAGGACGCCATCAGCGTTGGTGTGCTCTTTTGCAGTGTCAAGGAAACCAATATCTTGGGCGACTTTTTCTAGACCATCTGGATTAGATGATGCGTAGAAAGAAACTACGCCTGCTAAAAAGAGTGAGACTACAAAACCGCTGATTAAAAACTTTTTGTTCTTATCCACGGCGAATCTCCAAAACTGTTGCGTTGCCTTTCCATCCATAAACTAAATCGCTACGGCTAGCAAGAACTGCGCTCACTGTTAGGCCAGTGATTAACGCTTCGCCGATTCCGATCAGCACGTGGGTTCCGACCATTGCACCGAGAACGGTTGAGACAGAAAATGTTGCGTTGGCACCCATTGCGTATTGAAGAGTGAAACCGAGCGCCGCAGCTGGAACAGAGATCAGTGCGCCGATTGCTGATGCGATAACGATTGATGGTTTGCCGCGTGGAAGAATTTTCTTAACGAGCAGAAATATTGCGTAACCAACCCAGACGGCGATGATGCTCATGTTAAATGTGCTTAAGCCAAGTGCGGTTAGTCCGCCATCTGCAAAGAGAAATGCTTGCATGACGAGTACAACTGTGAGTGCAAGAGTTGCAGCCCAGGGTCCGACTAAGACGGCTGCGAGCGCGGCGCCGATCAAGTGACCACTTGTTCCTGCAACAACTGGAAAGTTCAGCATTTGAACAGCGAAGATAAAGACCGCGGTCAATCCAGCTAGTGGTGCGCTCTTCTCATCTAGTTGAGCACGTGCACCTTTAAGGGATGCGCCAACGCCAACGGCGGCAAGGCCGGCAAAGATGGCCGAAGTTTGGACATCGATGAACCCGTCAGGAATATGCATGGGACAAGGTTAATGCAAATCATTTGCATCTGCATCTTGAAGGCAAGAGGGGAAGATTCAGAGGCGAGGGCCATAAACTGCTGGGCATGAAGCGCGCTCTCCTACTTATTACAGCGTTGGTGGCCTCCTTGCTGCCAATGGCGCCAGCTGTGGCTGGG
>BJFT01000047.1 GCA_014190015.1 Actinomycetes bacterium
TAACGTATGCACTTAAGGGTGTTGTAAATGGTGGAACAGGCGCTGCGGCGCTCGCACTTGGTCGACCAGCTGCTGGTAAAACTGGAACATCACAATCAAACGCGTCTGCATGGTTTAGTGGTTACACACCACAACTTGCAGCAGCAGTTTCTTTCTTTAGAGATGATGCAACGCAAACACTTAACGGTATTGGTGGACTTACATCCGTTACTGGTGGATCTTTCCCAGCGCGTATTTGGACAGCATTTATGAAGGGCGCACTTAAAGGCGAACCAGTTATGGATTTCCCAGCACCTTCAAATATTGGTGGGCTCGATCCAATCGTTATGACCTCAGGCGGAGTTCAGACTCCAAAGAAGAAGTAACGCACACCCTCACGCATAAATCTGAGCGTGATTTTCCCTTAACCCCACACAGGAGTTACTCTTAGCGCGCAAGAAAAGCACTAACCCTCCTGTCACAGAAATACTGTGGCCGTCTTAGTCCAGAGGAGGTCGGGTTAACGCATGCGTCACTATGAATTAATGGTCATTCTTGATCCAGAACTTGAAGAACGCACAGTCACACCAAGCCTTGAGACTTATCTCAAGATCATCAAAGACAGCGGAGGCCGCGTCGACAAGCTCGATGTGTGGGGCCGACGTCGTATGTCATTTGAAATCCTGAAAAAAGCCGAAGGCATTTACGCAGTTGTAGATATGCACTGCGAACCAGCTGCCATCAAAGAGTTGGATCGCCAACTCAATTTGAATGAGTCAGTCTTACGCACAAAGGTTATTCGTCCAGAGTAAATTATCGGAGTAATCCGATACTTTGACGAGTATCCGTTTAGCACGGACCCCAGAGTAGATACGTAGAGAAAGAGGAAAAGAAATGGCAGCAGGAGATACAACAATCACAATGATCGGCAACCTTGTCGATGATCCGGAGTTACGTTTCACACCATCAGGTGCGGCCGTAGCGAAATTTCGTGTTGCCTCAACACCTCGTTACTTAGATAAGCAAACCAATGAGTGGAAAGATGGCGAGAGCCTCTTTTTACAATGTCAGATCTGGCGTCAAGCAGCAGAAAATGTTGCAGAGTCACTGACAAAAGGAATGCGCGTAATTCTTTCTGGTCGTCTTAAGCAGCGTTCATATGAAACTAAAGAAGGCGAAAAGCGCACAGTGTTTGAGGTAGAAGTTGATGAAGTTGGTCCATCACTACGTAGTGCAACTGCAAAGGTGACACGTACACAACGTGCTGCCGGTGGTGCATCTACTGGTTCATTTGGTTCACCAGCCGCGTCCACTGAAACATTCTCAGATGATCCATGGGCTGCAGCCTCTACAACAACAGCCGGCGGCGGATGGGCAACCACCACCAACGACGAACCACCGTTTTAAACAATTAAATAATCCACCTATCCATCCATTCCTTCGACTAAGTAATTAGAAGAAGGGCCCGAAAAGGAGCACCACAATGGGAGCAAGAAATAACAGAGCTCTAAAAGAGCCAAAGAATAAGGGCGCGAAGGCTGCTGCTCTTAATAAGAAGTTTAAGAAGAAGCCTTGCAGCTTCTGCCAGAACAAAGTTTCGTATATCGATTACAAAGATATTGCGACTCTTCGTAAGTACATCTCTGATCGCGGCAAGATCCGCGCTCGTCGTGTAACTGGTGCATGTACACAACACCAACGCTCAATTGCTACAGCTGTTAAGAACAGCCGTGAAGTTGCGCTGTTGCCTTACACATCAAGTGCTCGATAAGGAGATATGAATCATGAAACTAATCCTTACTCGTGAAGTTCCAAAGCTCGGTGCAGCAGGCGATGTTGTAACCGTAAAAGATGGTTTCGCACGCAACTTCTTGTTGCCACGCGGAAACGCAATTGCATGGTCAGAAGGCGGCGAGAAGCAGATTGAAGGCATCCGTCGTGCACGTCGCGCTCGCGAAGTTCGCGATATCGATCACGCAAAAGAGATTAAGTCAGCCCTTGAGGAAGCAACTTTGAACATCAAGGTCAAAGTTGGAACTGGCGGACGTCTATTCGGTTCAGTAACAGATAAAGATGTTGCAGCAGCAATCAAGTCAGCCACAGGCAATGACATTGATCGTCACAGCATCAAGATCACTGGCCACATCAAGAAGATCGGAAAGCACACAGCGAAGGTTTCACTTGCACACGGAGTTGTTGCAAGCGTAAACATCACTGTCGCCTCCGCTTAATCACAAGTAATTAAACGGGCTCGCCGCTTCTGCGGTGGGCCCGTTTTACTTTGTCGCTACGGCAACTAGTGATTGCTTAAATAAATCAGAGGTAAATTGGCTCTGAGCTAAATCAAACTTCTCTCCGCCCCATGCGCGGAAATCAAAATCAATATCTGAAACAGATGCTTGAATCGCAGCCCATAACGTCCATCCATACTTAGCCATCAGAGCTTGTAACCATGCACGTGCAATCTTTTCTGGACGATGTGCTCCGTAATATGAATCAATGAGTTCAACGAGAGCGTCGTACTCGAGAAAAGCTTCGGCCCAGATGTTTCCAAGCTCAAAGCAGGCATCGTTATTACCCGAGTATTCATAATCAATTAGCCAGATCTTCTCGCCATCATCAATGAAGTTTCCTGGCAACAAGTCGTTATTGCACGGCACTGTGCCTTCATCCAGCACAGCAAGTGCCTTCTTTAGATCTGCCACGTGGTCCACATAATCTAAATACTTATCTGGATAAATAAATTTATTTGATTGCACAATATCCAGGTAACGCTTTTGCAGAGTAAACATATTAAATTCACTCACAAATGGTTTAGCGCTATGCAGCTGGCGAACTGACTTTGCTACGCGGGGCAGATTATTTGCAATATCTTGTGCACCGAAAGTTTTGCCGTTAATAAAACCAATAAGCAATAAACCTTTGCCTGGCAAGAAGTCATAGACCTGTGCACCGATTCCAGCTTCGGCTGCAATGATGCTGTTTTTGTATTCATCTTCGCGATTGATATCTAAAAGAGCGGATGAGTTACTAGAAATTCGAGCTACGTATTTTTTACCATCAGATTCAATTGCTAAGTTTCTATTTGTTAACCCACCAGATAATTCAGTTACCGAAGTTCTGTTTTTTACTAAATTAACCTGATCAAGGAGCGCGCCGAAGGAGGCTTCTAGTTCTCTGGCATCGGACATAAGTTCAGGATACATTTAGGCCATGAGTAAGTCACCACTTCCTACCAGGGCAAAAATTGTCATTATCGGTGGTGGAGTTGGCGGAACCTCCGTTGCATTTCACTTAGCCGAGCTCGGTGAAAAAGATGTCATTCTGCTCGACCGTAACGAACTAACGAGCGGTTCAACATTTCACTCAGCCGGTCTGGTTGGTCAATTACGCGCAGACCCAACACTTACCAAGATGAATATGCACTCTGTTGATTTATATCGCCGCTTACAAAAAACCGATACTCCCCCAAGTTGGCGCGAATGCGGCAGTATCAAACTGGCAACAACACCAGAGCGCATGGAAGAAATTCGCAGACAAATTGGTTGGGCGCGAACATTTAATTTAGATCTAAAAGAAATTAGCCCGAAAGAAGCGCAAGAACTATTTCCACTCATGGACCTAGAAGGAGTTATTGGCGCTTCTTATTTGGCATCCGATGGACAAGTAGATCCCTCACAACTTGCAATGGCGATGGCAGCTGGTGCGCGCGCTGGTGGAGTTCAGATATTTACACACACTCGAGTTCTTTCAATTCAAACTGAAAAGGGCCGAGTTAAATCAGTAACTACGGATAAAGGCGTCATCGAGTGCGAAGTAATTGTTAACTGCGGTGGCATGTATGCACCATCTATTGCGCGCATGGTTGATGTTCGCGTACCAATTGTTCCGATGAGCCACCAATATTTGATTACCGATAACTTCATGGATCCAAGCGCTCCATTGTTACCTTCACTTCGCGACCCTGATTCTCTGATCTATTTCCGTCAAGAAGTACAAGGCTTATTAATGGGTGGGTATGAACGCAACTCCAAAGCGTGGTCTGCTGATTATCAAAACTTTGATGACATTCCAGCGAATTTTAATAATCAATTGCTCGGTGAAGACTGGGATCGCTTCGAAGAGATTGCCGTTAACTCACAACGCCGTGTTCCAAAGATGAGCGAAATTGGCGTGAAGAGTTTCATCAACGGCCCAGAAGGATTCACACCAGATAACGAATTCTGTTTAGGTGAGACAGAAGTTGGTGGATTCTTTGTTGCTGCCGGTTTCTGTGCGCACGGAATTGCTGGCGCTGGTGGAATTGGAAAAGTTGTTGCCGAGTGGGTTGTTGCAGGAGAACCAACTATGGATCTCTGGCACATGGATATCAAACGATTTGGCGCATCGTATAAATCACCAGATTTCACACTCAAGCGCATCAGTGAAAACTACGAGGCGTATTACGACATTCACTATCCAGGTGAAGAACGACAGAGTGCACGTCCAGGAAAGAAATCACCGGCATACGATTGGCACGCAGCTAACACCGCTGTCTTCGGAGAAAAGTCCTCGTGGGAACGCGTTAATTACTACGCCAATCACGAAAGTGATGACTCGCTAAAACCATACGGATGGGCAGGCAAACACTGGTCTTCCGCAGTTGCTGCAGAACACCGCGCAACGCGTGAAAACGCTGGTTTATTTGATGAATCGAGCTTTGCAAAAGCAATCGTTAGCGGTGCACAAGCGCCTGATTTTCTTAATTGGGTATGTGCCAATGATGTTGTTAAAGGCGTTGGCCGCACTGTTTATACGCAAGCACTTAACACTCGCGGTGGCATCGAATCGGATTACACAGTTACACAAACTGGTGACACTGAATTCTTCATCATCACAGGCACCGCGTGTTCTACACACGACTTTGGTTGGCTAGAAAAACAGAAGCGCGAAGGCGGCTTTAGCCATGTAACAA
>BJFT01000048.1 GCA_014190015.1 Actinomycetes bacterium
TTGCGGCCATGAGAGCGATATTTGCCCCATCACTAATGCCTATTAAGTGCGCAGGTTCTTTAACTACATCTTCTAAGAAAGCGATGAGCTCTTTGGTTTGAAAGTTAAAGTAGAAGCTACCTTTTTGATTGGCTGTACGACCATGACCTGTGCGGTCGTATGCAAAAACCTTAAAATTTCTTTTCACAGCTGGCAGAAGGTATTTCTTAGTTTTTTCGCTATGGCTTAACCCACCGTGCAAAATTACTAGCGGTTCTCCGCGCTTTGACCATTGAAATGTAAATACATCATGGCCACGCAGGTTGATATTTCGCTGCATTTAAATTGAATCCATGATGTGGCGGTTGCCGCGATCAAAAGTTAAGTAGTTCCAGGTCCAGTCCGCCATGGTTCCAATTTTGTTACGACCGCCAAGCAAGTAGAAAAGATGTAGCCAAAGCCACGCATACCAAGCTAGTACGCCGGTCATTCTAAACTTTCCAACTTCAACTACTGCCTTGTGGCGACCAATGGTTGCCATTGATCCTTTATCGCGATACTTAAATGATTTCACTGCTTTATTTTGTGCAAGATTAATTATCTGCTTTGCAACGAATTTTCCTTGCTGAAGAGCAACAGGAGCCACCATCGGAAGAAACTTTCCTTTTGCATCTTTGTAACCAGAGATATCTCCGATAGCCCAGATGTGCGGATAGTTTTTGACTTGAAGAGAGTTTTCAACATCGATACGAGTTGAGATAAGCGGAAGGTTTAACTTTGATGCAGTTGGCTCGCCCTTAACTCCAGCAGCCCAAATTGTCACTTGCGCTGGAATCTCTGGAGCGCCGCTAATCTTTATTGAGTCATTTGTTACTTCTTCAACTGCCGTATTAAGCATTACATGCACACCGAGTTTTTCCAGATCTTTCTTTGTGCGATCAGATAGAGCTGGAGAAAAACTAGGTAACAAACGAGGACCTGCTTCAATTAAGACAATCTTGATATTTGCCGCTGCTTCGGCTTGGTCATTTTTAAGTGGCCCACGCACTAACTCCGCAAAAGCTCCAGCCATTTCAACACCAGTTGGTCCGCCGCCGACTACTGCCATCGTGAATGCGGTGTCATCTTGGAAGCGGCACAAATCTTCAAAGCGGCGCATAACTTCGGCGCGAATGGATAGAGCTTCGTGCACGCTCTTCATTCCCAGTGCAAATTCATTAACGCCTTTGACACCGAAATCTGCAGTCGCAGAACCGAGTGCAATGATCAAGTGATCAAATGGAAGCACTTCAGAGCTATCAATTTTTACTGTTTTATTATTGTGATCAACTGTTATAGGAGAACCCATACGAAATTGCGCACCGGATTTACGAAGTGCAGCACGAACAGGGTGTGCGACGTGGTCGGCTGCTAAGCCCGCGGAGGCAACCTGATAGAGCAACGGCAAAAATGTTTGGAAATTATGGCGATCAACAACGGTGACATCAGCATGGTCACTCAGTTCACGGGCAGCGGTTAATCCGCCAAAGCCGGCGCCGAGAATTACAACGCGTGGTTTTGTCATGACGCCTCCCTTGAAGTGTTGGTTTTCTTGGCTTAAGTCTAGGCTCTGAACCATGAGTCAGCAGAATCAAAAGCGTAAGTACCTAGTTACTGGCGCATCTGGATACGTAGGTGGGCGCCTTGTCCGCACATTGTTAGCAGATGGACATGATGTGCGGGTATTAGTTCGCGATCGCATCAAAGTTCAAGACCGAGCTTGGGCCAATGATGTTGAAATCGTCGTTGGAAATGCAACGAGTGCGACTGATTTAGATCGAGCACTTGCTGGAATACACACTGCCTTTTATCTATTGCACTCAATTAACGTTGGCGTTGACTTCACCGCTATCGAATCTGAAATGGCTCGCACATTCGCGCAAGCGGCAGAACGTGCTGGAGTTTCACAGATTATTTATCTAGGCGGAATTGCAAATGATAAGAACAGCAGCAAACACCTATCTTCTAGAGTGCAGACCGGTAAAGAGTTGGCATCAACATCTGTTCCAGTCCTCGAGTTTCGTGCAGGCATAATCATCGGTTCGGGATCAGCATCTTTTGAGATGTTGCGCCACCTCACGCACCGTCTGCCGATTATGACAACGCCAAAATGGGTTTCGAATTTAACGCAACCAATTGTTGTGCGAGATGTCTTGTACTACCTGCGAAAAGCTGCCGTGTTAGAAAAACCTGTCAATCAGGTCTTTGATATCGGCGGCCCCGAGGTTTTGTCATACGCCGACATGATGCAGAAGTTTGCGAAGTTATCTGGATTGCGCAAACGTTGGATCATTCAAGTACCGGTTCTCACACCAAATCTTTCGAGTTTATGGATTGGTCTAGTCACACCAGTACCAACTTCACTTGCGCGTCCATTAGTTGGTTCACTAATCAGCGAAGTTGTTGCGGATAAAAATAAGAGTGTGGATGCACTAATTCCACCTCCACCTGAAGGTTTGTTAAACGTTGAAGACTCAATCAAATTAGCGCTCACTCGAACAAATGATCACAACGTTGAAACACGTTGGTCGGATGCATCAACACCAACAGCGCCATGGCAAAAAGCCCAGGGAGATCCTGAATGGGCTGGCGAAATGATTTTAAATGATCATCGCGAAGCACTAACAAGTGCACCAATCGACACTGTATGGAAATACATCGAAAGTATTGGTGGCGACAACGGTTGGTATGGATCTGATTTTCTATGGTGGGGGCGCGGAGTTATCGATCGCTTCTTTGGTGGAGTTGGATTACGTCGCGGTCGTCGCGATCCAAATAACCTACGAGTTGGCGATAGTTTAGATTTTTGGCGAGTAGAAGAAATTGAACATGGCGTGCGTATGAAGTTATATGCCGAAATGGTTCTGCCAGGAAAGGCGTGGCTTGAATTTAGAGTTGATACCCACGAAGGAAAAACTCGGATAATTCAAGAAGCAACATTTGTTCCTCGTGGTTTAGGTGGTCAGTTGTATTGGTATGTAATTGCGCCACTGCACACTTTAGTATTTCCAACGATGATTCGAAATATCGTAAAGCGAGCAGAAGCGGATGCATGAGTTCACGCCAGAAGTTGAGAACTTGGCAGATGAAATCCTTGCCTACAGTCTTGAGCGTTTAAAGAGTGATCCACCATTAGATGGTCCGCGCACTGAAGCAGATTTATTTCGCGAAGTTGGAAACACAATCACCGCGCGCGGATTGGGCGGAAGCGAAGCTTTAAAAGTTTTCACAGATGTGTTGGCAAAAGCGTGTATCTCAACAGATCATCCGCGTTACTTAGCTTTTATTCCATCTGCACCTAGTGAACTTGCAAACTTATTTGATTTAGTTGTTGGCGCAAGTGCTTTATACGGCGGCTCATGGCAAGAAGGTGCTGGCGCTGTATTTGCTGAAAACCAGGCGCTGCAATGGCTCATAGATTTAGCAGGGTTGCCTGCAAGTGCGGGTGGCGTTTTTGTACAGGGCGGAACAATTGGAAATTTATCCGCACTCGTTGTTGCGCGAGCAGAAGCACGTAAGAAGTTTCCAGATGCAACACGTTGGGTAATCGCCTGTAGCGAAGAGGCGCACTCATCAATTGCTTCGGCTGCAAATGTAATGGACGTAGATGTTCTTAAAGTTGCCACGCGCTCGGATCGTAAATTACACGGCGAAGATGTTGCCCGCGAAATAGATGCGTTGCACTCCACTGGTACTTCACGGGTCTTTGCAGTTGTTGCAACTGCTGGCACAACAAACCTTGGAATTGTTGATGACTTAAGTGGAATTGCAGATGCCGCTCACCTTCGTGGTATCTGGTTCCACGTTGATGGTGCGTATGGATTAGCAGCGCTATGTGCACCCAAAGTTCGTTCGAAGTTCAATGGAGTAGAAAAAGCTGATTCATTTATTGTCGATCCACACAAATGGTTATTTGCACCATTTGATGCGTGTGCACTTATTTATCGCAATCCCGAATTAGCACGCGAAACTCACACTCAACATGCAACGTATTTAGAGACACTGCATGACGGATCATGGAATCCATCTGACTACGCAATTCACCTCACACGTCGTGTTCGCGGATTACCATTTTGGTTCTCACTTGCAGCACATGGCACCGAGGCATACGCAGATGCAATGCAAGCAACAATGGATGTTGCAGCAAAAGCTGCAGAATTGATTAACAAACATCCAAATCTCGAACTCTTGTACGAACCAGAACTTTCGATTGTGGCTTTTACTCGTCCGGGTTGGAGCGCTTCTCAATATCAGCAATGGAGCGATAAATTATTAGCGGATCAGATTGGTTTTATTCCACCATCTGCAGATAAGGGAGAGCCAATTCTTCGATTTGCAATCGTTAATCCGTGGACGAAAATTAGTGACATTGAAGCGATTTTGGCGACTCTGTAAATCCCACACTTTTTAATATTCGCCCCTTAAGATTTAGCCCATGTCCATGATGGAAAACGTTGGTAATTCGCCTGCTGGTTTGAGCGAATTAGAGACGCGCATCCTTGAATTTGAAGGAACATGGTGGAAATTCGCAGGTGCTAAAGAGTCTGCAATTAAAGAACTCTTTGACCTGAACGCTCCTCGTTATTACCAATTACTCAATGACTTAATCGACCGCGAAGATGCATTGATCGCGGCCCCTATGTTGGTAAAACGCCTTCGCCGCCTACGCGAAGCACGCATGTCCGCACGCACAGCCCGCTAAAAAACCCACCTCGTTTTGCAGTCCGGGAATTACTCCCGTAGATTTGGCGTTAGCACTCTCGAGGCTAGAGTGATAACCACAGCCTCAACCGTTATCCGAATCATTATTTGAGGAGTACAAAAGCATGGCAAAGCA
>BJFT01000049.1 GCA_014190015.1 Actinomycetes bacterium
GTAATTGTCATGGGTGATTTTAATGCCGATCCAAGAGATCCACGATCAAAGGATCAATCAAATCCAGGTGAACAACCAGTTCAATCCCAAGCCTGCCAAGCCAATGACATTACATGTAATGCTTATTCAATTATGGGTCAAGCAGGATATAAAGATGCCGGGCCAGATTCACTTGATCCAAAAAACTATACCTGGGGAATGAACGCACTACTAACTGGCGCTGATTCAAAGCGATTAGTTGCAGCTAAATCAATGGGAAATGATTATGGCTTTACCGATCGGTTAGATTACATTTTTAGTAAAAATGGCACAGAAAGTGTTGCCTCTGAAATTATTGGCATCCAAGGTGAGTATGGCTCTGATCATGCCGGGGTAGTTGCAACTATCGCCCTGCTAAACCAGAGCAATGTAATCTCGCAAACTCTGCCAGAGCATGCACCTTTTCCAATCTCCTTTTGGCAGATGGTATTCGTAATCTTGATATTAATAATCACTTATTTATATTGGCGCAAAAAGAAAAAAACTTGAAAATAATCTCTTAAGATGTTGCCAGTAAGAGGGCAAGGATTAACAGTCCAAAGCAGGAGATTAAGGTTAAAACTTTCCTTGATTTTTGATCCTTTCGGTGACCTTCCGCTTATTGGAATTAGCACAGGGATTGTTGCCGAAACAATAGGTCCAATATAAACGCGAGCGTCTATCGGATATCCATTGCGTGCTTTGGATAAGTAATTAATCCCTTGGTTCCTAGTCTTAAGTACTAATGAGCCTAGCGCTGCTGGGGGGACAGGGGTTAAATCTGATGAAAATTGGAATCGTAGGAGCTGGATTTGCAGGACTCTCGTCTGCAAAAGTTCTTGCTGAATTCGGTCATGAAGTTCATATCTATGAAAAAAAATCTGATGTTGGTGGTGTTTGGTCAGCTTCACGCCGATATCCAGGTCTAGGAACTCAGAACGTTCGTAGCACCTACGCACTGAGCGATTATCGTTATCCAAAAGGAACACCAGAATGGCCAAGCGGTGAACAAGTCCAGCAATATATGGAAGGTTATGCCAAAAAATTTAATATCTTTAAAAAGATTTCATTCAACACCGAAGTGACAAGTGCGCAACAGAATGTAAATGGTTCATGGACAGTTGAAACCTTGTCTAATGGCAAGAAGGCTTCACAAGACTTCGATTATTTCATTGTTGCTAACGGAATTTTCAGTGATCCATTTATTCCTGAATGGAAAGGAGCGGATGCTTTTAAAGCTGGGGGTGGCAAGATTCTGCACACAATCGATTTCCATCGACTCGAAGATGTTCGTGGAAAGAACGTTGTTGTAGTTGGTTATGGCAAGTCCTCTTGCGATGTAGCTAATGCAACCGTTGGAACATCAAAGAAGACAACTATTGTTGCGCGACAATTGATCTGGAAGGTTCCAAAGCGACTTAACAACGTTCTTAACTACAAGATGCTCCTTTTGACTCGTATGGGTGAAGCCCTATTTCCTTACATTGAATTAAAAGGTGCCGAAGCTTTCTTGCACGGAAAAGGTAAGAAAGTCAGCGCCGGAATGCTTGGGAGTGTGCAGGGAGTTATTGAGAAGCAATTCAAGCTAGACAAGCTTGGCTTACATCCAAAGACCGGACTCGATACTATTGTTCGAAGTACAGTTTCACTTGCAACTGATGGTTTCTTTAAGAACATCAAAAATGGAAAACTATTCGTAGAGCGCGACACTGAAATTATTAGCATGGCAGCTGGAAAGGTCACTCTTTCAAACGGCAAAACTTTGGATGCAGATTATGTAATCTGTGGAACCGGCTTCCACCAACGAGTGCCATTCCTTGATGATTCAGTTATGAAGTCAATTACTGATGAACGCGGCAACTTCCGTCTTTATCGTCAATTGATCCCACTGGATGTTAAGAACTTGGCATTCAACGGATACAACTCTTCATTCTTCTCACAATTAAACGCTGAAATTGGAGCAATCTGGATCGCAGCAAATATCGAAGGTGCTATCAAGTTGCCTTCACGCAGCGAGATGTTATCTCAAATTGATAAGCGTCTAGCCTGGATGGAGAAGCGCACCGAGAATAAGCATGCCCACGGAACAAATATCATTCCGTTCTCTGTTCACAACATCGATGAATTACTTCTGGACTTGGGTCTTCAGATTCCAGCACCTGTTAGATTCAATCAATGGTTGTTGCCAATCAATCCTAAGAGCTATGCGAAGATCGGTCCCAAGGCTCGTAAGCGATTAGCAAAGGTTTAACAACAAAGAAATTATGCTTCTAGTAATGGGATCGCGGGCACAGCTTGCTCCGGTCCCATTGTCGAATAGCCACCGTCTGCAGCCCAATCTGCACCAGTTACTACTGACGCTTTATCGCTAGCCAAGAATGAAATCACATTTGCAACTTCTTCCGGATCGCCAACTCTTCCAGTCAAATGGAATGGTGCGGCGACTCGGTCAGTTTTTTTGCGATCGCCTTTTGACAACATATCCATAATTGCAGACCAGGTCCATCCTGGTGAAACTGAATTCACGCGAATTTTATCGCCAGCATAATCCATCGCCATATTTCGAGTTAGTTGAACAAGCGCAGCTTTAGATACTGGATAAATCCAACGTCCAGTCTGTGCAACGCTCGAAGAAATACTTGTTAAGTTAATTATTGAGCCACCACCTTGTTTTGCCATGTAAGGCCGAACTGCAGCAGCAAACATTGCTGAACTTGCGATATTTACATTCAAGGTATTTGTCCATTGAGCACGAGTGCTATTTGCTCCAGAATCGTCGTATGAACAAGCAAGATTTACCAGAACATCGACACGACCCCAGGTAGAGATTACTGATTCAACCGATTTCGAGATTGAAGAATCATCAGTGACATCACCATGAAAGAAAGAAGCGCCACAAGCTTTAGCCGCCGCCGCTCCGCTCTCAGCGTTGATTTCAACTATCATAACTTGGGCACCATCATTAATCAGTGTCTTTGCTACCGCAGCACCAAACAAAGTTCCACCGCCTGTAACAATTGCAACTTTGCCCTTTAATGAATCTGAACTCATATGTCTCTCCTTTAGCTATGTGAAGGTAAAAGCAATATGTGCAATCTAGGCAGACTCAGCGCTCAGAGGTGTCCCACCCACGCATTTGCTATCCACAGAACGCAAAAAAGGCAACCTGAATCCTAAAAATCCATTGACAGCCTGCCCTTACGGCGTGAACCATTTGGGGATGGTCCCAGTAACCGAGTTGCTTCGCGAACATAACCTATTTCGCACTACTCACTTGGATGAGGCTCGTAGTGAGGTTGCGCGAGTGTTCTGTCCACACGGGCTTACAACAACAAATAAAGACGAGCAACTAAATACCGTTCACAATCGTGTAACTCTGGGCGATGTGACCCTCAATTATTTGGATTACGGCGCTGAAGTTCACATAACTCCTGGAGAATTAAACTCTTTTTATCTAATTCAAATGCCTCTAGCTGGAAGCGCAGAAATCTCATGTGGGAAAGATAAGATTCTTTCTGATGTGAATATGGCTTCAATTCCAAATCCCTTAGAGAAATTGGACATGATCTGGCACGAAAGGAACCCGCAATTATTAGTTTACATAAATCGCAGCACTCTTGAAGAACGACTCGAAGATTTAATCGGTCGAGAGTTACATCTACCGGTTAGATTCGATCTTGGAATGGATTTAACGACTCCTGAAGCAAGAAGTTGGCGTACTTTAGTTGACACACTTGTTTCAGATGTTGATCGGGGTGGGCTAACAATGCACAGTGGAGTTCGAAGCCAATTCCAGGATTTAATTATCAGCGGACTTCTACTCTCTCAGCACCATAACTACAGTGAATCCATCGGCAGTAGTGTGGAACCGGCAGCGCCACGATCAATTCGCCTGGCGATACAAGCATGTGAAGCCAATCCAGAAGAACCTTTAACCGTAACAGATATGGCACGAATTGCTGGTGTAAGTATCAGGTCACTTCAAGATGGTTTTAAGAAATATGTTGGAATGAGTCCGACTGACTATCTCCGCAATGTCCGCCTTACCAGAGTTCGTGAAGACCTGATTTTAAATCAAAGTTTTAAATCTTCAATCTCTGAAATTGCATTTTCTTGGGGCTTTACTCATCTAGGACGTTTTGCCAAGATGTATCAGGAACGTTTTGGCGAATTACCTTCTGAAACTATTCGTAGATAATTAACTCCTTAAGCGCTTATTAAGGCTGCCGGATATAAAAGCTTTGCAGATACACAAAACAACCAGCAGTTTTAACCACATCCAATGTTTGGAGATAGATCTCGGATTCACCTACGTAAGTGGGTTGTGAGGGACCCGAATCCCCGACCCGGTGATTAAAAGTAAACAGCTGTTAGCGCGACTTTTTTCTGGCTTTGGTCTTGCGTGTTTTTGTATCTAAGGTAGCTATCGCTGATCGCTTTCGCATAACTTCTAGCAGATTAGGTTCAATTTCAACAATCTTTGACTTGCGCCTTTTTCTTTGCAGGATGGCATAGACAGTTATCAACGCAGCAGTTGTGAATATAATTATTGGAATCGAAGTTGAGATAAACCCAACCTTAACCTCTGAATTTATCAGATCTAATGCTTGGTTTGACTCTAAATTTCTAACCTCATCATCAATACTGTTAATGATATCTTTTGCTGTGGTAATTGAATTCTTGCTCCATTCAGATAGTTTCTTTAGAGCCAACACCTGATTAT
>BJFT01000050.1 GCA_014190015.1 Actinomycetes bacterium
AAGAACTAGGTGCCACAGTATTTGCAGCTGGTGAATTAGTTGATGCAACTGGAACAAGCACAGGTAAGGGAACTGCTGGTGTTATGAAGCGCCACGGTTTCGGTGGTCTTGGTTCATCTCACGGTGTAGATCGTAAGCACCGTATGCCAGGTTCAATCGGTGCATGTTCAACACCAGGTCGCGTTTTCAAAGGAATGCGCATGGCAGGAGTTATGGGTGGCGTTCGTGTTACAACTCAAAATCTTGTTGTGCACTCTGTTGATGCAGACAGCAACCTACTTCTTATTAAGGGATCAGTTCCTGGTCCTGACGGACAACTAGTTTTCATTCGCTCTGCTGCAAAGCATGCGATCTTTGAAACTGCAAAGGCTGGTGCATAATCATGGCGCTTACTCTTGAAGTAAAAAACACCGAAGGCAAGAAGGTTGGATCTGTAGATCTACCAGCTGAGATCTTTGATGCACAGACAAACGTTCCATTGATTCACCAAGTCGTAACAGCGCAATTAGCTGCTGCACGTCAAGGTACTCAAAAGGCTAAGAACCGTGGTGAAACATCTGGTTCAGGTAAGAAGCCTTTCAAGCAAAAGGGAACCGGACGCGCGCGTCAGGGTTCTGTTCGTGCTCCTTTGCAACGCGGTGGTGGTGCAGCACATGCAGTTCGCCCACGTAAATATTTCCAACGCACACCAAAGAAAATGATTGCGGCAGCTTTGCGCGGAGTTCTCTCTGATCGCCAACGCAATGACCGTATTCACGTGCTGGATTCAATCTCTTCAGCTCCTTCTACAAAGGCAGCTATTGCAGCAGTTCGTCAGTTCTCAGAGCGTAAGAACCTTCTTGTAGTTGTCTCTCGTACTGAAGATCTTGCATGGCGCTCACTTCGTAACGCTGATGACCTACATCTTCTTGTTCCAGATCAGTTGAACGCCTATGACATCCTAAAGAGCGATGACATCGTCTTCTCTGAAAGTGCGATCAAGGATTTCCTAGCTGGCCCACGTAAGGTGGCTAAGGCTGTTGCACGTGAGAGCGAGGTCAACGCATGAAAGATTACCGCGATGTACTAGTAGCACCTGTTGTCTCTGAAAAGAGCTACGGCCTGCTTGATGAAAACAAGTACACATTTATTGTTTCACCAGATGCTAATAAGACAGAGATCAAGATCGCTGTTGAAAAAGTATTTGGCGTAAAGGTGTTAAGTGTTAACACCATGAACCGTCAGGGTAAGAACAAGAAGACCCGTTTCGGTGATGGAAAGCGTAAAGACACAAAGCGCGCAATTGTGCAGGTAGCAGCTGGCGACCGTATCGACATCTTCGGGGGACCGGTTTCCTAAGGGAAAGCGGACTTCTAAGAGAAAAGGATCATCATGGCACTTCGTAAATTAAAGCCAACGACCCCGGGTCAACGCGGCGCAAGCGTTCCAGATTTCGCTGAAATCACACGCTCTACTCCAGAAAAATCTTTGGTACGTCCAATCCACTCAAAGGGTGGTCGTAACAATGCAGGTCGCATCACTGTTCGTCACCAAGGTGGCGGTCACAAGCGTGCGTATCGTTTGATTGACTTTGTCCGTAACGATAAAGATGGTGTGCCAGCAAAGGTCGCTCACATTGAGTACGACCCAAACCGCACAGCACGTATCGCTCTACTGCATTATGCAGATGGAGAAAAGCGTTACATCATCGCTCCTAATAAATTAGAGCAGGGTGCAACAGTTGAAAACGGTCCAAAGGCAGATATCAAGCCAGGAAATAACCTGCCACTTCGCAATATTCCAGTAGGTACAACAGTTCACGCAATTGAACTTCGTCCAGGTGGAGGAGCAAAGATTGCTCGTTCAGCTGGTGCATCAGTTCAGCTTGTTGCTAAAGAAGGTGCAACTGCACAACTACGTATGCCATCTGGTGAAATTCGTAACGTTGATGTTCGTTGCCGCGCAACTGTTGGTGAAGTTGGAAACGCAGAACAAGGAAACATTAACTACGGAAAAGCAGGCCGTATGCGCTGGAAGGGCAAGCGCCCATCAGTTCGCGGTGTTGTTATGAACCCAGTAGATCACCCACACGGTGGTGGTGAAGGTAAGACTTCTGGTGGACGTCACCCAGTGACTCCATGGGGTAAGCCTGAAGGCCGCACTCGTAAGAAGAAAGCATCAGATTCAATGATCGTCCGTCGTCGCAAGTCGAATAAGAAGCGGTAGGTAGGAGCCCTTATGCCAAGAAGTCTCAAGAAGGGTCCATTCGTTGATGGACATCTACTCAAGAAGGTAGATGCACAAAACGATGCCAACACAAAAAATGTGATCAAGACCTGGTCACGTCGCTCGATGATCATTCCTTCAATGATCGGACACACCATTGCAGTTCACGATGGCCGTAAGCACATTCCGGTTTTCGTAACTGACGCAATGATCGGACACAAGTTAGGCGAATTCGCTCCAACACGTACCTTCCGTGGTCACGTAAAGGGCGACGATCGAAAGGCAGCTCGTGGCTAACACACAAGAGAACGCATTAGTTGCACGCGCAGTACTGCGCGACATTCGCCATACACCACAGAAGGCACGTCGTATCGTCGACCTAATTCGTGGACAACGTGCTGATGAAGCACTCAACATTTTGAAGTTCGCACCACAAGCTGCAGGACAAGATGTGTACACACTTCTTAACTCTGCAGTTGCAAATGCGAAGGCTAAGAACCCTGCAATCCGTGATGCTTCAGAGCTCTGGGTTGTAGAAGCGCTAGTAGATGAGGGCCGCACAATGAAGCGTTTCCGTCCACGTGCACAGGGTCGCGGTTTCCGTATCTTGAAGCGTTCATCACATATCACAGTTGCAGTTAGCGACTCAAAAACTTCATCGAAAACTCTTAACTCGAAGAAGACAACACAGAAGGGAGCGACCAAGTAATGGGTCAAAAAGTAAACCCACACGGCTTCCGTCTCGGCATTACAACTGAATTCAAGTCACGTTGGTACGCAGACAAGCTATACAAGGATTACGTCAAGGAAGATGTCGAAATCCGTCGCTTGATGCAGAAGGGTATGGAGCGCGCTGGCGTATCTCGAATTGAAATCGAGCGCACACGCGATCGCGTCCGTATCGATCTACACACTGCACGTCCAGGAATTGTTATTGGCCGTCGTGGTCAAGAAGCAGACATCCTTCGTCAGCGTCTAGAGAAGCTAACTGGCAAGCAAGTACAGCTCAACATTCTTGAGGTTAAGAACCCAGAGATCGATGCACAACTTGTTGCACAGGGAATCGCGGAGCAGCTTGCTGCACGTGTTTCATTCCGTCGCGCAATGAAGAAGTCAATGCAAACAGCAATGAAGTCTGGCGCACAGGGCATTCGTGTTCAGTGTGGTGGTCGTCTTGGTGGTGCAGAAATGTCACGTTCTGAGTTCTACCGTGAAGGTCGTGTACCTCTACATACACTTCGCGCCGATATTGATTATGGCTTCTACGAGGCACATACAACATTTGGTCGCTTAGGTGTAAAGGTATGGATCTACAAGGGCGAAGTTATTGGTTCACGTACAGAGCGTGCTGAAAAGGCACTTGCTGAAGCACGTGCTCCAAAGCCAGCGCGCCGCGGACCTCGTACACCTCGTGCACCAAAGGCAGAGGTAACTGTTTCTCAGGGAACACCTACTGCAACTGCGGAAGGAGCATCTAACTAATGTTGATTCCACGTCGTGTTAAGCACCGTAAGCAGCACCACCCATCCCGTAAGGGCGCAGCAAAGGGCGGATCACAGGTTGCATTTGGTGACTTCGGTATTCAAGCTCTCGCTCCTGCTTATGTAACTAACCGTCAGATTGAAGCGGCTCGTATCGCTATGACTCGTTACATCAAGCGTGGTGGAAAGGTTTGGATCAATATTTATCCAGATCGTCCATTAACAAAGAAGCCTGCTGAAACTCGTATGGGTTCCGGTAAGGGTTCACCAGAGTGGTGTATTGCAAACGTTAAGCCATGTCGCGTTATGTTCGAGCTCTCTGGCGTACCAGTAGCAATCGCAACAGAAGCGATGCGTCTAGCGATGCACAAGCTTCCAATGAAGTGTCGTGTAGTAAAGCGTGAGGAGGCATAAGTGGCTATTACAACTAATGAAGAGCTACGCCAGTTGTCAGCTGAAGATTTGACTAGCAAGGTTCGTGAGTTGAAGGAAGAACTTTTCAACCTACGTTTCCAGGCAGCAACAGGACAGCTTGAGAGCCACGGTCGTCTAAGCGCAGTGCGCAAAGAGATCGCACGTGTCTACACAATTATTCGCGAACGCGAACTAGGAATCGGAGGAGCTGCGTAATGACAACTAATAATGCAGATCGCAGCGACCGTAAGGTCCGTGAAGGAATTGTTATAAGCGACAAGATGGATAAGACCATCACCGTTGAGGTTTCAAATCGTGTTAAGCACGGTATGTACTCAAAGGTTATGTCTCGCTCAAGCAAGCTAAAAGCACATGACGAGCAGAACTCTGCCGGCATGGGCGATCGTGTACTCATCATGGAAACTCGTCCATTGTCAGCAACAAAGCGCTGGCGTTTGGTTGAGATTCTCGAGAAGGCAAAGTAAGGGTTCGGTGGATAACTAATGATTCAACAAGAATCGCGCCTACGCGTCGCGGATAACACAGGAGCTAAAGAGCTTCTCTGTATTCGTGTGCTCGGCGGATCCAAGCGCCGTTATGCCGGTATCGGAGACATCATCGTTTGCTCTGTTA
>BJFT01000051.1 GCA_014190015.1 Actinomycetes bacterium
ACCATTTGATACGGAGCTAATACATATGAACGCATTTGATTTCCCCAAGAACCGGAGTTATCACCTTTGAGAGCATTGATTTTTGCTTGCTCTTCTTGGCGACGACGTTCTAATAATTTAGATTGCAGAACAGCCATTGCAGTTGCACGGTTTTGTATTTGTGAGCGCTCGTTCTGACAAGAAACCACAATGCCAGTTGCGATGTGAGTAATACGAACCGCAGAGTCCGTTGTATTAACGCCTTGTCCACCAGGACCAGAAGAGCGATAAACATCTACTCGAATTTCTTTTTCATCAATTTCAATGTGATCACTTTGATCCACAACAGGCACAACTTCAACTCCAGCAAAAGATGTGTGGCGGCGACTCTGGCTATCAAATGGAGAAATACGAACTAGTCGGTGAGTTCCTTGTTCAACAGATAAAGTGCCATAGGCGTAGGGCGCGCTAACTTTAAAAGTCGTTGATTTAATTCCTGCTTCTTCAGCATAAGAAGTTTCGAGAATGTCCACCTTGAGCTGATGACGCTCACAGTAACGCAGATACATACGCATCAACATCTGCGCCCAATCCGCTGCTTCAACTCCACCGGCTTCAGAACGAATAGTGATCAGCGCATCGCGATCATCGTATTCACCATTTAGAAGTGTCTGTACTTCTAATTCACTTACAGCTTTCTTAGTTGCATCCAACTCTGCCTCAGCATCGGCCATCGCAGCCACTGTGTCGCTCTCGCTCTGTGCCAATTCAATAAGAATTGGCAAGTCACTAACTCGCTGACGCAAACTCTCCAATTTAGAAATTATTGATTGCGTCCGAGACAAACGACTCGTAATCTTCTGCGCACTCTCTGGGTCATCCCACAAATTAGGAACACCAGCTTGCTCTTCTAACTCAGCAGCCAATTTACGTAATTTCGGTAAATCTAAAACCTTTTCAATAGAAACAAGGGTCGCGTCAATAGCACCGATCTCTATCCCGTATTCACGCGCAGCCATCATGGGTTAAGGATAGCGAGATAGAAAAATTAATTTACTTGGTTGCTAAGGTGTGCTCATGTCAACATTTAATTCTGAATCACGACGTACCGCCGTCGTAGCCCTCCTTCGGATCGAGGGAGTTTTCATTCTGGCCCTTGGGGTGTTCTTAATCGTTAAAGGTTTAATCTCTGGCGGATCAATTGAGTGGTTTGTAATCTCAGGAATCTTGTTCATGACACTCTTTGGTGGAATCGGATTATTGCTTTCAGCAAATGCTTTCAAGACGAAGAAAATGTATGGACGTGCACCAGCAGTTCTTGGAAACCTCATTGCAATTGGAGTTTCTAAATACATTTTTGAAGCAGGATTTTGGTGGGCGGCACTTCCGCTCACGCTCTATGCGGCGCTAACTATTTACTGTGCTGTTTCGATTGTTCCTGACAAAAAATAATCACCACTGCACAATCTGACGATCTTCCCAAAGCACACCAGTTGTATCTCCTGCATTAAATTCACGAGTTGCTAACCACACCGCGCACTCTGCGCCCTCTTCGGCACTTCGAGGTGCGTCAGCTCCACCCATGTCGGTTCGGGAATGGTTTGGACAGATTGCATCAACATAGAAACCACGTGCACCGAGTCCTGTTTCGTGTGCCAGATTTCGAACAAATGCATTAACGCCAGCTTTACTAATTCGATATGGCGCAAGTCCACCAGCATTTCCTGGTCCTGACATTCGTCCAAGACAAGCAGAGAAAATAACAACACGACGACCATCTCGTGCTTCAGCCATTGGCGCACCTAAAACATTTACAAGTGTGAAGACGGAATCCAAATTAATGGCCATTACTCGGCGCCATTCCGCATCTGTTGTGCGCAGAGTCTTTGACATTTTTTCACTCATAACGCCATGAGCCAGCACAAGTGCAAATGGTGCGCCGTATTTACCTAATAATTCTTCGGCAGTTTTTCGAGTCTGTACTTGATCTTCTAAATCGCACACACTTATTTCAAATGTAATTCCTGGAAATTCTGTGCGTAGTTGCTTAGCAGCGCTTTCCAATCTCTGTGCATCTTTTGCGATCAATACAGAGTTAATTCCAGTACGCGCTAATCCACGCGCAACTTCAAATCCGAGTCCGCGAGAACCACCGGTGACGAATGCCAGTTTGGCTGCAGATTCACTCGACATATTCATGGCGATACTGTGCCCGAAAGATTGCCGATGTGCCCGCTGACTTCATATCCCGCCCAGAAATCGGCTGATTTATGTGGTCAATCTCGCCCTCTTCAGGTGCTCTCCTTATTTTTATCCCCGCGTGCATGCCGATAGTCTTTGCCTTGTAAGTGGTTATTGCACATCGCAAAGCAGGGGAGCGCCAGTGTCGGCAAAAGATCCGAATCAGGACTTTGGAGCCAATGAATGGCTCGTCGACGAAATGTACGAGCGCTACTTGTCAGACCCAACTTCACTTGAACCTTCTTGGATTGAATTCTTTAAAACGTATAACCCAAATACTTCCGCAAGTAACTCTCCAGCAACTTCAATCTCATCTACTACTTCGTCGACTAGTGCACCAATTGCAGGAGCACCACGTGGTGGAGTTCCACCAACACCAAAAGCTGCTTCTGCACCAGTTGCAACACCAGTAACACCTGCACCTGCCTCACCAGTTGCAACGTCAGCAACATCAGTTGCAACTCCTGCACCTGCCGCACCTGCTACGCCTGCAACTCCAGTTGCTTCAACACCTGCACCCGCTGCACAAACTTCTGCAACACAAAAACTTGTTCGTGATCGTTCTTTGCAATCACCAACTCCTGCTGATCCAATTGTTAAGCCAGTTCCAGTTTTAAGCACACCAGATGCTGCAAAGCTTGAACCAATTCGCGGAGTTGGTGCACGTGTCGTTGCAAGCATGGAAGGTTCGCTAACTGTTCCAACTGCAACAAGTGTTCGCGCCGTTCCTGCAAAATTAATGATTGATAATCGAATTGTTATTAACAATCACCTCAAGCGCGCTCGCGGTGGAAAAGTTTCCTTCACACACTTAATTGCTTTTGCAATGATAAAGGCACTTCGTCAGATGCCGGAGATGAATGCATTCTTCGGTGAAATCGATGGAAAGCCAGCAATTGGTCATCCAGACCATATCAACCTTGGTATTGCGATTGACTTAGCTAAAGCAGATGGTTCTCGCCAGTTATTGGTGCCATCAATTAAAGGCTGCGAAAACTTAGATTTTGCACAATTTTGGAACGCATATGAAGCAGTAGTTGGAAAAGCGCGCGCAGGCACACTCACCGTTGAAGATTTTGCGGGCACAACTGTCTCACTCACTAACCCAGGAACGCTGGGAACTGTGCACTCTGTGCCGCGTTTGGTGCAGGGGCAAGGCTTAATTATTGGCGTTGGCGCACTTGATTATCCTGCTGAATTTCAAGGTGCGAGCGAAGAAACGTTGGCACGTTTAGCAATTAGTAAAATTGTTACGCTAACAAGTACTTATGATCACCGAATAATTCAAGGTGCACAATCAGGAGATTTCCTCCGCCGTATTCATGAATTACTGCTCGGTTCCGAACACTTCTATGAAGAGATTTTTGCTGCACTTCGAATTCCATACGAACCAATTCGCTGGGCACAAGACTTCGAATTTTCTAAAGATGAAGAAATTAATAAAACTGCACGCGTTCAGCAATTAATTCATGCATATCGCACACGCGGTCACATCATGGCTGATACTGATCCACTCGAGTATCGCCAACGCTCACACCCAGATTTAGATGTTGTGACACACGGCTTAACTCTGTGGGATCTAGATCGCGAATTCGCAACTGGTGGTTTTGGCGGACAGAAGTTTATGAAGCTTCGCAAGATTCTTGGAATTTTACGTGACTCATATTGCCGCACAGTTGGAATTGAATATATGTATATTCAAAGTCCAGAAGAGCGTCTATGGATTCAAGAGCGCGTAGAAGTTGGCGTGCAAACATTTCCGCGTGAAGAACAACTAAGAATCTTGCGTAAACTCAATAGCGCAGAAGCATTTGAAACTTTCTTGCAGACTAAATTCGTTGGACAACAGCGCTTCTCACTTGAAGGTGGCGAATCAGTAATTCCAATTCTTGATGCAGTTATTTCAAGTGCCGCAGAACGTGGACTCGATGAAGTGTGTATTGGTATGCCGCACCGCGGTCGCTTAAATGTTCTTGCAAACATCGCAGGTAAGTCCTACGGACAAATTTTCCAAGAGTTTGAAGGACATTACAGAGAGAATGAAGTTCAGGGCTCTGGCGATGTGAAGTACCACTTAGGCACAGAAGGAGTATTTACTGCAGAATCTGGCGCCAAAACTAAGATTTATTTGGCAGCAAACCCATCTCACCTAGAAGCTGCAAACCCAGTATTAGAGGGCATTGTCCGTGCAAAGCAAGATCGCCTTAATATTAAAAATGCTTATTCTGTTCTTCCAATTCTTCTTCACGGCGATGCGGCATTTGCTGGACAAGGTGTTGTTGCAGAAACATTGCAACTTTCTCAACTAGCGGGATATCGCACTGGTGGGACAGTTCATATTGTTGTTAATAATCAAGTTGGATTTACAACATCACCACACGCATCTCGTACATCTCGTTATTCAACGGATATGGCGAAAATTATTCAGGCGCCCGTTTTCCACGTAAATGGTGATGACC
>BJFT01000052.1 GCA_014190015.1 Actinomycetes bacterium
GTACATCCAGCGATTTCGCCTTCAGTCTGCATCATGCGAGTAAACCCTGTTGGAGCGATACCAAATGGCAGTGAGTGTTTGCGACCCAGCATTGTTACTGATGCATCGACCTTGGATACATCGCGCAATACATTTGGTGAGAATTCAATTTCTTCGAAAGTTTTACGGGCGCGACTTAAACTTATCTCTTGATCTGCAGAACCATCGGTGTAATCAAATGGCGCTTGCGGAGTACGTCGCTTTGCAATCGTGCGAAGATCATAAATTGTGAGCGCGCGAGTAAGTCTGCGCTTTTTGGCACTAAAGATTGGTTTTCTAAATTTCAATAAAGATGCAAGGTCGGCAATGCGTGGAATACGACGTTTAACTTTCACTCTAGTTTTGGAACCAGAATTAGCCATCGTCGCGCTCTCCTTAATCGAACTAAAAAAATACAACAACGTGCGTAGCCCCGAAGGGATTCGAACCCTCGTAGCTGGCTTGAGAAGCCAGAGTCCTAGGCCGCTAGACGACGGGGCCCTAGATTTTTCAAAAATGATCGCCTTCGGCTTTCATTTTCTTTCCACATGTTTAAATAAAACTTTGTTCGCTGGGGTACCAGGACTCGAACCTAGACTTACTGAACCAGAATCAGCAGGGCTGCCAATTACCCCATACCCCAAAATAGGCAGTACAAAGAATACCGCACCAACTAGAGCGTTAATGCCGCTGCAATTCGAGCCAGCGAAGCCTCTTTACCAAGTAGTTCCATTGATTCAAATAGTGGTGGA
Source organism: Actinomycetes bacterium (assembly GCA_014190015.1). GTDB lineage: Bacteria > Actinomycetota > Actinomycetes > Nanopelagicales > Nanopelagicaceae > Planktophila. The sequence goes on from BJFT01000052.1 coordinate 771, forward strand.
GAAATTGTGCTGCCAGTTGTTGCAATGCGAACTGCACCAAATGCAATGCGTGGCTTAAGTCCCATCTCCTCAATTAAACATGCACGTAGTGCAGCTTCAATGCTGTCATGGTTCCATGTTGTCAGTGGTTCTAACTCTTTAAGTGAACGCTTCAAGACATCTTTAGAAACATCATCCGTAATCTTAGAAACGCTATCTGCTTCTACTGCAAACTCTTTGACGAATAAGAACTTAAGCATCTGCGGAACTTCGTTGATCTTTACGATGCGCTCTTGAATGATTGGAAGCGCAGCCTTTACAAGTGCGATCTCGCTATCAGTGCCAGTGATGATGCCGGCCTTAGTTAAAAATGGCAGTGACCACTTCAAGAATTCATCGAGTGTGAGTGCGCGAATCTTGTCTCCGTTGATTGCTTCAAGCTTTTTCATATCAAAGCGGGCAGGAGATGAGTGAACCTTTTCAACTGTAAATAACTCGCAGAGCTCGGCCATTGTGATGTTTTCGCGATCATCACCAGGAGACCAACCGAGAAGTGCTAAGTAGTTACAGATTGCTTCAGGTAAATAACCTTGTTCGCGATACCAAGCAATAGAAACTTCACCGTTTCGCTTTGATAACTTGGCGTTGTCTTGACCCATAACGAATGGCAAGTGTGCAAAGACTGGATAATCCTCTGGCTTAACACCCATCGCTTGATAGACGCGAATCTGACGTGGAGTCGAAGACAAGAGATCTTCACCGCGCAGCACGTGTGTAACTTTCATCAAAATATCGTCAACTGCAACAGCCAATGTGTACAGCGGTGAACCATCTGCGCGTACCAATACAAAGTCAGGCACGAACTTGTGATCAAAGGAGACTTCTCCGCGAATCTCATCAACAAATGTTGTTGATCCATCTGGCATGCGCATACGAACAACTGCTTCGCGGCCTTCTGCTTTGTAGGCAGCAATTTGTTCTGCAGATAAATCTCGGCACTTTCCGTCATAACCCGGTGCAACATTTGCCGCGCGTTGTGCTTCGCGCGTGGCTTCTAATTCAGCTGGCGTGCAATAGCAGTGGTAGGCATCTTTTTGATCTAAAAACTTTTGTGCCCACTCTGCATAAATATCTAGACGTTGTGATTGAAGGTATGGGCCGTTCTCTCCGCCAACTTCAGGACCTTCATCCCAATTAAGTCCGAGCCACTTCAAAGTATCAATTGCAGCTTGAATGTATTCATCTGTAACGCGAGTGGTATCTGTATCTTCGATACGAAATAAGAATGTTCCGCCAGTGTGACGCGCATACGCCCAATCAAATAAAGCGGTGCGAATGTTTCCTACGTGTAGATCACCAGTTGGAGATGGCGCAAAACGAACCTTTACTTTTTTACCCATGCGCACTGACTCGATTCGTTAATTCGCCTAAACCTTCGATGGCAACAGTAACTGTGCCTTGCGGTTGTAGTGGCCCAATACCTGCAGGTGTTCCAGTAAGAATTACATCTCCAGGCAAAAGTGTCATTACTTGTGAAACAAATTGAACTATTTCTGGGATTCCAAAAATCATCTGATTCAGGCGGGCATCCTGCTTTTGATCTGTATTTACTTTGGCAGTGATTCTTTGGGTGCCTGGAATAAAGTCTGTATCAATCCATGGACCTATTGGGCAGAAAGTATCGAAGCCTTTTGCACGGCTCCACTGTCCATCTTTTTTCTGTAGATCTCGAGCGGTCACATCATTTGCAATTGTGTATCCAAAAATTACATCATTAACGCGCTCACGTGGAACGTCTTTACAGATACGTCCAATAACAATTGCTAACTCTGCTTCATGATCTACGCGCTCTGACATAGATGGCCACACAATTGTGTCCATTGGACCAATGACAGATGTATTTGGTTTCAAGAAAATAATTGGTTCGCTAGGTACTTCTGAATTCATTTCAGCAGCGTGGTCTGCATAGTTCTTGCCAATGCAGACAACTTTGCTGCGAGGAATTACAGGGGCTAATAAGCGAACATCAGATAACTGAGTAACCGCACCGGTTTTGCTGACACCGGCATAGATTGGATCTCCAGCGATTACAGAGATGTTTGTTCCATCTTCTTCGAGCAAGCCAAATAAAGGATCAGTACCTAATCCAGAGTTTGGTCCAGGAGAAAATCGAACAATGCGCATTGCTTAATTGTATCGGGGTGATTAGCCATTGGCTAAAGCGTAGAAATTTCCCCGTTATCTGCGCAATAAAAGACCGTTGCGCTTGCAGAAAAATCACGGAGAGCGCCAGCCTTACTTGGTTTGTCTCCAACAACTACAACACTTTCAATTCCTGAAATTCCTGACGCCATTGCTACAGTGAATACGGAATCGCACGCATCTAAGGTCAGAGATGGAGTTGAGATGTTTACTGCAACGTATGTGCGGCCAGTGTTATCGCGAAGAGCTGCAGCTTGTTTTGCGCCACTGCGTTTAAGCGTTGCAGTTGCAAGCGTCGCTAATTTTTGATCTTCAGCGTTACTAAAGGTTGTCATCGCCAGCGCTTTCCTTCTCGATTAATACGCTGCTAATTCTACGACGTCGACCAACAGGGCGCTCGGATGTAATTAAGTATTGCCCAACTGTGATCGTGCTGCCAGCAATAGGTACGCGGCCAAGCTTTTGTGCCATCAAGCCACCGATTGTGTCTACATCTTCAAAGTCTTCTTCTGAAATTTCAATGCCTAACTCATCAGCTAAATCTTCGATGTGAAGTGTGGCCTTCGCACGAGCCTTGCCTTCTGAAATCCAGGTAAATGCTTCAACGCCATCATCGAACTCATCGGCAATCTCGCCAACGATTTCTTCTAAAATATCTTCAATAGTAATTATTCCTGCTGTACCACCGTATTCATCTACAACTATTGCAAGGTGAATCTGATCTCGTTGCATCTCTTTAAGTAAATCGGCGGCAATCTTGCTCTCTGGAACGAAGGTTGCCGGACGCATATGTTGTTCAACGCGTTCATTGTTTTCGGCATCGTGATGATCAAGGGTGCGCTTTGCTAAATCTTTAACATAAGCAATTCCGATGATTTGATCCAGGCTCTCACCAATTACTGGAACGCGAGAAAAGCCAGAGCGAAGAGCGAGGGAGAGCGCTTGGCGTAGGGTCTTATCTTTTTCAATCCAGACCATCTCAGTGCGGGGAACCATTAATTCGCGCACCAATGTGTCACCGAGTTCGAATACTGAGTGAATCATTTCGTGCTCATCTGACTCTACAAGTCCGCGTTCGTGTGCTTGATCCACTAAATCGCGTAACTCCGCTTCATTCGTAAATGGACCGGTTCTAAAGCCAACACCAGGAGTA
>BJFT01000053.1 GCA_014190015.1 Actinomycetes bacterium
CGAATTCCATGCTGTAGCTCGCGCGACCTTGTGTTCTGGAGCGGAGATCTCCGACATAGCCGAACATCTCTGACAACGGAACTAGCGCCCTAACAACGCGGGCACCTGACCGCTCATCCATGGCCTGGATTTGACCACGACGACTGTTTAGATCGCCGATGACATCACCCATGAAGTCTTCAGGGGTAATAACTTCGACTTTCATAACTGGTTCGAGAATCGCAGGATCAGCAAGTTTTGCTGCTTCCTTAAACGCTGCGATACCAGCAATCTTGAAGGCCAATTCCGATGAGTCAACATCGTGATAAGCGCCATCAAGAAGACTTACGCGTACATCAGTAAGTGGGTAACCAGCAAGAGGACCTGAGGTCATTGCTTCTTGGCAACCTTGATCTACAGATGGGATGTACTCGCGTGGAACGCGACCACCAGTGATCTTGTTTACGAATTCGTAACCGCCTTCAACTTCACCAGTTGGAAGTGGCTCGATTGCAATTTGAATCTTCGCAAACTGTCCAGAACCACCAGTCTGCTTTTTGTGTGTGTAATCGTGACGTGCAACTGTTTTGCGAAGTGTTTCGCGGTAAGCAACTTGTGGCTTACCAACGTTTGCTTCAACTTTGAATTCGCGACGCATACGGTCAACAAGAATTTCAAGGTGAAGTTCGCCCATACCAGCGATGATTGTTTGACCGGTTTCTTCATCGGTCTTAACGTGAAATGTTGGGTCTTCTTCTGATAGACGTTGAATTGCAACGCCGAGTTTTTCTTGGTCACCCTTTGTCTTTGGCTCGATAGCAACAGAGATAACTGGTGCTGGGAAGTCCATTGATTCAAGGATTACTGGCTTTGCAGGATCACAGAGAGTTTCACCAGTTGTTGTGTCCTTAAGACCCATAACTGCAACGATCATTCCAGCGCCAACAGAGTCGCGTTCTTCGCGCTTGTTTGCGTGCATCTGATAAATCTTTCCGATGCGTTCTTTGCGATCCTTAGTTGAGTTAAGAATTGATGAACCTGTTTCGAGTACACCTGAGTACACGCGAATAAATGTAAGTTTTCCAAGGTGTGGATCAGACATGATCTTGAATGCAAGTGCTGAGAATGGTTCGTCATTCTTTGGATAGCGCTTCATCTCAATTGATGAGTCATTCATGTCCATGCCGACGATTGCTTCTACGTCGAGTGGGCTTGGAAGGTAGCGAGTAACAGCATCAAGCATTGGCTGTACACCCTTGTTCTTAAACGCTGAACCAGTAAGTACTGGAGAGAGTTTTGCTGCAAGTGTTGCGCGACGGATACCGGCAATAATTTCTGCTTCTGTGAGCTCTGCACCTTCGAGGTACTTCTCCATGATTACATCATCATTTTCAGCAAGAGTTTCAATCATTTCGTGACGAGCTTGCTTTGCTTTATCTACAAGATTCGCTGGAATTTCTTCTACGAGGTAATCCTCGCCCTTCATTGTTTCTCCTGGCCAAACCAGTGCCTTCATTGCAATGAGATCAACAACTCCGAGGAAATCTGATTCGTTACCGATTGGAATTTGTAGAACTAGAGCAACTGCATTAAGACGAGACTTGATCATTCCAACGCACATATCGAAGTTTGCACCTGTGCGGTCTAACTTATTAATGAAACAAATACGAGGAACTGAATAACGATCTGCTTGGCGCCATACTGTTTCTGATTGTGGCTCTACGCCTGCAACGCCATCGAATACTGCAACCGCGCCATCTAGAACACGTAGTGAACGTTCAACTTCTACTGTGAAGTCAACGTGACCAGGTGTGTCAATAATGTTGATCAGATGGTCTTTCCACATACAAGTAGTAGCAGCGGAAGTAATTGTGATACCGCGCTCTTGCTCTTGCTCCATCCAGTCCATCGTTGCTGCACCTTCGTGCACTTCACCGATCTTGTAATTGATACCTGTGTAGAAAAGGATGCGCTCAGTAGTGGTTGTTTTGCCCGCGTCGATGTGAGCCATGATTCCAATGTTGCGAACCTTGGCTAGGTCGATGTTCTCTGCGGCCACTTAGTGTTCCTCTTCTCGTCGGGTTCTAATTCGTCTTTTTCTAGTGACTGGTAACTAGGACTGTTACCAGCGGTAGTGAGCAAACGCCTTGTTTGCTTCTGCCATTTTGTGAGTATCTTCGCGACGCTTAACAGCAGCACCAAGGCCATTGCTTGCATCGATTAATTCATTCTGCAAACGCTCTGCCATTGACTTCTCGCGACGTAGACGAGAGAAATCAACTAACCAGCGAAGTGCCAAAGTTGTTGAACGACCAGCTTTTACTTCTACTGGTACTTGGTATGTAGCTCCACCAACGCGACGTGAGCGAACTTCAACAGCTGGCTTGATGTTATCTAGCGCGCGCTTCAAAGTAATGATTGGATCTACTTGAGTTTTTTCACGGCAACCTTCTAGTGCGCCGTAAACAATTGCTTCAGCAGTAGAACGCTTGCCGTGCAATAGAAGTTTGTTAATGAGTGATGTAACAACTGGTGAGTTGTAAACAGGATCAGAAATTACAGGATTCTTTACTGCAGGACCTTTACGTGGCATTAGGAAGCCTTCTTCTCTCTCTTGGCACCGTAACGCGAACGTGATTGCTTACGATTTTTTACACCTTGTGTATCGAGTGAACCGCGAATAATTTTGTAACGAACTCCAGGAAGATCCTTAACACGACCGCCACGTACAAGAACAATGGAGTGCTCTTGCAAGTTGTGACCTTCGCCAGGAATGTATGCAGTGATTTCCATTCCGCTAGTAAGACGTACACGTGCAACTTTACGAAGCGCAGAGTTTGGCTTCTTAGGTGTTGTTGTATAAACACGTGTGCACACACCACGACGTTGAGGTGAACCCTTTAACGCAGGTGTGCTTGTCTTCGTAGTCTTTTCTGCACGACCACGACGAACTAGCTGTTGAATTGTTGGCACTACTTCTTCTCCATTCGTTACTACTTCAATTTCTTACGCTTAATCAACGACCCACGCGCTCGGGTGTGTTGCACCCAAACCGCAGTTGTGTTCTGAATATTTCTAAACAGGGCACGTCATCAAGCGCTCGAAAATGAGCAGAGGAGAAAGGTATCTGAGCGGGGGCAACTAGGTCAAAACGGGCTCTTGTACTCCAAAGGTCCCCGGGGATCCCCGATTGCCCAGGTTTTAGCCCTTCGGCGTGTCGCGAAGTAGCGTTTCAACCTCACTGCGTGATTGCTTCAACGTGAAGATCCATCGGGCAAAAGAGGCAGAATTTAGAGTCAAAATCACGCCTTTTTCTCTCCCTTGTATGGACACAAAATCTCGATATCCCCTGCCCCTCATTGTGCCGAGTAGGAGGACAAATGGAATGCCGGTGCCGGGGGCTCGAATTCCTCGAAGCACTTGGGCTCTCCAGAGTTTTTCAGGAAACTCAATTTTCGCTACAGATCCAATGGTTGTTCGAGGCGATGAGTGTAAAGCACCCAGTTTTTCCCAAAAAGAGAGGCTTAGTACAAGGTCATTACCTTCACGAATTAACTTAGCCATGTAGATATTGTAATTTAAAAGAAAAATACCCGCCGCATAATTTGCGACGGGTATTTTTCATACTTAAGTAAGTGAATTAACGAGGAACCTCAACTTCATCGAGGCGAACTGCTTCACCTGAGCCTGCTGACTCAAATGGAGTGAAGTCATACTCGTCATAAGCTGCGTAAACCGCTGCCTTTGCTTCTTCTGTTGGCTCGACTCGGATATTGCGATAACGAGCAAGACCGGTACCAGCTGGGATCAACTTACCGATAATGACGTTCTCCTTGAGGCCAAGAAGTGGATCGCTCTTTTCAGAAAGTGCCGCATCAGTTAGAACTCGAGTTGTCTCTTGGAAGGAAGCAGCTGACAACCATGATTCAGTTGCAAGTGATGCCTTCGTGATACCCATAAGTTCTGGACGACCAGATGCTGCCTTGCCACC
>BJFT01000054.1 GCA_014190015.1 Actinomycetes bacterium
AAGGCGAAGCATCACAATCATCCGGAACAACAGTTCAATTCTGGCCATCAAAGGAAATCTGTGAAACCACAGATTTTTCTTTTGAAATTTTATCCGCACGTTTTCGCGAAATGGCTTTTCTAAACAAAGGTCTCACAATCTCACTCACTGATGCTCGCGCCGGTCACGTCGATGAAAAAGGTGAGCAGTTACAAGCGCGTTATAAGTACGACGGCGGAATCGCAGATTTCGTAAAACACCTCAACTCAACCCGCGGCGAAACACACAAATCAATTATTTACTTCGAATCAGAAGAGAAGAAAAATCGCATGTCACTAGAAGTGGCAATGCAATGGAACGCAGGATTCTCAGAGTCTGTGTATACATTTGCTAACACCATTAATACCCACGAAGGCGGAACCCACGAAGAAGGTTTCCGCACAGCTCTTACTTCTATCGTTAACAAGTTTGGCGAAGAACAAGGTTTCATCCGCAAAAAAGAAGATCGCCTCACAGGAGATGATGTTCGCGAAGGTTTAACTGCGATCGTTTCAATTAAATTGGGCGAACCACAATTTGAAGGTCAGACTAAGACAAAACTTGGCAACACCGAGGCAAAGTCTTTTACACAAAAAGCTGTTAATGAATCACTCACTGCATGGTTTGAGCAAAATCCTGCAGAAGGAAAAGAAATTGTTCGAAAGAGTATTGATGCAGCAGCAGCGCGTGTTGCAGCGCGTAAAGCACGTGATTTATCACGTAATCGCAAAGGTTTACTTGAAGGCCGTGGAATGCCAGGAAAGCTTGCAGACTGCCAATGGACTGATCCAGAAAAGTGCGAGCTGTACATCGTCGAAGGTGACTCTGCGGGCGGTTCAACAAAAGGTGGTCGCGATTCACGTAACCAAGCAGTACTTCCAATTCGTGGAAAGATTCTTAACGTAGAAAAAGCACGCATCGATCGAGTTCTACAAAACAACGAAGTACAAGCGTTAATTACCGCACTTGGTACTGGCGTGCATGATGATTTTGATATTGCAAAACTTCGTTACCACAAAATTATTTTGATGGCAGATGCTGATGTTGATGGACAACACATTCGCACATTGCTACTCACACTTCTATTTAGATTTATGCGCCCATTAATCGAACAAGGTTTTGTTTATTTAGCACAACCACCTCTGTACAAACTTAAATGGGGCGGCAAAGAACCAGTTCAATACGCATTCTCTGATCGCGAACGAGATGGCTTTATCAAACTAGGACTAGAAGCAGGAAAGCGACTTCCAAAAGAAGACGGCATCCAACGCTTCAAAGGTCTCGGTGAAATGCCAGCCAAAGAATTATGGGATACAACAATGGACCCAGAACATCGCGTGCTTATTCAAGTAACACTGGAAGATGCAGCAGCAGCCGATGATCTCTTCTCTGTATTAATGGGAGAAGATGTTGAACAACGCCGTGCATTTATTCAACGCAACGCTAAAGACGTTAGGTTCTTGGATATCTAATGGATGACCTAACTAAAAAACCAGATTTTGATCGCATTGAAAAAGTCGATCTACAAGTTGAGATGGCGCGCTCTTATCTCGACTATGCAATGTCAGTCATTGTTGGTCGCGCACTTCCAGATGTTCGTGATGGATTAAAACCAGTTCACCGTCGTGTTTTGTATGCGATGTATGACGCTGGTTATCGCCCAGATAAGGGTTATTACAAATCTTCACGCATCGTTGGTGACGTTATGGGTAATTACCACCCACACGGTGACACTGCGATTTATGACTCTGTAGTTCGTTTAGCTCAACCATGGTCACTTCGTTATCCACTCGTAGATGGAAACGGAAACTTCGGTTCTCCCGGAAACGATCCAGCGGCTGCAATGCGTTATACAGAAGCGCGTTTAGCTCCACTCGCAATGGAAATGATGCGAGATATCGATGAAGACACAGTTAACTTTTCACCAAACTACGACGGTCGTTCACAAGAACCAGATGTATTGCCATCGCGTTTACCAAACTTATTAGTAAATGGTTCTGCAGGTATTGCAGTTGGTATGGCTACAAATATTCCGCCACACAATCTTCGCGAAATTAGCGAAGCTGTTATTTACGCACTTGAAAATCCAGACATGCCATCTGACCAACTTCTTAAGCATTTGCTCACAGTTGTAAAAGGTCCAGACTTCCCAACAAAAGCACTTATCGTTGGCCGCACCGGAATTGAAGACGCATACCGCACGGGTCGCGGATCAATCACAATGCGCGCAGTTGTACAAGTAGAAGAAATCAACAAGCGCACATGTTTGGTTGTTACAGAACTTCCATACCAAGTGAACCCAGATAACTTAGCCTTGAAAATTGCCGAACTTGTTAAAGATGGAAAAATCAAGGGCATCGCAGATGTACGCGATGAAGGTAACGAACGTCTTGGACAACGCCTTGTTATTGTTTTGCAAAACTCTGCAATCCCAAAGGTAATTCTTAATAACCTCTACAAGCAGACACAATTACAAGACACATTCGGTGCGAACATGTTGGCACTTGTCGACGGTGTTCCACGCACATTGCGTCTAGATGAATTCATCCGTTATTACATCGAACACCAAGTTGAAGTGATTGTTCGCCGTACAAAATTCCGCTTGGCTGAAAAAGAAAAACGCGCACATATTTTGCTCGGCTACCTCAAAGCTTTGGATGCACTCGACGCTGTTATTGCTTTAATTCGCGCCAGCACAACTCCCGAAGAAGCGCGCACCGGTTTGATGAAGCTACTTGATGTCGATGAAATTCAAGCTAATGCCATTCTTGATATGCAGTTGCGTCGTATCGCAGCTCTTGAGCGTCAAAAGATCAACGATGAGTACGACGGATTAATGAAAGACATCATCGAACTCAACGCAATTCTTATAAGCCCTGAAAAGCAGCGCGAAATAATCAAAACAGAGCTCTCTGATTTAGTAGCGAAATACGGCGATGAACGTCGCACACAAATCGTTGCTAGCGAAGGCGACTTCTCTGCAGAAGATTTAATCCCAGATCAAGATGTAGTTGTCACAATTACTCACGGCGGATACTCAAAGCGCACAGTTGCAGATCTCTACAGGTCACAACGTCGCGGCGGCCGCGGAGTAAAAGGCGCAGCTCTTAAGCAAGATGACGTTGTCGACCACTTCTTCGTCGCATCAACTCACGATTGGTTGCTCTTCTTTACAAACCAAGGCCGTGTGTATCGCGCAAAGGTTCATGAATTACCAGATGCTGGCCGCGATGCTCGCGGACAACACGTTGCAAACTTGATGGCATTTAAGCCCGACGAACAAATTGCACAAGTCTTATCCCTTAAAGATTATGCAGCAGCGCCATATTTGGTACTTGCAACAAAGAGCGGACTCGTTAAGAAGACTCCACTCATTGAATACGACTCACCACGCACCGGTGGACTTATTGCAATTTCACTTAAAGGTAGCGATGAAGTTGTTAGCGCTTCCCTTGTAAACAAAGATGACGAACTTCTTCTGGTCTCCAGAAAAGGAATGTCACTGCGATTTACGGCTGACGATGATTCGCTACGACCAATGGGTCGTTCAACAAGTGGTGTAATAGGAATGAAATTCCGTACAGGAGACGAATTACTTGCAATGGCGCGAGTTAATTCACAACTCGAAGGAAACTCATTTGTATTT
>BJFT01000055.1 GCA_014190015.1 Actinomycetes bacterium
AGAAATGAGCGAAACGGGCTCCTTTTCAGCAGCTTTATAAAGAGTGAGTTTACCTGCTTTATTTTTTAAAGCAAGAGATGTTTTACGCGGGAAAATTTGGACTTTTCCCGCGTGTTACAGTTTTTCTATGTTTTTTGTGGCCGTTTTGTTAATGGGCGCAGCTTCGCTTTTTGGACTTGCGGCCGATGCGATTATACAAAATGAAGAAAAAGTTAATCAAGAAATAAAATTAAATCCCGTTTATTGTTTTAATAAACCAAGTGAAAAATTAATTATTCGCCCCGATTTCATTGGATGCATCGTTGGAGAAGACTTACCACTCGGAGAATCAGAAATTAAAGAAGGAACAGAACGCCCCTCTGATATACATCCTCAAGTACTCGCACGTTTCTTAAGCGCACAAGCTGCAGCAAAAGCAGAAGGAGTCGCAATGACAATTGACTCTGGATACCGAAGTCTTGAAATGCAAAATTATTTATTTAATCGCGCAATCGAAGAACACAAAACTCCTGAAGAGGCGATCAAATGGGTATTGCCTGGAGATTTATCTAGACACCCGTGGGGACTCGCTCTAGATGTAAATTTGAATCACGATAAATCAGGAGCATCATGGCTAGAAGCCAATGGAGCCACTTTTGGGCTCTGTCGTGTCTATGAAAACGAATGGTGGCATTTCGAACCTCTGATTGCTCCGGGTGGAATCTGCCCGCCACTTATGCCCGATGCATCTCATTTGAAGTAAAGTGCGGACGTGAACAAGCCAACAATCATTCTTGCGACGAGCAATGGTGTTGGAATGGGCCACCTGGCGCGAGCAAGTGCAATTGCAATGGCGCTTAAGCCAATTGCAAATCCAATTATTGTTTCAATGGCTGGTGGTATCGCCGAAATCTCTGAGTACATGGGCATTCGAACCGAATACATTCCGGGTCGCGATCGCGAATGGATGAGCCGTGACTTGTGGGATCAATACCTACGAGATCGCCTCGTTGCACTCGTTGAAGAGACAGATGCCAAACTCATTTCATTTGATGGGGTGGTTCCTTATCCAGGAGTCATTGCTGCAAAGGTAAAGGCTCCACATATTTCCCTAGTCTGGGTACGCCGCGGTTTGTGGCAACAAAAACCACAACGTTTTGTATTGGGATTGCAATCGGCGATGATGGATTTCATCGTAGAACCTGGAGACATTGCGCGTTCATACGATCATGGTCCAACTGCAAAAAGAAAAGACGCGCAATTGACTTCACCAGTTTCTCTATTTCAAAAAGAAACCGCGCTTTCCCGCGCAGAATCTCGCAAAATTTTAGGTTTAGATCCTGATCGCCCAGCCGTACTAGTACAACTCGGCACAGGCGATAGCGATGTAAACGAGAAGATGACAGCTGCGCTCTTGGGATTAATCGGCTGGAAAGATTTACAAGTTGTCTTAACTAAAAAACCTGTTGATAAAAACGGAAATTCATTAGCACCAGAAGGATTAGATCTTAAAGTCGTTCGATATTTTCCACTTGCGCAAGTTTTGCATGCATTTGATGCAAGTGTGTGTGCAACTGGCTACAACGGTGTTCACGAGTTATTGCCTGCCCAGATTCCAACCGTTTTTGTCTCTAACATTCGTGGAACAGATGATCAAGAAGCGCGTGCACAATGGTGCCACGACTTTGGTTTTGCGCTACGAGCAGATCAAGCCGATCTAGCTGACATCACTGTAACTGTTAAGAAATTACAAGATTCACAAGTGCGCGCGTCACTCTCTGCAAAGTGCAAAGAGCTTCCAGAAGTATCTGGCGGTGCCGAAATCGCACAAATCTTTTTAAAGCTCGTCAACGAACAATCTGCGGTTAAACCAGCTTCATTTACATTTAATCGTCTTAAGATTCAGGATCACATCAATCGTGGAATGAGACATGTGGCTTACATCAGCCTTAAACGCCTCGCTCTTATTTACCGTAAATTCAGACCACATCCAAAAGCTGCTCTCGTTGAAAAAATTGCACCAATATTTAGTGACACAACCAATCCATCTGAACTACAGGGGTTCATCAAAGGTTCAGTCAGATTTGAACACGTAATTACGGGCGCATCCGATGCTTACAAGAAGCGGCGCGAAGAGATTGCAACTACTGCTTACAACCCACCACTGATTAGAGTGAAAAAACCTAAGGTTTAAAAGCGAGAACGGATCTCCCAGAGATCTCCAAATACTGGGTTAAAGAGTGTGGACTTCAAATACTCAGCACCACTTGATCCACCTGTTCCCATTTTGTGACCAATAGTGCGTTCGACCATCTTTACATGGCGATAGCGCCACTCTTGTATTCCTTCATCAATATCAACTAAACGCTCACAAATCATTGCGCGTTCAGGATCGGTTTGGTGCACAGCAAGTAAGACATCTTGTACTTCTTTATTTGGTGCGTACTGCTCTGATTTATTGCGACCAATAACTGCTGCGGGCATTGTGTGACCAGCGTTATGTAAGTACACCAGTGCTGAATCCCAGATGGAGTTACCTGAAGTGATTTCTGCAATTTCTTTTTGAATATCTGGAGGCAAGTGCCCAGCCATTTTGCTATCGCGTCTGCCCAGAATCGCTTCTACTTTTCTAAATTGCGCGGATTGGAAACCACTTGATGAAGAGAGATAGCCACGGAAAGAATTAAATTGAAGCGGAGTCATTGTCTCCAAAATATCAATCTGTGCGACACACACTTTCATAATGGTGCGAATGCGCCCCAAGATTGCAAGTGCGTAATGCGTATCGCCACTTTCGAGTGCACGTTGTGCTTGTTGAAACTCGTGAATTAACTGTTTAAACCACAACTCATAAGTCTGGTGAATGATGATGAAGAGCATCTCATCATGTTCGGGTCCATCAGATAAGGGGCGCTGAAGCTTTAATAACTCATCGACTGCAAGGTATGAGGTGTATGTCAGTGCTGAATCGAAATCCTTTGGTTCGCTCATGTGACTCGTGATCCGCCCTCTTTGACCTTCTCGTATTGACGTGTGGAGACTAAATCGCGAATGCGTTCAAAGCCATCCCAAACTTCAACGTATGAAGTAGGAAGTGGTGAAATAGCTAAGCGAATTGAATTAGGTGTGCGGTAATCCGGAATTACATTGGCAAATTCACGCAAGGCAACACAGATACGTGCGGCATCTGGATGCACTAAAGAGATATGTCCACCACGCTCTTTTGGATCGCGCGAAGTATTTAGCTCCATACCAAGGGGTGCTAACCACGCGTCGTATAAATCAATCATCATCTGAGTGCCAACGGCTGCTTTGTGAGCAATTGCGTCGATGCCAGCTTCTTTAATAATTTCAAATGAAGTTTTAATGCAACGCAGACCAATAAGAGATGGACTAG
>BJFT01000056.1 GCA_014190015.1 Actinomycetes bacterium
AGAAGCAATGGAGTCAGGCGCCATCGATCCAAATAATCCTGAGAGCTTCACTCTTGCAATTGGCGAAGGAATGTTCACTCCAGATGAGTCACCAACACAGCGCGCTGCACTTACAAAGTTAGAAACAGTCTTTGCATTAATCGAAGGCTGGACTGATGAAGTCACCACTCTTGCAGTTAGCGATCGACTTCCATCTATTGATGCCTTGCGCGAAACATTTCGCCGTCGTCGCGCAACATCCGCGCCAACACAACAGCTCTTCAAATCACTCTTTGGTTTAGAAGTTTCACCACGAATGTCACGTGAGGCCACAAATTTTTGGAAAGTAATTCGTGAACAAGATGGCGTCAGTGCACGAGACAAGATTTGGTCATCTCTTCTGCCAACTCCTGAAGATTTATTGGATCCACAAAACTTCTTAAAGAGCACAGAAGTTCCAGATGATTTATCTGGGTTGCAGTAACTCGTCGACCTTTACAAAAATCTCTTAGCTAACTAGCGGCAAAAGAAAAGCGAAGTCCCCGGGCGCACATTCTGTATCTGCCTTCCCCTTGCAGATATAGAACGGTTATCCGAGGACTTCGTAGTCGCAAAGTACGACAGAAGAGAGTCAGAATCAACTGAACACCACTTTGACAACACCTATTTTTTTGTTGTAATGCAAATATTTTTCGGCGTTTTATTTGGCAAAATCAGTTACGAAAACGCTTTGGCGAGTACCTTTTCTCTATGACCCTCAACCATTCCATTACACATTCACGAATAAATGTTGAGCTGGGTAATGGCGATGATGAAGGCGAAATCACACTTCCAGGAATCTCAGAAGGTGAAATAGTCGTCCTTCGCTCCAAGAGGCGCAAGAAAAGTATCTCTGCATACCGCCAAGGTGGGCGAATAATCGTTTCAATCCCTGCTCGCATGAGTAAGGCCGACGAACGAAGCGTTGTGCCCGAGATGATCGCCAAGATTCGTGCCCAAGAAGCTGGTGAATCACCATCTGAAACGGTTTTGATGAATCGCGCCACTGAATTGCTCGAGCTCTATGCACCAGAAATTACCGCACGACCTAAATCAATTAACTGGCGTGCAATGCGCGAGCGCTGGGGATCTTGCACATCAGTTGATGCAACGATTCGGATTTCAGATCGGCTCAAGGGTGCTCCGGCATACGCCCTGGATTACGTCCTCTTTCATGAAGCGATTCATCTGCACTACTTCGATCACGGTCCGGAATTCAAGGCCGTCCTGGCTCGATTCCCCCAAGAAGAGCGCGCTGAGGCCTATCTCGAGGGCTTTGAGGCTGCTGAGAGGCGGTATATGCCTCCTAGTGTGCTTGCCGGGGCAGCAGTCCTTTAAAAAAACTTCACACAACCCCGCCTGATATCAGCACATTTGAGCGTGAGCGGGGGTATCGTCATGCTTGCACGCCTGCCCCTTAGTGGGAAAAAACCCATAGGCAAGCATGCGTCGAACGGAGGAAGAAAATGGCAGAGACATACAAAGGTGACGCTTATTGCGTTAAGTGCAAAGAGAAGCGTGAATTCGAGGGAACCGTAAAGGTCTCAGACTCTGGTCGTCGCATGGCACAGGGCATCTGCCCAGTATGTGGCACCAAGGTGAACCGCATTCTCGGTAAGGCTTAATTCAAGCCCCGTATAAAGCACTTTTAAGAAATCCCCCGCCAGGCAGAAATTGCTTCGCGGGGGTTTTCTTTTTCTCCAGTTATTCCGGTTGATTGAGTTATCCCGGGTGATTTAGTTATCCCGTGTGACGCAGCGCAATTAATCGGCGTGCGTGTGCACAGCAAAGTCAGGCGCTCGCAGATGCGATCTTATTTAGCGCCA
Organism: Actinomycetes bacterium; assembly: GCA_014190015.1. Taxonomy (GTDB): domain Bacteria; phylum Actinomycetota; class Actinomycetes; order Nanopelagicales; family Nanopelagicaceae; genus Planktophila. The sequence continues at coordinate 1,845 of BJFT01000056.1, forward strand.
TTGTGCGCAGATGAAAACACCCAATATGGAAAAACAGAGCATCGATACAAGCGCAGTTGATTTACTACTTATTCGCCCTCGCCTTAAGAGAGGCGCCATTGTTCTCTCGCTCAGCGATTCACTGATCGAAGGCAATCGCGTTTTTGTTGGTTGCAACGGATCTGGAATCCAATGTGAAGCACTCGGAATTAGAACAATCATCGCAGCCTTTGATGGCAAAAAGAGTGCGCAGGAAATAGCAGAAGCGCTCGCAATTGATTGCGAGATTGTAAGCCAAGTAGTTGGTCAACTACTTAGTGCCGGTCTCAGTGATTACCTAGTTACGCAAATTGTTGCACCAGGAAGATTTAAAGAACAAGATCAAAGCTCTGATGCTGGCTACATTCAATTGCAATCCAAAATAACTCCCGAACTATCTTCAACAACTTGGATCACAGGTGTTAACGATGGTGGAGTTGAAGTACTAACTAATCGCAGGATGGCGCTGATTGAAATCTCTGGCGAAAACAGAGTTGCAACACAGCTGTATGGAATTTTGTTGGCAAGTGGCGTGACACAAACAAAGATGGCATCGGCATCACGTCGTGATCGGGCAAGAATTGGCAATCAAGATATGTGCGCTGGATTGCTTACAAGCAGCGATGTCGGCTCTAATTTTCAACATACTTTAGAAGATAAAGCTCGCGAATTGGCGCTCTTTCCGAGTAAAGATAAATCTAGCGCTGATGAAATTCCAGAAGTTTTTCTTAAAGTATTTATCGGAAACGGCCACGAAGCACTTATCGCCCAAAGCATGAGTGAAGATGAAATACATTTAATTGTTGCAGCCCCAGATGGCCCATCAATTGATGTTGGGCCACTTGTTATTCCAGGTAAAAGCGCTTGTTCTAGATGCGTAACGCTGGCTAGAAGTGATCAACACTCTCTGTCGCGTGAAATAGATATTTTCAGAAGTACTCACACAGAATTAGAAATTCCGGTGACAGTTGCACACTTTGTTGCTGCGCAAATCGCATCAGAAATTCTTCGATTTATTGATACAAAGAAATCCGCCTTGATCTCAACTCGAGTCCGCACTAACTATCTTGATATATGTAATCCGCAACACATCCGTTTTGCACGCCATCCTTTATGCGGGTGCTCCTGGCGTTAATTCGCCCACACGATTGCTGCTCTGGCTTCCCCAATGCATTCTCAAGATGCTAAGAAATCATTTTTCTTCCAGAATAAGCCC
>BJFT01000057.1 GCA_014190015.1 Actinomycetes bacterium
GAACTATCTACTACTGAGAACAAAGTTTCATTTGCTCGCCAGTTCTATAACGACAATGTGCGCGCGTTAAATACTGCTGTAAAAACAGTGCCAACTAACTTCTTTGCAGGCTTTGCAAAGGTTGGCGAACGCGAATTCTACGAAGTGGAAGATCCACAATCACGACAAGTGCCTAACGTTAAGTTCTAACGTTTATGGCTGAAGTCGGTAATTTCCGCGGCCTACAAGCTGCAAACAAACGAAAAACATTCGCACTCCTTGCTCTCTTTGGCGCGCTTATGTGGGTTGTTGTTTATGCCGCACTTACATACTTCGGCGGATCAACTGCCTTCATTGTCCCTGTTGCTGTTGGACTCTCACTCGTTTCTGTCTGGGGTTCGTATTACGGATCTGATCGTTTAGTGCTGACAATGACTGGCGCCAAACTGATTACCGAAAATGACAATCCAAAGCTATTTAATCTTGTTCACGAAGTTGTTATCGCAAGCGGATTGCCGATGCCTAAGGTTGCAATCGTTGTAGACCCAGCACCAAATGCTTTTGCCACTGGCCGAAATCCAGAGCACGCACTAATTGCATTTACAACAGGAATTCTGGATGTAATGGATCGCGATCAACTGCAAGGCGTAATTGCCCACGAGATGTCACACGTTGCAAACCGAGACACATTGGTTTCAGCTGTTGCCGCATCCACTGCTGGTGCCATTGCAATCCTGTCTGATTTCTTAATGCGCATGATGTTCTTTGGTGGACGTCGAGAAAGCAATAGCAATTCAAATCCAATTGCTTTAGTTGTCTCCCTGATTGTTTTAATAATGGCGCCAATTGCGGCTGTATTACTTAAATCAGCAATTTCACGTAAGCGCGAATCATTAGCTGATGCCACTGCAGTTTCATTTACAAGAAACCCAGCGGGGCTTCGTTCAGCTCTAGAAGTTCTTGCACGCGATTCAACCGTTGTACAACAGAGATCAACTGCAGTTGCTCACATTTGGATTGAATCACCACTGGATGCAAAGTCTGTTTCTAAGTTGTTTGCATCCCATCCACCGATCGAAGATCGCATTGCAACTCTTCGTGCGATGGAGAGCTTGTCTTAGTTAGGTTTTACTGCGCGCAACAAAGCTTGCGCAACATCTAATACCTGTACTTGTGATTCACGCGCTGCAACACCATCTGTAACCATTACGCGACAGAATGGACACGCAACAGCGACTTCTTCTACGCCAGTTGCAAGAGCTTCATCAACGCGGTTTAAGTTAATTTGTGTTCCAAGTTTTTCTTCCATCCACATACGACCGCCACCAGCGCCACAGCAGAATGAACGTTCTTGGTTACGTGGCATCTCAGTAATTGTTACACCAGTTGCATTAAGTAATTCGCGTGGTGCTTCAAATACCTGGTTGTGACGACCTAAGTAACAAGGATCGTGATAGGTCAAAGACTTCTCTGATTTGTTAATTGGAATCAAACGACCTTCGCGCACAAGCTGATTAAGCAGTTGTGTGTGGTGAACAACCTGAAGTTCGTAACCACTTTGGGCATAGTCGCGACCAATTGTTGTAAAGCAGTGAGGGCAAGTAACAACAACTTTCTTTGTGCCCTTATCTTTGCGAGTTTCGAAAACTTCTGTAAATGTGTCGATATTTTCCTTAGAAAGAATCTGATACAAGAATTCGTTTCCGGCGCGACGAGCAGGATCTCCCGTGCAAGTTTCGCGCTTTCCAAGAACTGCAAACTCAACGCCTGCGATGTGCAACAACTCTGCAACAGCCTTTGTTGTTTTCTTTGCGCGTTCTTCGTAAGCACCAGCGCAACCAACCCAGAACAAATACTCAACATCTTCAGGCAACGTTCCTTCTACGACGCGGATTGGGAAATCCATTTCAGAGATCCAGCCTTCGCGATCATTTTTGTTTGATCCCCAAGGATTTCCAGCTGTCTCAAGATTGCGGAATGTTCCGTTTAATTGTGAAGGGAACTCAGATTCAACAAGCACCTGGAAACGGCGCATATTTACGATGTGATCGATGTGTTCAATATCGACAGGGCACTCGTTTACGCACGCACCGCACGTTGTACAAGACCACAAAACATCTTGCGAAATAGGTGCGTTTTCGCCCACCATGTTCTCTGTTTCAACTGTCTTTGCAAATGCGTGATCACGCATAGCCATAATCAAAAGCTTTGGTGACAATGGTTTGTCAGTGTGCCATGCAGGACATTGTGATTGGCAGCGACCGCATTCGGTACAGCTGGTCATATCCAACAAGCCCTTCCACGTGATGTCACCACGTGTACCAAGACCGAAGACGTCATCATCTGCTGGATCTTCGAAATCAACTGGCTTGCCGTGTGAAAGTAATTCAGGCAAGTTACCGAGTGAGTGTCCACCATCTGCATTGCGCTTGTAATAAATATTAAAGAAAGCCAAGAAGCGGTGCCATGCAACGCCCATTGTTAGATTTGATGCAATCACAATGAACCATGTCATTGAGACAACAATTTTAATTGTTGCAACAATCTGAATCCACATGTGTAGTTGATCAAGTGTCATAGATTTAAACATCTCAGCAATTGGCCAAGTCAATCCAAAGTGCCAATTCCAAGATGTGTACTCAGAGAGTGCGCCTTCTAATCCGCGAAGCGCGGTAACGCAAAAGACAATGACAAGAATTGTTGCTTCAACGTAATACGCCTTCCAACTTCCAGAACCGTAGAAACGTGAAGAGCGTCCGCTCTTCTTAATTCGTGTTACTTGGCGAATACCAATAAGTGTGACGATTCCAATTCCTGTTGCCCAACCAATGAACTCTGTAAATAACTCATACGGCGCAAAGTGACCAATAAATGGAAGTGCGAAATCTGGATTAAGAATTTGTCCGTACGCCGTTACCAAAGTTCCAAAGAGTGCGCCGAAACCAATCATTACAAACCAGTGCGCAATTCCTGTTCCGGTGAAATTAAGCATCTTTGTATGACCAAGGACTTCAGTAAGCATGTTCTTAAGACGCGCACCGCGATCA
>BJFT01000058.1 GCA_014190015.1 Actinomycetes bacterium
GTTATCGATTACTTCTCGCGACTTAATGCGAGATATCGCATCAGAAATTGAATGGGCTAAGTCATCACAGGTTGTTCCTGAAGATTACGTAAATGAGTCATCAAAGCGCACACAAAAGCCGCGCATTAATCCAGAGCAGATTGCCCAGGTGTACTCGGCATATATGTCCTTGATGAAGCAAGAGCGCGCGATGGATTTTGAAGATGTTTTATTGCTCACCGCTGCAATGCTTGAAGAGGAGCGCGAAGTCCGCGAACGCGTGCAAGATCAGTACCGTTATTTCACAATCGATGAGTACCAGGATATTTCACCATTGCAGCAACGGGTTATTAACGCATGGCTTGGAAGCCGACAAGAGATCTGCGTTGTTGGAGACCCCGCACAAACTATTTATTCATTTGCTGGAGCAACTCCTGTATTTCTAAATACCTTTACGCAACGTTTTCCAGATGCCGAAGTAATCAGATTAACCAGTGGTTATCGCTCCACTCCTGAAATCACATTAATGGCCAATACTGTTTTGAGAAGTGCGGCAATGGGGCAAGAACTCGTTGCGCAAAATGATCACGGTGCAAAACCAACTGTCGCCGCATACAAAGATGAGTCCGCAGAAATTGCAGGAGTTGTTAAAGATATTGGCGCCCTTCTATCCGAAGGAGCGCCAGCACAAGAAGTGGCGATTCTTGCTCGTACCAACAATCAACTGAATTCGATTGAAAAAGCTATTGCAGCAGCAGGCTTGCCATATCAAGTACGAAATAACGAAAGATTCTTTGATCGCACAGATGTTCGCGAATTCCTTAAAGGCGTTCGCACCGCATCTGTTATTCCAACCGAAGGCGTTTATTGGCTCGATGAATTGCGCACTTTGGCACAACCATTTTTAACGGGCGCAGCCATTGATGGCATTGCTGGTTTGCTCCACCTTGCGCGCGAATTAGACGCCGATGATTCATTTGCACCAAAGACTCTGCGTGCATATCTGCGTGAAGTAGAAGATCGCGTTCAGCAAAATAATCCGCCAACAATGCCTGTGCTCACTTTGGCAACGCTGCACGCAGCTAAGGGACTTGAGTGGGAACGCGTATTTTTGATTGGCGTAAGCGAATCGATATTGCCATTTGATTCAGGCAATACAGGTCCAGAGAATCAGAACGCTATCGATGAAGAGCGCCGATTGTTCTACGTTGGAATTACGCGTGCGAAGAAGGATTTACGCATGAGCTATCGCGGTGAACCGAGCCGATTCCTGCGTGAATCTGGGTTACTCGCGAGTTCATAAGCCCGCATACGCTTCTCGCATTTAATTAATTTGCAAATTCGCGGGGGCATGCTTTACCCTTCTACTTCATCCAAAATATGGATGTGCACGAGAGAAAAGAGAGCACGCGATGTCAACAATCGTAAGCACTCTAAACGTTAACGCTTCACGCGTTAGCGCTCCTTCTCATGCCCATTCACATCCAAGTACAGCGACTAATAAGCGCTATACAACTTGGCCTACTGCCACAAAGCCAGCGTTTTACGCAGCTTTTTACGCAGTGGATGAGGCCACTTGGGGCACTATCGCCTAATCGATAGCAGCCAACCAAGGGCCTCGAATCCACAAAGGATTCGGGCCCTTTTTCATTTCCACCAGAAAACCAACTACTAACCAACTAACAGGAAGAACAACTGAGAGGGAAGAGGTGAGAACCATGAGCGTTCTCTACAGCGAACTACTAGTACCAGGATGGGCAGAAACCGGAGACAAGATCGGACTAAACGATGTCACCGGAACGTATGAGAGCGCGATCGGTTATGCGCTTCCATGTCACAGCGCCAACCCGGAAACTTTTTTCTCTGAAGCCGAAGCCGATATCAAGGCTGCCAAGGCACTCTGCGGTGAATGTCCTGTTCGTGCAAAGTGTTTAAGCGGTGCACTCTCACGCCAAGAACCATGTGGTGTGTGGGGCGGAGAATTATTTGAAGATGGTGTTGTGATCGAACGTAAACGTAAAGCGGGACGGCCACGTATCGCTGCGTAAGGTAAATGAGCGGGTGCTGAGAAAGCTTCAGCGCTCGCTCATTTGCTTTGCCAAATAGTTAAAGAGATTAAAACTTAATGGTGTCTGTCATTGCATAAGCCAAAACGGCTAGATTATCCATCGCTTCAGATTCCTTTACCATTGCAAGCACGGGAATGACCACATTTTTTTGAGCAAGCAATTGAGCAATTGTGCCAGATACCTTCTTTGCAACTTCTTTTTTCAAATAGCCAACACGATATGCACTGAATTCGTCAGTTCCATTTTCTTCATCCGTTGAAATCAAATAAATTGCTACGGCATTTGAGTCGTAAGGATTTGATTGTTCCGGTGCCAGAAAACCATATCTCCATTTTTCAGGTTCGTAGAAGTTCCGCAAATCTTCTTGGCAGAATGATTCACCAACCACTTCAATGTATTGCCGATTTTCACGGCCAGCGTAGGCGACTCTCTTATCTTCAATCATTTCTCCGGGCATTTGGTCGACTACTTCATAAAGCGCCACGAAGAAATCTGAATCAAGCACAATGGTTTTAATGCCCTTGCTTTTATTTCCAAAAATTCCCATGGATGCATCTTGGGGTATTCCACTGACATTTATCTAGAGGGATTCCATAACTAAATCGGAAGACTCAGGAGTGAGAGATGTCGATACGGCTTCCTAAGGTGATGTCTATGAGCAATTCCGCTGCTATTTTGATTTCAGGGCAAATTTTCAGTTCTTTCTAGGAGTGCTGATAATCCAAAAACAAGTCGTTTTTATCGACCAAGCGAAGCTGGAGTAATTTCTGGCAGCCAGATAATCGCTTCATCGAGCCAACGGCCTTCAGCTTCTAGTTGGCAGAAAATTCCAGTTGTACCCATTGTGACGCGGTGAATTAATACATATTCAGCAGGAA
>BJFT01000059.1 GCA_014190015.1 Actinomycetes bacterium
AGAAATGTTAACGCGCTGTATTAATACCCCTAGAGGGCACTCAAAACCTTTGGAACCAAAGCTCTGAATGCCATTCCACGATGGCTAATCTGATCTTTAAGAGCGGGATTCATTTGCGCCGTAGTTATCTCAAAACCGTCGGGGATAAAAATTGGATCGTAACCAAAACCAGATTCACCGATTGGAGTGGTAGTTAATCTACCAATCAATTTTTCTTCTACAACTAATTCAAATCCATCTGGTTTTGCAAATGCAGCTGCACAATGAAATGCAGCGGAACGATCCAATACGCCTTCCATATTTTTAAGTACTTTATTTAAGTTTGCTAAATCATCTCCATGAGTCCCGGCATAACGCGCTGAAAAAATCCCTGGAGCACCATTTAGTGCATTGACACTTAAACCGCTGTCATCGGCTATTGCTGGCAATCCAGTTGATTTTGCAACCGCGTGTGCTTTTAACAAAGCGTTCCCAATAAAAGAATCTTCAGTTTCTTCAACATCATCAAGATTGGGAAATGAATCAGTGCCAATTAATTCAACTTCAGGCATCACTTCGGTGATAATTCTTTGTAGCTCGACTATTTTTCCTTTATTGCGAGTAGCAAGTACCAATTTCATTTATTGCTCTTTACTTTGCAAGAGCTGCTTTTTGAAATTTTGTTAATTCAGAACATCCCTTGACTGCTAAATCTAAAAGTTGATCAAGAAGTGCACGGTCAAAAGGTTCGCGTTCTGCAGTTCCTTGCACTTCAACAAATTTTCCTGATCCTGTGCATACCACATTCATATCAGTATCAGCACGGACATCTTCTTCATAGCAAAGATCTAAAGTTGGTTTTCCATCAATGATTCCAACGCTAACTGCTGAAATTGAGTCTGTAATTGGCGATCCCTTAACCAAACCTTTTCCTTGCGCCCATGTAATTGCATCAACCAACGCAACATAAGCTCCAGTGATTGCTGCGGTGCGCGTTCCCCCATCGGCTTGTAATACATCGCAATCAAGCACAATTGTATTTTCACCAAGAGCTGACATATCAATAATTGAACGCATTGATCTGCCGATTAAACGTGAAATTTCTTGAGTGCGTCCTCCCAATTTTCCTTTAACACTTTCACGATCTGATCGCGTATTGGTCGCACGCGGCAACATTGAGTACTCCGAAGTAACCCAACCTTTTCCTTGTCCAGCCATCCAACGCGGTACACCGGCAGTAAAAGATGCAGCACAAAGAACGCGTGTTTGCCCAAACTCAACGATTACTGAACCTTCGGCATAATTTAGCCATCCACGCGTAAATTTTATTTCGCGCAGGGCATCGCTACTTCGTCCATCACTTCTTTTGTTAACTGATCCATCACTTTGTGCCATTTACGCTCTCCTAGTTTTATGAATTAAAGGGTTAAATTCTCAACAGCAGTAACTTCTGGACCAAGAAAACGTCGTGCAAGAGCAGAAAATGTTCGGGTATCACCTGTTGCATAAAACTTATGCTCGGGCGGCCCAGCATTTGCTGCTCTTTCCAGTCCACTTGCTGCCAATGTTCGAAAAAGATCCTTAGCAGTCTCTTCAGCACTGGAAACTAATGTCACATCGTCCCCAACTACATAAGAGATGACTCCAGTTAACAAGGGATAGTGAGTACATCCAAGAACCAAGGTATCTGTGCCCGCATCAATAACCGGCTGCAAGTAATCCGTTGCGATCCTTAATATCTCTTGACCGAAAGTTTCACCACGTTCTACATAAGAAACAAATAATGGACATGCAACAGAGGTAATCTCAAGTTGTGGCGCTGCAGCAAATGCATCTACATATGCGCGCGAATCAATTGTTGTTTGCGTTCCAATAACACCAACACGACCATTACGTGTTGCAGCCACGGCACGACGAACTGCAGGTTGAATTACTTCAATAACTGGAATTGAATAGCGCTCACGCGCATCCCGCAACATCGCTGCACTTGCGGTGTTGCATGCAATCACAATCGCTTTAACACCTTGCTCAACTAAGTTATCCATAATCTCAAGTGCGAATGCGCGCACTTCAGCCAGTGGTCTTGGACCATATGGGCCACGGGCAGTGTCACCAATATAAAGAATTGGTTCATTTGGAAGTTGATCCAAAATCGCTCGTGCAACGGTTAATCCACCCACTCCTGAGTCAAAGACTCCGATGGGGGCAGCGATCGCTGGCGGGTTAGACAGATTTGGCACAGGTCTGAGCCTACGCCCAGAGTTGTCCATCTAGGCGCTCTTGCGCAGTATCAATATCGTCGTGGTAAACCCCAGTCGATAAATACTTCCATCCAGCGTCACAAAGTATGAAGGCGATATCTGCGTCAACTCCTGCGGCAACGCACTCTTTTCCGATTGCAATAGCCGCATGCAAAATGGCACCCGTAGAGATTCCGGCAAAAATTCCTTCAACATCTAATAACTCGCGTACTCGCTTTACAGAGTCTTCGGCACCAACAGAGAAACGTCGAGTTATTACTGATGCATCGTAGAGCTCAGGAACAAACCCTTCATCGATATTTCGCAATCCATAAACCAATGCACCATAACGAGGTTCTGAA
>BJFT01000060.1 GCA_014190015.1 Actinomycetes bacterium
TGCATACGACCGCACAGGTCATGGTCGTACAGCCAATCAAAAAGGTAGCTTCCACTTTAACTTTCAAACCAAAGAGCTCATTGCTTTCTTAGAAGATGTAGTTAAAGAACCTGCGCACTTAATAGGCATTAGTGATGGGGCAAATATCGCTCTCATGGCCGCAATTGCTCGCCCCGAGCTGATTCGCTCAGTTGTTTCAATTGGTGGAAATACAACTGCTTCACAAATCCGTATGAAGTTTGGAAAACCAGAAGTTTCTCCAGAGTCGCAAGCCGAGCATGACCGCTTATCCCCCGATCACCCATCCGAATTAATCAAAAAAGTTTCAACTGCATTTAAAGTGTGGAAGAGCGAACCAAGTATCGCTCTGACAAAGTTGAAAAAAATTAAGTGTCCTGTGCTCGTTCTTGCGGGAGATGACGATGTCATCAGTGCTAAAGAGTCAGAGAAGATTTATCAGGCAATAACTAATGCTCGACTTGCGATTGTTCCTGGTTCATCTCACGCTGTGATTAAAGAAAAAACAGAGTTAGTACAGGCGCTTTTAAAAGATTTCTATGCCAATCCAGATTATCCGCTGACTCAAGCTCCGGTCAGCCGAATTAACAATCGATAGGTGTAATTGTTCCTGACTTAACGTCATAAATTGCCCCACCAACAATTACGCCATCTCGCAGCAATGGATATGAACGTACGCGCTGAACATCGATTGCGAGCGCTGCCTTTTGATCCTTTACGGTTCTAAACTCGAGTGAGCGAGTATCGATTCCAAATTCTTTATCGATGTGCGCGTGAATTTCTTCCTCGGTGGCACTTGCCATTCTGCAATCTGTGTGTGGCATGACCAATATTCGATTTACACCTAGCAAATATGTTGCTAAAACCAATGTACGCAAAACGTCTTCAGTAACACGCGCACCAGCGTTACGCAAAATTTTCGCATCCCCAGATTTCATTCCACCAACAGAGAGTGGATTAATTCGAGAATCCATGCACGTAACAATTGCTAACCCTTTGGCCGCACGACCTGTGAGTTCTGAATATTTGAATTGGGCTACGTACTCTTTATTGGCTCCAAGGACATCTGAAAAGCCTTCAGTTGGGAAATGACCATTTTCCATATCGCCCCGTTTTCATCGCCCTTTAATTCGCTTGACCCCAATTCTACGCGGAGAAATTCTTCAGACACCGCCCCTTTTGGGGTTGCCTTACTGACCCGTAGGCGTGAACATTAACCCGGTGCGTTTTCCCTGATGCGGCCCCACGCCATATCAGATCAGAGATCGCACGCTTCGTTCGCGCGAACGAAGGTCAACAAATTGTCCTCACGGAGGCTTTTTAAATGCTCGAATTAACAGCCAACCAGTGGAATACGATCTATAACGTATTTTCATTTGGTTTGATTTCAATGCTTGCATGCACTGTGTACACACTCGTATCACAGTCACGTGTATTGCCTAAGTACCGTAACGCCCTTGTACTTTCATCAATGGTTACATTCATTGCTGGATACCACTACTGGAGAATTTTCAACTCATTCTCAGACGCATCAGATGGTTACAAGGTAGCAACAACAGGAGCAGGCTCATTCAACGAGGGATACCGTTACGTTGACTGGCTATTAACTGTTCCACTACTTCTAGTTGAAGTTATTGCAGTACTCGCACTTGCAAAGGCAGTTTCTTCTTCATTGATCACCCGCCTTGTACCTGCATCCGCTGCAATGATCGCACTTGGTTACCCAGGTGAGATTTCAGCAGATGACGGCACAAAGATTCTTTGGGGCGTTCTCTCAACAATTCCTTTCCTATACATTCTTTACGTATTGTTCGTTGAGCTTGGTAAGTCACTTGAGCGCCAACCAGCAGGTGTAGCAGCAACTGTAGGTCGTCTACGTTGGCTTCTACTTGCAACATGGGGCGTTTACCCAATCTCATACCTATTCCCACTACTGAATATCACTGGAACAGATGCATTCATGTATCGCCAGATTGGTTATACAGTTGCAGACGTACTTGCTAAGTGCGTATTCGGTCTCACAATCTACAAGATTGCGAAAATGAAGTCTGCTGCAGAAGGTATGTCAGAAGACAAGTAATACGTTTAATCAAAACGGCCGCCAAGTCTGACTTGGCGGCCGTTTTTTATTCTTCTAATTCAGTTAATTTAATACTTAATTAATGTAAGAAAAGATAATCAGTGCAGCACCTGCAACTAGACCAATTCTTGTTCCCGTCTTAGTTTCAAGCCACGCTAATCCAGTCTTGGTAAATGCAAGAATTAATGTAACTACGCCACCTGCAATGAGGATCAAACTATTTGTCATCGCATTTGGATTGCTATCTTGATAACGCCAATTAAGTAAGCCGAGTGCAATAAAGAGATATCCGGCCCAACGAGCGTTTGTCTTAACCATGAGCCCCCCGTCAGGATTGAACTGACGACCTACGCATTACAAGTGCGTTGCTCTACCACTGAGCTAGGGAGGCCTTTCGTGCTGCGCAATTATGGCAGGAGATTACAAAATCTAGAAATCAAGCCGT
>BJFT01000061.1 GCA_014190015.1 Actinomycetes bacterium
TGTAGACCATTAATAGGGTGCGCGTAGAAGTTTCCATCTTTATCGCGCTTGTGCCACATCGGTGTCCAGATAACACGGCGGCCATCATCGATGTAATCAGGAATCTTGGCACCGATTGGCCAGGTTTCCATATGAACATCATCTGCTGAATTGATGCCGCGCTTCTTAAGCGCATCAATTACTCGTTGATCTTTTCGCGCTATTTCAATTGCACGCTCAGATTCAATGGCGAGTACCGGAGCTTTTGCACCAGGAATATCTGTGTAACTCTGAACTTCGCCACTGGTTGAAATAACACCTTCGGAGACCATTGCTTTTTCTTGATCCCAAATTGTTATGCGACCAAAGCGAGGAAATGCATCACCTGCTTTGTACTTACTTAAAAACTCTTTTGTTGGTTCGTGTAATTGCAACATCGCAACAAGATGGCGGTGATCTAAATTCCACGCAGCGCGTGCAGCCTTTACGAGAGATTCTTGTTCTGCCGCTGATAGCGGATCAAGCGGATGTGCTGACACAAGAATCAACTCTCTAAATAGTAGGTACTGGCGTTACTCCTGGAACTAACTCTGGAAATATCGGCGCCGCAATCTTTCCAAGAATTCGATCTAACGTATCTCGAGCTCGCTCTGATGCGCTAAACCTGCGAGGAATCTTATCTGCGATAGCCACAAAAACGTACTGGCGATCCTCTGAATCAACGTATCCCGCAAGGCTGATGGTGCCTGAAAGTGTGCCGGTCTTCGCCCGAACCAGACCAACTGCTTGTGGCGCAGTAGTTAAGAATCTATTTTGCAATGTGCCCGAAACTCCACCGATTGGCAGACCTGCATAAATCGATGCGTACTTTGGATCGTTTCTAATTTTTAATAACAAGTCAGCAATTACTTTTGCAGTAACGCGGTTCTGTCTAGATAAACCACTTCCATCTGTTGCTTCAATCTTGTCTGGATCAATTCCAAAAGTATTTAGAACTGTGTGAAAAGTCGCTTCAATACCCTTTGCGCTAAATGATTCACCGGATGTAACAGCTGCTAAGCGAGCAAGTCTTTCTGCAAGAACGTTATCGCTCCAGAGCGTTGTCCACTTCACCATTGTTTCTAGTGTTGGTGACACAGAGAGCACAAGTGGATCAGCCGCTTTTAGTACTGCTTCATCCGGTGTGATTCTCTCTGCAGTTGTGCGCACTCCGCGCTTTCGCAAGAAAGCTTGATAGTTTGCTAAATCTTGTGGAAATAATCCTGTGTACAAAATCTTTAGACGTGCAGGCTTCTTACCCTTGAGTTCTGCATATCTATTGATTGTGTTAAATCCCAAACGTGGCAGAGATGTGCGACCCATTTTTTCTGCCTGAGATTGAATCATCGAGATCCACGGATCGTATTGACCATCAATCACAACTGTTCCGGGATCAACTCCTGCATAAATATTTGTATTAAAAACAGTCTGCGCATCGATGTAACTAAGGACAGCAGTTGCCGAGAGCAACTTAATTACTGAAGCTGGCTTGCGTCCTTCATTTGCATTGCGTTCAAAAACTACTTCGCCTGTTTTTGCGTCCACCAAAATCATCGATGGATCAGATAAGAACTTAGAGTTTGAAAGCGATTCAAATGCAGCAGGAATTGCACTCGGTGCGAGTTTGTCTAACGCCTGCGCCGGGAGCGCAGAAATCGCCAGCGCAAAGGCCAGCACACTGGTCAGCAGAATGCCCAGTGGGCGCAGACGTTTAATCAATGATCAGTTACCAGGTGTAAGCAATAACGATATTTGCAACTGTTAGCCCAAGCAGCGTCGCCCATGTGCCAGTTGTAAATACTGACTTCTTATTCTGGCGATAACCAAGTACCAAAATAATCAGAACAATTCCTAGTTTGACTGCAATCTTTGTGTTGTCATACAAAGGCCACTCGGCTGCATTCTCTTCATTGAGCGGATACTGAACGCCAACCATGATTAATCCAGCAATAAGTGCTGTGGCAGCGCTGTGAAGAATTCCGGTGTTGAATTTGCGAGGCTTCTTGGATGTCTGAAGAAGTAATAAAACTAATACTCCAAGGATTCCAAGCATGTGCAGGATGTAAGCAACTGTATGAATGATTGAGAGGTCCATGGATTCAGTTTAGAGTGCGTACATGGAAAGACCAATACCACCCGCCACGATTGGACCAGGAGAATTCTTTCCTGTCGTAGGTGTTGGACCTCACCCACAGCCGTGGCCAACTGGTGATCAATTCGATCCAGAGCTACTTGAAAACGGTGATCGCAGAAATGTTTTAGATCATTATCGTTATTGGAAAGTCGAAGCAATTGTTGCTGACCTTGATACAAAGCGTCACAAGTTACATATTGCAATTGAAAATTGGCAACACGATTTAAATATTGGTTCAATTGTCAGAACAGCGAATGCCTTTAACGTAACTGCGGTGCACATCGTTGGAAAACGCGATTGGAATAAGCGCGGCGCAATGGTGAC
>BJFT01000062.1 GCA_014190015.1 Actinomycetes bacterium
TCGCAATGGCACCCGCTGTGGATGCGGCAACAGCTGAAACCAATGTGTCTCGGTTTGCAACGTGTGACATCTCGTGGGCAATTACGCCTTGCAGTTGATCGCGATCCATTACATCCAGAATTCCTGTTGTAAATGCAATCAGCGCGTGCTCTGGATTACGGCCGGTAGCAAAAGCATTTGGCGCTGGGTCTACAACGATTGCAACCTTAGGCATCGGCAATCCGCTTGCGATAACAACTTCGTGAACAAGATTAAATAACTTTGGATTATCGTTTTCGGTAATCAGTTTGGCGCCAGTCATTGTCAGCACTAAACGATCAGATCCGTAATACGAACCCCAAACAGAAACGAGTGAGAGTCCAACAGCCATCGGTACTAAGTACGCGCTTGATCCGCCGAAGTAAGTAAGTGCGGCATAAACAACAACCCACATAAGCGCGCCAAAGAGAGCAAGGAGTGCAAATGTTTTGCGTTTGTTTGCAGCTTGCAGGCCGCGGAAATTACCGACTTCAGCCATAAACGTTAGAACTTAACGTTAGGCACTTGTCGTGATTGTGGATCTTCCACTTCGTAGAATTCGCGTTCACCAACCTTTGCAAAGCCTGCAAAGAAGTTAGTTGGCACTGTTTTTACAGCAGTATTTAACGCGCGCACATTGTCGTTATAGAACTGGCGAGCAAATGAAACCTTGTTCTCAGTAGTTGATAGCTCATCTTGCAAAGACAAGAAGTTTGCTGATGCCTTTAAATCTGGGTATGCCTCAGCGACAGCGAGTAATCCACGAAGTGCTTGTGTGAGCATTCCATCTGCTGCTGCAACATCAGTCAGGGAAGTAGCTGACGTCGCTTTTGCGCGCGCAGAGACAACCGCATCAAATGTGCTCTTTTCATGTTCGGCGTAACCCTTAACGGTTTCGACCAAGTTAGGAATCAAATCTGCGCGGCGCTTGAGTTGTACTTCGATCTGCGCAAAGGATTCGTCAACGGCGACGTTGAGGCGAATGAGTCGGTTGTACTGAACAACCAAGAAAGCAATGACGAGTGCAATAACGCCTAAAACAATGATGATTTCCATGGTGATAAAACCTCCTAGAGGTCCGGGTTATTCCCGACTATTTAATCTGTGAGCGGTGAAAGTTCTTAAATGAACGGCTAGCCGTTGGCCCGCGTTGACCCTGGTAGCGAGATCCGTACTTCTCAGATCCGTATGGGTGCTCAGCAGGGGAAGAGAGTTTGATCAAGCAGAGCTGACCAATTTTCATTCCTGGAAATAATTTAACGGGCAAGTTTGCAACGTTTGAAAGTTCGAGAGTGATGTGACCAGAAAATCCTGGATCAATAAATCCTGCTGTTGAGTGAGTGAGCAATCCAAGGCGACCCAGTGAAGATTTTCCTTCGAGGCGTCCTGCGATGTCATCTGGCAATGTAATTACTTCGTATGTGCTTGCAAGTACGAATTCACCTGGGTGCAAAATAAATGGCTCATCGCCTTCGGCAATAACTTCGCGAGTCAGCTCTGCTTGTTCAGTCGAAGGATCAATAACTGAGTACTTGTGGTTTTCAAAGACGCGAAAGAACTTGTCCAGACGCACATCAACTGAGGATGGCTGGATCATCGCTTCATCGAATGGCTCAACGCCGACTCGGTTGGCAGCTATTTCTGCGCGGATATCGCGATCACTTAAAAGCACGAGCGGACTCTACCAATTGGGGGGCTAAATAACTTGCAGAAGTTACTGGCGGGTAGCACTATTTGCCTATGAGCCATTACAAAGCCAACCTGCGCGATATTGAATTCTGCCTCTTTGATCTCTTGGGCACCGAGAAAATTTTGGGAACCTCAATCTTCTCAGAGCTCGATCGAGATACATCCATGGGCATGTTAGAAGAGATGAAGCGCTTAACTGAAAATGATCTCGCAGCATCTTTCGTTGATGGCGATCGCATTGGAACAGATTTCAATAAAGCAACTGGTGATGTAAAACTTCCTGAAAGTTTTAAGAAGTCTTACAAGGCATACGTTGATGGCGAGTGGTGGCGCATTGATGCACCAGTGCCTCTAGGTGGAACAAAGATTCCTGCATCCGTTCGTTGGGCAATTGCAGAAATGGTTTTGGGTTCTAATCCAGCAATTCACATTTACGCATCAGGTTATGCATTCGCACATGTTGCATTTATGTTGGGAACAGAAGAACAAAAGCACTTCGCTAAGTTGATGGTTGATCGTCACTGGGGCGCAACAATGCAATTAACAGAACCAGATGCTGGTTCAGATGTTGGTGCTGGTCGCACAAAAGCTGTTCAACAACCTGATGGCACATGGCACATCACCGGAACAAAGCGTTACATCACTTCCGGTGACGCAGACATCTACGAAAACATTATGCACTTCACACTCGCACGTCGCGAAGGTGGTGGACCAGGGACAAAGGGTCTATCACTGTTCTTAA
>BJFT01000063.1 GCA_014190015.1 Actinomycetes bacterium
GTCATGAGTAAAAGATACTGAACAGGGTGCTTGCTCTGCCACTTGGGCGGCTTTAGGCGCTAATAGCGCAGGTCATACCTAACTTTTCAGGCGAACTATTCGCAGAAAGTGCCTTAACCGCATCATCAATCGTTCGGATTGCATAAACAGTTATTGTCGATGGAACCGAAGTGATCTCTCGACAGTTTGCAAGTGGTGATAGAAAAACTGTTACACCAGCACGTTCTGCTGCAATAAGTTTTTCATCAATGCCACCGATTGATCCAACTTTTCCTGATGTGTCGATTGTTCCAGTGCCTGCAACTTTTCGTCCACGCAATAAATCATCCGGTGTGAGTTCTTCAATAACGCCAAGAGTAAAAATCATTCCACCACTTGGTCCGCCAGTGTCTTTCACATCCAGCGTGATCAATTTTGGATCAACACTTGGTAGTTGTGGATAATTCTTCTTTACATATGCAAGTGCCACAGCCTTCGCTTTATCTTGCGAAGTTGTCATATCAACTTTTGCTTCTTCATCAATGACTTTTGGGTTTACATTATCTGGATAGAGCACTGAGCGAGGAAAAATTCTCTGATCTCCATTTGCCCAGCCGTAGACAACTTCACCAGAAAACATTGCAGAATCAGGACTTGTTACGCGCACAGCCAACAAATAGAGCGAACCAGTTGGTTTATATGAATTTTCAGATTTAATCGAAATGACTTTATCTAAAACATCCGTTGCGCCCCCGGGCATTACGACAACAAATGGCAGTGGAGCAAATAGCGCTAAACCAAAGAAAAGTGCAATAAATGCTTTAACCGCAATTGGTAGAGATGAATAACGCATTGCTATTGCGACGTGCGATCTTGATTCGGCTTTGGAATCTCATTTGGCGATGGATCATTTCGATTCACAGGCGTTTGATTATTGGGGTCTCTAAATGTGCTTTGAAACTCTGCAAACTTTCCGATTGAACGACTAGTTTCGGATTCGAAACGATCCTTAAATTTAGTTACCCAGACTACGTAACCCAAAGCGCCAATCAAACCCGCGGCAGGAATAACCCACCAAATAAGGGCGACGAATGCACTGGACATGTACATAGCCTAGAGGTTCCCCGCTCCAGTCGCTGGACGCATTCGGTTAAGCAGGGTGGGCTGGAATTATTTCCACTCGCTAAGCGTTGTAACCACTGACACACTAACAACCTGAACTCTTGAACAAAGAGCCCGTAGAGTTGTTAGGGCAAAAAAGTTTTGAAAGGAAAGGTCACGATGTCGCCATTTGGTTTCACCCCAGATGATGGTTCCGAAGAGAACCCGAATGAAATGACCCCTGAACAACTGGCAGCAATGCTTGCGCAGATGCAGGAACAAGTCACAGAACAATTCCAAAAATTAGGAATTAACCCTGCAGGTTTTATTAATCCATTTTCTGCTGGCACTGAATCACTTCCAAAGTCGATTGTGCGCGATACCGCAAAGAAAATTATTGCCACATCCGGTTCCTTGCCTGTTGGCAACACAGATTTAACTGTTGTCGCCCAAGCCAGTTCTATTGCTCAACTCTGGCTCAATGAAGCAACAGACTTTGCACCCATCACAAGTGCGACCCGAACACTGAGCCGCTCAGATTGGATCGACTCCACACTCGCTGGGTGGCAAGTAACCGTAGAACCACTGGCGACAGGCTTAGCCGCTGCTGTCTCAGAACTCATGCAGCAGGCAATTAACGAAGGCGAAGCTGGCGAAACACCGATGCCGATCGAAACTATTGCCACACTGCTTCGTTCATTCATTAGTGCATTAATCGCTACGCAACTGGGTCACTCTGTTGGCGCTCTTGCATCCTCTGTAACAGGAATTCACGACGTTGGTTTGCCGCTTGTTGATCCTGCAGTTCCTGCATTAGTGCCTGAAAACATTGCGCTGTGGTCGCAAGATCTTGAAATTCCTAAGAGTGAAATCACTCTCTTCCACGCTATTCGCGAAGAAGCTGTTGCTCGGCTTTTTGAAAGCAATCCATGGTTGGTTTCATATATTCGCACTGCTATCTCTGAATACGGAAAAGGTATTCACATTGATATTGATGCAATTCAACGTCAAGCACAAGAGGCAATGGAGTCAGGCGCCATCGATCCAAATAATCCTGAGAGCTTTACTCTTGCAATTGGCGAAGGAATGTTCACTCCAGATGAGTCACCAACACAGCGCGCTGCACTTACAAAGTTAGAAACGGTCTTTGCATTGATCGAAGGGTGGACTGATGAAGTCACAACTCTTGCAGTAAGTGACCGACTTCCATCTATTGATGCCTTGCGCGAAACATTTCGCCGT
>BJFT01000064.1 GCA_014190015.1 Actinomycetes bacterium
CGTCGTCACAGAGGGCCGCCATCTCCATATGGTTCATTCCAAGGTCTGCAAAAATATCTAGATAGCCAACAGTAAACGGATCTTCATCCTCTTCTGGCATATCAATGTCATTAATCTCTAAGAAATCTGAAGCAACTGCATAATCAAGTGCGCATGTGACATCACTTAAAAACATTGTGATGTGAGAACCAAGGACCCGAATTAACATAAAGAACTCTTCATCAATTGCAACGAGTGCAATTGCGCCGCCATTTGTCTGTTGTGATTTAAGGCGATCAATAATCTGCGCGAGGTCGTGCGCATCGGGAAGCAGTGCCAACGTCCATCGGCCATCTTCGTGCCAGGCAGCGACGGCGATGTCTACGTCGTTAATGAGATTTGAGTTACTAATTTGTTCCATATCTCACCTCTTCCCGCGCCGAAAGTACAAGAGCATCCTTACACTCATTTCAAGAGAATAAAAGCCCTGTACGCTAGGGAACATGAAAGTTCACGTCGCCAACCACCCGCTGATTTCGCACAAATTGACCGTTTTGCGTGACGAAAGAACTGATTCGCCAACATTTAGACATCTGGTTGAAGAACTCGTAACGCTTCTGGCATACGAAGCTACGCGAGATGTGCAGACAGTAAAAGTAAAGATTAAAACTCCTGTCACAGAGACAGAAGGCTTGAAGATGGCGACTCCTCGCCCAATCGTTGTGCCAATTTTGCGCGCAGGACTTGGAATGCTCGAAGGAATGTCACGCCTAGTGCCAAATGCCGAAGTTGGTTTTCTCGGAATGGTGCGCGATGAAAAAACTTTGCAAGCAAGTACATACGCCAATCGACTTCCGGATGATCTCTCTGGTCGTCACTGCTTTGTACTTGATCCAATGCTCGCAACTGGTGGAACTTTGGTCGCAGCACTCAATTATTTAATCGAGCGCGGCGCAACAGAGATCACTGCGATCTGCATCCTTGCTGCCCCTGAAGGAATCGCAACAATGGAGCGCGCTTTTGCCAATACAAAGATTCCAATCACTGTTGTTACTGGTGCACTCGATGAAAAATTAAATGAGCATGGTTACATCGTTCCTGGTCTAGGAGATGCTGGCGATCGCTTGTACGGTGTTGTATAAATGGCATCAACCAGTCCTGGCTATGGCATAACAATTCGTGTTGAAGGCTCTCCTGCACTTCAACCCGTTGCACTGATTACTGCAGCAATCACAGATGCTGGCGCGACAATCACTGCTTTGGACGTTGTTGAATCTTTATTAGAAAAAGTTGTTATCGACGTAACGTGTGACACCGTCGATGCTGATCACGCAGATCAAATCACCACAGCTATTCGTGCGCATAAAGGTTTAATTGTTCGTAAAGTTTCAGATCGCACATTCTTATTGCACTTAGGTGGCAAGCTCGAAGTTCAATCTAAAGTGCCACTAAAAACTCGTGATGATTTATCCCGCGCATACACTCCAGGTGTTGCGCGTATCTGCCAAGCAATTGCTGATGATCCAGCAGATGCCAGGCGCCTCACAATTAAGCGAAATACAGTCGCCGTAGTCACTGATGGCTCTGCGGTGTTGGGCCTTGGAAACATTGGCCCTGCAGCAGCGTTGCCCGTGATGGAAGGAAAGGCAGCGCTCTTTAAGCGCTTTGCAGATGTAGATGCGTGGCCTGTCTGTCTTGATACACAAGATGTCGATGAAATCGTGCGCACAGTGCAACTGATTGCACCTGTTTATGGAGGAATAAATCTAGAAGATATTTCGGCACCGCGTTGCTTTGAAATCGAAGCTCGTCTGCGCGAATTATTAGATATTCCTGTTTTCCACGACGACCAACACGGAACCGCAATTGTTGTACTTGCAGCGCTTCGTAATTCGCTGAAGTTGGTTAAGAAGAATTTGTCTGATGTAAAGATTGTTTTGAGCGGCGTTGGAGCTGCAGGAAACGCAGTTGCACGTCTGCTGGTACTAGATGGTGCCAAGAACATCATTGGCTTTAACGTCGATGGTGTTATTCATCCAGATATGAGCAGCGATGATCCAATGCAACGTTGGTTTATCGAACATAGCAATAAAGATAAATTCAAAGGAACAATGTCAGAAGCTTTAGTTGGTGCAGATGTATTCATCGGAGTCAGCGCATCAAATATCTTGGTCGAATCAGATATTGCAGCAATGGCTAAGGGTTCGATTGTCTTTGCTCTAGCTAATCCGGATCCTGAAATTGATCCAGCCCTTGCTCGCAAGCACGCAACAGTTGTGGCAACAGGTCGCAGTGATCAACCAAATCAAATTA
>BJFT01000065.1 GCA_014190015.1 Actinomycetes bacterium
AGTTGTTGTTGCAATTGATCCAGCTAAGAAAGATGCGTTAATCGGACAAGCAACAAAGGCAAAGATTTCTTGTACGCACATCGGCACAACGGGTGGAGATTCACTAACAATTAATGATGCAGTGATTTCACTGAGTGAATTGCGCAAAGCACATACTGAAACTTTCCCAAGGTTGTTCGGATGAGCAGAGACCCACAGATTATGAGCGAAGTAAAAGCAACTCTTGCGCTGCTCGAATCAAAAGCTCCTGGGCGTGCAATTGAAGTGCGTATTCCACCGTATGCTGCGATTCAATGCGGCGAAGGTCCAACGCATACACGTGGCACACCACCGAATGTCATTGAGATGAAAGCAGACACCTGGCTCTCACTGGCAAAAGGTGTGACAACTTGGGCTGCTGAAATTGCTGATGGAAAAATTAACGCATCAGGTGCGCGCGCCGATTTGTCCGAGTACTTACCTCTTACGGATAAGAATTAGGATCAACCATGGCCCGCCGTCCCGATGGATTACTCAATCACAATCTCTTTGATGCAGATCGTGGACCACAAGATGCGTGCGGAGTTTTTGGTGTTTGGGCGCCCGGAGAAGAAGTAGCAAAACTCTCTTTCTACGGACTTTATGCACTTCAACATCGCGGACAAGAATCTGCGGGAATCGCAACAAGTGATGGCGAACGAATCACTGTTTATAAAGATATGGGATTAGTTTCTCAAGTATTTACAGAGAGTGATTTAGTAACTCTTAAAGGCGATTTAGCAATTGGTCACTGCCGTTATTCCACAACTGGTTCGAGTACATGGGTAAATGCCCAACCAACTCTTCGCCCAACTAAGTACGGAACACTGGCTTTAGCCCACAACGGAAACCTTACAAATACTGGTGATCTAGCAGAGCTTGCACAGAAGTTAGATAAAGATCATGGCAAAGACGAACGTGGTGCAACAACAGATACAGAAATCATGACCGCACTTATTGGTTTACAAGATGAAAAAAACGTTGAAGCAAGTGCCCTGGCAGTATTACCAAAACTAGAAGGCGCATTCTCACTCGTCTTTATGGATGAACACACACTCTATGCCGCGCGCGATCGTCACGGTGTGCGCCCACTTGTTATTGGAAAATTAGAAAGCGGTTGGGTTGTTGCATCAGAGACTGCAGCACTCGACATAGTTGGTGCAGCATTTGTTCGCGAAGTAGAGCCTGGCGAATTCCTGGCAATTGATTCAGATGGTTTGCGATCACAGATGTGGGCGACTCCCGAACCAAAGGGGTGCATCTTTGAATACGTTTATCTTGCTCGCCCTGATACAACAATTGCTGGTCGCGGTATTCATGCAACTCGTGTTGCCATCGGAAAGCGATTAGCAGCGGAACATCCAGTAGAAGCTGACTTAGTCATTCCTGTTCCTGAATCTGGTACACCTTCAGCTATTGGTTATGCAGCAGCATCAGGAATTACATATGGATCTGGTTTGGTAAAAAACTCTTACGTAGGTCGTACATTTATTCAACCCAGCCAAACCATCAGACAACTCGGTATTCGCCTTAAGTTAAATCCGCTGCGCGAAATCATCGAAGGCAAACGCATTGTTGTCGTCGATGACTCAATCGTTCGCGGAAATACACAGAGAGCAATTGTGCGAATGCTGCGAGAAGCTGGTGCTCGCGAGATTCACGTCCGTATTTCTAGTCCACCAGTTAAGTGGCCATGTTTTTACGGAATTGATTTTGCAACGCGCGCAGAACTAATCGCTAGTGGATTAGATGTAGAAGAAATTCGTAGATCAATTGGCGCTGATTCACTCGGTTATGTTTCACTCGAAGGATTGATTGAAGCCACCGAGATAGCTGAAAATAAACTCTGTAGCGCTTGTTTTACGGGCAAATATCCAATCGCTATTCCTGCAGATTTATCAGAAGGTAAGTCACGTCTTGAAATCACAGAAGTTCATGGTCACCACTGATGTCTACATATAAAAACGCTGGAGTAGATATTGATGCAGGTGATCGCGCAGTTGAATTAATGAAAGCATCAATTGCAAAGGCCTCACGTCCAGAAGTACAAGGTGGCATCGGGGGATTTGCTGGACTCTTTGATGCAAGTGCGCTCAAGAAATTCAACAAACCACTACTTGCAACTTCAACAGATGGCGTTGGTACAAAGACTGAGATTGCTCGCGCTATGGGAATCTATGACACCATCGGTGAAGATCTTGTTGCAATGGTTGTTGATGATTTAGTTGTATGTGGCGCAGAGCCACTCTTTATGACGGATTACATCGC
>BJFT01000066.1 GCA_014190015.1 Actinomycetes bacterium
TTGCACAACGAACTTGTGAGTCCTTTAAAAGTCCAGCCAACCATTTTTCCCACGTCGATAGTTCGGTTTGACCAGTACTCATCATCGTCCACATACCGGTGCCGTGTGATCCATAGACCCAACGTTGATCACCATAGTGATCATCTAAGCCAAGTGCAACGTGATAAAACTCGTGAATCCACCAAATGGGATGATTCAAGTTAGCGTAAGGGCGCTTTTCCCCCAAGGTTGTTGTGTCAGGCGCAACTGCAGTTATTCGATCTAAAGGTCCTTCATCTGTCATTACCCAACCCAGAACAGTTTGTTGTATAACTTGAATCGAAGTCCCGGCTGGAACCAAGAGAATTGACATGTCCGCGCCACGAAAATCAATATCTTTGTCTACTACCTTGATGACTTCATTCATTAATTCACGTCGCTTGGTCTGCGCAAAGACTCGATCGCTTGGTTTATGAAGGAGTTGGTATTCACCAATTTTAACAGGCACATAGAAATATTTATCAGGAACTCTGAATGTTACGTTTGCGCCAAAATCTGAGTTGTATTCAATCCAGTTCTTCATATAGTCAAAATACTTTTTGTAATCTTGCATTGGAGTTGTTGACCCTGCAGGCGCGTCAACTCCACTAATTGGTACAACTTGAAATGTCGTATTTGATGATGGATGTCGGCGTTCTCTGAACTTATCGACAGCGTTTCTATTTGTGGGATCTGGAAAACCCAAAAAAGTAAAGTCACCTTTTTTGTTGACTAACTTGCACACTCCAACATCTAACAAATCACTCTTCGAACTAATCTTTGTTAAGGGCATTAAGTCTGGCATTGATTTCTCAACAATACGAAGAGCTGCGCTACACGCGCCGATAGACTGCATGTAAGCCTCCATTGCTCGCCATTCTTGCGGAACTAATGGATCTGCCGAACAGGGTGTTTCAAAAACAAGATCTCTATTATTTAATCCCGATGAATCACTAGGCGAAGGAGTTGGTGAGGGAGCTGGTGAGGCACTAGAAGTTGGAGTTGGGTCAACGGAAGGAATCGGTGTTGGAGAGGGCGTAGAAGTTGGAACAGCTGCAGAAGGAGTTTCTTTCTTTACCATCGCTCCCTTACTCCAAACTAGCTTTCCCGATTTCTTTACGCAGGTGTATTGGTAATCCTTGTATGTCTGCTTCTTATTCAGGGATGTGCACGTTTTTCCTGCTTTAGGTGGTGTCGCAGAAAATGCGGGAGAGAGAAGACTTATCGCTAAAACCAAAACGATGCAAGCAACTCTGCTTCGCTTCACATCTACTCCAGACTCAACCCAACAAATTGAACTTCTGGTTCTAAAACAATTCCAAATTTTTCTCTAACTGCCATACGAGCTAACCGCGCTATATCGACAATATCTGCAGCAGTTGCACTTCCGGTGTTGACCAGCGCAAGCACGTGTTTACTTGATACACCAGCGCCATTATGAATCTGGCCTTTCTTCACTCCCGAGTGCTCCATTAGCCAGGCTGCCGACGTTTTAACTCGACCATCGTCTTGTATCCATCGCGGTGCCTCGGCGGGTAATCTTGCTGCAGCTTCCGCACTCAATATTGGATTAACAAAGAATGATCCAGCCGACCACGTATCGTGATCTTTGGAATCCAACAACATTCCCTTAGCTGCACGAAGCGCTAAGACTGCTTTTCGAACATCGCTTACTAAAGCTCGCGCTTCAAGCTCCACGCCCAGATAACTTGCTAATTCTTTGTATGTAATCGGCAGGCTCATTTCGCCATTTCGCAATTGGAAGGTCACATCAATAATCACATAACGCCCTGGGTTCTCCTTAAATACCGATGAACGATATGTAAACTCGCATTCGGAATTAGAGAAAGTCTTATATGCCTCTGCCTTGCGATCCCATGTTCGCACTCGCGCAATCACTTCTGAGACTTCATGGCCATATGCACCGATATTTTGAATCGGCGCACCGCCCACAGTTCCGGGAATTCCTGACATCGTTTCAAGTCCAGCAAATCCCTTATCCAAAATCCACGCAACAAATTCATCCCAATCTTCGCCCGCAGCAACCGTGATCATTCCCCCACTGCATGCATCCACGTGATACGAATTTCCCTTTGTCTCCACGTGAATCACCGTTCCCGCAAAGCCCGAGTCAGCCACCAAGACATTAGATCCGCCGCCCATAATCAAGACTTCTTCGCCCGCTGCATCGGAATCCTTGACGGCATTTACTAATTCTTCTTCCGTAGTTGCGTGCACAAATTTATT
>BJFT01000067.1 GCA_014190015.1 Actinomycetes bacterium
TGTATTCCGCCAGGATGCGTGCCGAGTGATTTATGAACTTCAAAGAATCCCTTTACTTCATCCATAACATCATCAAATTTGCGAGTCTTGTAACCAGATGGTGCTTCGTAAGTATTTCCATGCATTGGATCACATACCCATAAAACTTTAGCACCGGATTTTGTAACACCATCTACAAGTGCTGGCAACGCTTCGCGAATCTTTGATGCGCCCATGCGAGTGATAAATGTGAGTCGACCTGGTTCGCGATCTGGATCTAAACGATCAATAAGTGTAAGTGCATCCTGGACAGTTGATTTAGGTCCGAGTTTAACGCCAATTGGATTCTTAATCTTGGATGCGAAATCTATATGGGCACCGTCGAGTTGACGTGTACGTTCACCGATCCAAACAAAGTGCGCTGAAACATCGTAAGGATTGCCTGTGCGTGAGTCGATACGAGTTAACGCTTTTTCGTATTCCAGAATTAGCGCTTCATGACTAGAGAAGAAATCAACAGATTTAAATGCTTCAGGATCTACGCCTGCTGATTTCATGAAATCTAAAGCGCGGCCAATTTCTTTTGCCATTTCTTCGTAGCGATCGCCAACTGATGAATCACGAATAAATCCCTTGTTCCATTCGTGTACGCGGCGAAGATCTGCAAAACCACCTTGAGTAAATGCTCGAACAAGATTAAGAGTTGATGCAGATGTGTTGTACACCCGCACCAAGCGCTGCGGATCTGGAGTACGAGCACTCTCTGTAAATTCGAGATCATTAACAGCATCTCCACGGTATGCAGGAAGTGTTACATCCCCACGAGTTTCAAGATCATTTGAACGTGGTTTTGCGAACTGCCCAGCCATTCGTCCAACTTTTACAACTGGAAGTGATGAGTAGTACTGAAGAACTGCTGCCATCTGCAAAATGGTCTTGATTCGGTTTCGAATCGAATCAGCAGTAGCTGCGGCGAAAGTTTCTGCGCAATCTCCACCCTGTAACCAGAATGCTTTTCCATCAGCCGCAAGTGCTATTCGTGCTTTGAGATCATCGCATTCACCAGCGAAAACTAGTGGTGGAAAAGATTTCAACTCTTGCACTGCAGATTTAATTGCAGCACCATCATTTCCACCTGGCCATTGCGGTTGTTGCGCCGCAACTAGTCCAGGTGTGAAGAGCGAGTCGATTGAAGTCATAGGGATAAGGGTAGAGAACCTTGGGGTATCCGCGTAGGCGAATTATCCGAAGAAGATCTCAGCTTCCTTGTAAAGCGCAGGATCAACAGTTTTTAGTTTTTCCGTCGCAGTTGCGAGAGGCACTCGAGCAATAGTTGTGCCGTGAAGAGCCACCATCTTGCCCCAATCACCTTCGTGAGCTGCAGTGATTGCATGCAATCCAAAACGAGTAGCAAGAACGCGGTCAAAGGCGGTTGGAGTTCCGCCACGTTGAATATGACCAAGCACTGATGTGCGCGCTTCTTTGCCTGTCTTTGCTTCGATTTGTTGTGCGAGCCAATCGCCAATTCCTGAGAGCTTTACGTGACCAAAAGCATCGAGTGTCTGATCCTTTGTGATCATGTCGCCTTCTTGTGGAATAGCACCTTCGGCAATAACAATAATTGGTGCGAAGTGTGACTTGTAACGAGATTCAACCCATTCGCAGACTTTGTCTACAGAAAATGGAATCTCGGGAATCAAGATACATGTTGCTCCACCGGCAAGACCTGAGTGCAGTGCAATCCAACCAGCATGGCGACCCATAACTTCAACAATAAGAGTGCGGTGATGAGACTCTGCTGTTGTGTGTAGGCGATCAATTGCTTCGACAGCAATGTTTACTGATGTATCAAAACCAAATGTGTAATCAGTATTGTTTAAATCATTATCAATTGTCTTTGGAACGCCAATAACTTTTACGCCAAGTGCATCTAACTTTGTTGCAACACCAAGTGTGTCTTCGCCACCGATTGCAATGAGTGCATCGACGCCCATCTTTGCTAAATTCTCTTTAATTTTTTCAACGCCATTTTCAATTTTAAATGGGTTGGTACGTGATGATCCAAGAATTGTTCCGCCGCGAGGAAGAATCCCACGAGTTATTTCTAAATTAAGAGGCATCGTGAGACCTTCAAGAGG
>BJFT01000068.1 GCA_014190015.1 Actinomycetes bacterium
GACACAGCAGTTCTCGAAGAAGTTATCCGCGCAAAGAAGATTGCACCGCTGCTAGGTGTTCGAATTGATAATGAAACTATTGCCGTACATCCAAGTCAGCGTGGACAGATCAAACAATCTTTATTGCGCCTGGGTTGGCCAGCAGAGGATTTCGCTGGTTACGTTGATGGACAAGCCCATGAAATTGCGCTGAAGCAGACGGATTGGAAGATTCGTCCATATCAAGAGTTAGCAGCAGAAGGATTTTGGCACGGCGGTTCTGGCGTAGTTGTATTGCCGTGCGGTGCTGGAAAAACAATTGTTGGTGCAGCGGCAATGGCACACGCAAAAGCCACAACGCTCATTCTTGTAACAAATACAGTTGCAGCGCGTCAATGGCGTGAAGAGTTGTTAAAGCGCACAACGCTAAATGAAGATGAAATTGGCGAATACTCAGGAGCTAAGAAAGAGATTCGCCCCGTAACAATTGCTACGTATCAAGTTATGACGAAGAAAAAAGATGGCGTGTATGCACACCTTGATCTCTTTGATACTCATGACTGGGGATTAATTATTTATGACGAAGTGCACTTACTGCCTGCGCCAATCTTTCGCTTTACAGCTGACATCCAATCTCGTCGTCGTTTAGGACTTACTGCAACGCTGGTTCGCGAAGATGGAATGGAAGGTGAAGTTTTCTCACTCATCGGCCCAAAGCGCTTTGATGTGCCTTGGAAAGAGATTGAATCTCAGGGATATATCGCACCCGCACAATGCGTTGAAGTTCGCGTAAACTTAAGTGAAACAGAGCGACTTTCTTATGCAACAGCGGAACCAGAAGAGCGCTATCGCTTCTGTGCAACAACTCGCACAAAGCGAAATGTTGTTGAATCACTGGTTGCACATCATGCTGGCGAACAAATTTTGGTTATTGGTCAATACATCGATCAACTAGATGAGCTCTCAGAAGTTCTTGGTGTTCCGCTCATTAAGGGTGAAACACCAGTTAAAGAACGCGAAATTCTCTTTAACAAATTTCGAACTGGTGAAGTTACCTGCTTGGTTGTTTCAAAAGTTGCTAACTTCTCTATTGATTTACCTGATGCAACGATTGCTATTCAAGTCTCTGGTGCATTTGGCTCGAGGCAAGAAGAAGCACAACGCCTCGGTCGTATCTTGCGTCCTAAATCAGATGGTCGTAGTGCAACTTTTTACTCTGTTGTTTCGCGCGACACTATCGATCAAGACTTTGCACAAAATCGTCAACGCTTCTTAGCTGAACAAGGTTACGCGTACAAAATTATTGACGCTGACGATGTCTTTCAAGGCAAGCTCTAAAACGTTCTGGATCAACGCGCCAGAAATCATGGTGCTCACCATCAATCTGCGTCACCGGAACTTGTTCGCCATATAGATTTTCAAGTTCAGCATCGCCATCTATGTATTTAATATCAATGGAATAATCCAATTCGACTTTCATGGATTCGAGTGTTTCTACTGCGACATCACAGAGATGGCATCCATGCCGCGAAAATACAGTGATAACTGTTTGAGACAACTATTTTTTCCGCTTCTTATTAAGTGCTCGATCAAGAAATTCTTCAGTTACAAGTGTGACGTCACCCTTTAAACGATAAGCGCTTTTTTCCAAGTCTTTTAAGACCGCATTTACCGTTGTTTGTGTGACGGAACCAACAAGTGGTCCAAATCTCTTTGCAAAGAGTGCATGTGCAATTTCGCTAACTGATTTTGCTAAATCATCGCGCGCTTCATCCAAAGTTGGTTCTGGCTTCTTTGGTTCTTGTGAAAAGTCCAGAGAAATTGGACGTTCTGCCTTTATCCGAGAATAAAGTTCGTCGTAGTTGGTTGCACTGCTCTCGTTCATGGGGAAATCATCTCATCCTGATACCTTTTGCACATATGCAAACGAGAGCCAGCATTCGTACCGTAACGGGGTTGTTATTCGCACTCGTCGCATCTTTACTCTACGTTCCAGCAGCCGAAGCTGCGCCACTTGTCGCCCCATCAACTGTGTGGGGGCACACATATGCAGCAGAAGCATCCGGAGTTGTTTCGGTTCCTGCCGCACAACCAGCCAACTTGGAACGGC
>BJFT01000069.1 GCA_014190015.1 Actinomycetes bacterium
TTCTTGACCTTGTGAATAAGAAGAAGTCCACGCACTTGTTGTGTTTTGAATTGAAATCTTTTGATCGCGGCATAAGAAATGAAGTTCGTGATTACGTGTGAGTGCACCTGGCAATAAATGCGCTTCACATAAGACTTGAAACCCGTTACAGATTCCGAGTAATGGCATACCTTCATTAGCGCGTTTGATAATGGTCTGCATAACTGGTGCGAAGCGAGAGATTGCGCCGCAACGTAAATAATCTCCGTAAGAAAACCCACCAGGAAGAATTACTGCGTCCACTCCATGAAGATCGGCATCACCATGCCAGAGTGAGATTGCTTGTCCGCCAGCAAAGCGCACAGCACGAGCAGCATCTCGATCATCGAGAGTGCCCGGAAATGTTACGACGCCAATTTTCAATTACTTCTCCACTCGAACTGTGAAAGTTTCGATAACTGGATTAGCAAGAAGAGTTTCCGCAGCTTTTTCTACTTGTGCAAGTTGTTCCGGTGTTGCTTCGCCATCGATTTCTATTTCAAATCTTTTTCCTTGGCGAACACTCTTTGCAAAGCTAAATCCAAGGCGTGGTAGCGCAGCACCAACAGCTGTTCCTTGTGGGTCAAGGATTTCTGGCTTTAACATCACGTCGACCACGATCTTTGCCATTAGTGCGCCTTTCTTTAGATAACTAGGTAGGAGTTAAATTTATCCGTTAAACCGGCTGCCGGTAATACGGAAATATGCTTCTTCATAACGTGCTGCTGTTTTTTCCACGATTTCATTAGGTAATTCTGGTGGTGGTGACTTTTTATCCCAGCCACTTGAAATCAAATAATCACGGACAAATTGCTTATCAAATGAAGGCTGAGCACCACCTGGTTTCCATGTGCTCGCTTCCCAGAAGCGCGAAGAGTCAGGTGTGAGTGCTTCATCACCGAGTGTGATTTCACCACTTTCATCCGTTCCAAATTCGAATTTAGTATCAGCCAAAATAATCCCACGAGATTGCGCAAACTCGGCAGCCGTTTCATATAACTTGAGTGTTAGCCCACGAAGCTCTGCAGCTGTTTCTGCGCCAACAATTTTTTCGCACTGTGCAAAATCTATGTTTTCATCGTGATCGCCAATTTCAGCTTTTGTAGCTGGAGTAAAGATTGATTGCGGTAACTCTGACCCATCTAATAAACCTGATGGCAGAGTATTTCCGCAGACAGATGAACTACTTTGATATTCACTCCATCCGCTGCCAGTTAGATAACCACGTGCAACGCATTCGACTTCAAACATTTCAAGTGGCGCAACGATTACTGCGCGGTCTGTAACGGAGGCTGGAACATCATCACTAATGACGTGATTAGGAACTATGTCAGCAAGTAATTCAAACCAGAAGAGCGAGAGTTGTGTAAGCACTGCGCCTTTATTTGGAATTGGTGTTGGCAGGACCCAATCAAATGCTGAAATACGATCTGATGCGACTAAGAGTATTTCGTTATCTTCATTTGTATATAGGTCGCGAACTTTTCCGGTGCGCAGATGTTTCCACCCATTTATCGCGGGCGCTGGCGGTGGGCCAGCTAGGCCAAAGCCGCTCACCGAATAGAGCCGGGCTTGTACTGCGCTGCGGCAGAGTGCGCGGAAGTAATCGCGTCAATGCGATTAACAACTCGTGCAATTTGTTGGCGAGCATCGCCAGTAAATTCAATTGGATCTTTAATTAACGCAGCAAGGGCAGCGGCATCTAATGGAATTCGTGAATCGGCACCGATTGCTGCGAGCAGGTTATTTGTTTTGCCTTCGCGCATTTCTAGAGCCGCCTTAGTTGCGTGTTCCTTTATTACTTCGTGAGCAACTTCGCGACCAACGCCTGCTTTAACAGCAGCCATCAAAATCTTTGTCGTTGCTAAAAATGGCAGATACTTCTCAAGCTCTGCAGCAATTACCGCAGGGAATGCACCGAATTCATCAAGCACGGTCAACATTGTTTCGAGCAATCCATCGCAGGCATAGAAAGAATCTGGCAGCGCAACTCGACGTACAACGCTGCAAGAAACATCACCTTCATTCCATTGATCGCCTGCAAGTTCGGAAACCATCTATGCATAACCA
>BJFT01000070.1 GCA_014190015.1 Actinomycetes bacterium
GCGTCGTATAAATCAATCATCATCTGAGTGCCAACGGCTGCTTTGTGAGCAATTGCGTCGATGCCAGCTTCTTTAATAATTTCAAATGAAGTTTTAATGCAACGCAGACCAATAAGAGATGGACTAGCGATCTGAAAACCACGAATGCCATCTGCTTTTTCAAAGACAGGACCCATTCCAAATTGGTCGGCTTGCGAGAACCACCCTTGAATTGGAACCTGTAACTCTTTTTGCATTCTGTGGCTGACATATAACCAGGCAGGTGCACCGGGACCAGAGTTTCCATACTTATATGTACAACCAACGGCTAGATCAACACCGTTGGCATCAAAGTTCATCTCGATTGCTCCGACTGCGTGGCTTGCATCCCACACAACTAATCCGCCATGTGATCGAACCAAATCAGTAATTGATTTGATATCGGTACGAGCACCCGAGCGATACTGAATAACTTCAAGAGTTACTAGCGCAACATCATCATTGAGATATGGCGCAAGAATTTCAGCCGTAATTCTCTCGTGCTTAATTGGTCCGGCAGATTCATTATCGATGAGAACTAGATTTAATCCGAATTCTTTTGCAATTCCATCCAAGATATATCTATCAGTTGGAAAATTAGCAGTGTCAGTAATAATTGTTTTACGACCTGGGCGCGCTTTGATTGCAGCCAAGCAGAGCTGGTAGAAATTAACCGATGTTGTATCGCATGCAAGTACTTGTCCCTTTGCAGCGCCGAGGGTTGCCTCACCGATTAAATCTCCAACTGGTTGTGCTTCATCAACCCAGTGGCTCCAGCCAGTTACAACTTCTGGACCCCACTCTTTTGTTAAGAAATCATTTACTGCCACCACAGTTGCATGTGGCAAACGGCCAAGTGAATTGCCATCTAAATAACACATTGCAGGGTCTGTAATCACAAACTTTGATTTGAAGTGAGCCAGGGGATCATTCTTATCCAGATCCAGGGCGTATTGACGGTCAGTAACGTTCATTGTTCAAAGGTACGCTCTGTGCCCATGGCGCGCAATCTTCTTAATTTAGAGGAAGTCTCAAAGGCTTTCGATATTCGCGCGCTCCTAGAACGCGTATCACTCGGTATATCCGAAGGCGACCGCATCGGAATTGTCGGCAGAAATGGCAGCGGAAAAAGCACGCTGATGAAAATAATGTCCGGCATAGAAACTCCAGATGCTGGACGAGTCACAAAATCAAATGACACTCGTATTGGTTTGCTCTCACAAGTAGATAACGCACCAGCGGGTGCAACTGTTCGAGATGTTGTACTCGGAAACAAACCAACGCACGAATGGGCGAGT
This sequence comes from Actinomycetes bacterium, assembly GCA_014190015.1. GTDB lineage: Bacteria > Actinomycetota > Actinomycetes > Nanopelagicales > Nanopelagicaceae > Planktophila. The sequence goes on from BJFT01000070.1 coordinate 1,317, forward strand.
GATGCAGGAATCCGCGAAGTATTTACCGGACTCTTCGGTGGCTTTGATGATCACTTATTTGAGCGAACATTTGGCACTCTCTCAGGTGGCGAACGTCGCCGTGTGGGACTCGCGAAGTTATTAATCGATGATCTTGATCTAATTCTGTTGGATGAACCAACGAACCACCTTGATGTCGAAGGCGTTGCATGGCTTGCAAATCACTTACTTGCTCGCAGATCCTTAGCGCTGGCAGTAATCACCCACGATCGTTGGTTTCTAGATGCTGTCACAGAGCGCACATGGGAAGTTGTTGGCGGCAAAGTTGAAGAGTACGACGGTGGATATTCAGCCTTCGTTCTTGCAAAAGCCGAGCGCGCTCGCCAAGCAAGTGCGATGGATGCGCGCCGCAATAACTTAATTAGAAAAGAGTTAGCGTGGCTGCGTCGCGGTGCGCCCGCTCGAACAACTAAACCAAAGTTTCGAGTCGATGCTGCAAATGAATTAATCTCGGCCGAACCTGCGCCACGTGATCAAGGTGAATTACTTAAGTTTGCACGCAATCGTTTAGGTAACACGGTTTATGAATCCCACCACGTACAACTGCGCGCTGGCGACAAATTATTACTCGATGATTTGTATTGGAACATCGGACCCGGTGATCGTATCGGAATCGTTGGAATCAACGGCGCCGGTAAAACAACTCTGATGCGAATGCTGACAGGTGAAATACAACCATCTGCTGGCAAATTTGTTACTGGCGTAACCGTTAAAGCAGCATTTCTTACACAG
>BJFT01000071.1 GCA_014190015.1 Actinomycetes bacterium
CACCAATTGCAATCAGGTTTGCGAGAACTGCAGGTGCACGACCATACATTTTCTTGGTCTTATATCCATTAGCTGATGCCAATAATCCAATGCCACCAAAGAGTGTCATGAACAAGATTCCAGAGATCACAAACCACTCAATTGAGCCATCTGTTATCAATCCTTTGACAATTAAGTACAACCCAAGCGCAAGTATGAAAACTCCCTCGATGCGAAGGAGGGCCACTACGATTTTTCGTCTGAACTCGGAATTAAATATTGACATGTGCAAACCTTAGCAACCAAGGAAATTTCTTGTTTTTAATCTCGCTATCCTTTACCCATGGCTGCGCGTGAATACGGGATAGAGATTGGTGCTATTGACGCGACCCTTGTTTCTATTGAAAAGGTTTTAGATTTACCTAAATTACGTAAGTTAGCTGCTGAATTAGAAGAGCAAGCTGGTGTTCCGAATTTGTGGGACGATCCAGAGAGTGCGCAGAAGATTACGAGTCGTTTGTCTAGGACTCAATCAATAATTTCTAAGTTAGAGAGTTTGCGTCAACGCGTTAGTGACTTACCTATTCTTATTGAGTTGGCACAGAGTGAGAGTGACACAGCAGCTGCAATGGCAGATGCTGAAGCAGAATTAGATGCAACTAAAAAAGCCGTGAGCGAATTGGAAGTTCAGACACTTCTCAATGGTGAATACGATGACCGCGATGCGCTGATCACTATTCGTTCTGAAGCCGGTGGAGTTGAAGCAGCAGATTGGGCGCAGATGTTGATGCGCATGTATCTGCGTTACTGCGAACGTCATGAGTTAAAAGTGGACATTCTCGAAACTTCTTATGCCGAAGAAGCGGGAATTAAATCGACAACTTTTAAAGTGAGCGCGCCATACGCCTACGGCACATTATCTGTTGAACAAGGAACTCACCGACTAGTTCGTATTTCTCCATTTGATAGCCAGAGTCGTCGCCACACATCTTTTGCTGGCGTCGAAGTTGTCCCTGTTGTGGATCAGAGTGATCACATTGAAATTGATGAAAAAGAAATTCGTGTAGATGTTTATCGCTCATCTGGTCCTGGTGGACAAGGAGTTAATACAACGGATTCTGCGGTTCGCATTACTCACCTTGCAACTGGCATTGTGGTTTCTTGTCAGAATGAGCGTTCACAGATTCAAAACCGTGCAACAGCAATGGCTGTATTGCAATCTAAATTATTAGAACGTCGTCGCCAAGAAGAGCAAGCAAAAATCAATGCTCTCAAAGGTGATAACTCCGGTTCTTGGGGAAATCAAATGCGTTCATATGTATTAGCTCCGTATCAAATGGTTAAAGATTTGCGCACTGATCATGAAACTGGAAATACAGGTGCAGTTCTTGACGGAGAAATAGATGACTTCATCGAAGCCGGAATTCGTTGGCGTCGCAGTTCATAAATTACGCGTGATTTGCCACACTCAGAGAAAAATCACAGGCTCTACTAGTACCTAATTCCCGAGAAAAGTGCACTCATTCCATAAACTATGGACAGTAAGGAAAGCGCAGCGAAATTCTTTTTTGAGGGTGAGAAAGAAGTTGGTGGCGCTTACACCGAATTAATAGGAGCGCGCACGTGATTCGTTTTGAAAATGTAACGAAGGTTTATCCGGGGCAAGAACGTCCTGCTCTCGATAGCGTCTCCCTCGAAATTGTTAAAGGTGAATTCGTATTCCTTGTTGGTTTATCTGGTTCAGGTAAGTCCACATTCCTTCGTTTGATTCTGCGCGAAGAGCGTCCAACCTCAGGAACTATTCATGTGGCTGGAAAAGATTTGGGAACACTCGCTGCGCACAAGGTTCCAGAACTTCGCAGACAAGTCGGAACTGTTTTTCAGGATTTCCGTTTGCTTCCAAATAAAACTATTACGGAAAATGTAGCTTTTACACTGCACGTACTCGGATACTCACAAAAAGAAATTAACCGTGAAATTCCAGAAGTTCTTGAGTTGGTTGGCTTAGAAG
>BJFT01000072.1 GCA_014190015.1 Actinomycetes bacterium
AGCAATATTTACTTTGTAATTCTTTGCAACAACGTGCGCAAATTCGGCGAGCGCAACTGCGCCATCGACCATGTTCTTAACTGTCGAACCAGATGCGTATTCAGCGCCGCCCCAAGAGAATTGAATGATTCCATCTGATTCTGCTTCGGCGAATCCACGAAGAGCTGCGATCAGAGTCTGTGATGATGAAACGTTAATTGCTGGATATGCAAAGGCGCCCTTTTTAGCGCGATCCAACATTTCGGAATAAATCTCCGGGGTTGCAATTGGCATTTTTAACTCCAATGAATTTAGCGTCGGCGTAATACTCAGAACGAGCGCTTCATTGGGCCGTCTCGAGGCTTACGGCTAATCCAACCATCTTTAGCCTCTTCTGAAAAATCGGCGCTCGGACTAATCTTCACTATATGTCTGAGAATCAAGAATCCCTCGCCAACCTAGGTCACGAAGATCGCCTCTTCCCACCTAGTGCAGAGTTTGCCGCACAAGCTAACGCACAAGCTTCTATGTATGACGAAGCAGAAAAAGATCGTTTGGCTTTCTGGGAAAAACAAGCACATGCATTGCAATGGGATGCACCGTGGACATCAATTTTAGATTGGCAACCACCATTTGCGAAGTGGTTTGTCGGCGGAAAAATAAACGCAAGCGTTAACGCACTAGACCGCCACGTAAACGAAGGTCGCGGAGATCGCGTTGCATTCTTCTTTGAAGGCGAACCTGGTGACACTCGCACAATTACTTACTCACAGTTACTTACTGAAGTGAAGAAAACAGCTAATGCTTTAACCGAACTTGGAATTAAAGATGGCGACCGCGTCGCTATTTATATGCCGATGATTCCTGAAGCAGCAATTGCAATGCTCGCATGTGCACGTATTGGTGCGCCTCACTCTGTTGTCTTCGGTGGTTTTTCTGCAGATGCCCTTTTGTCTCGTATACAAGATGCTGATGCAAAGCTTGTGATTACAGCAGATGGTGGCTATCGCAAAGGCGCAGCTTTTGCGCTAAAGCCAGCAGTAGATGATGCACTTAAAGGCAAAACAAATGTAAAGAACGTTTTAGTTGTAAAGCGCACAGGCCAAGAAACTAATTGGGATGCCAGCAGAGATGTTTGGTGGCACGAGATCGTCGAACACCAAAGCGCAGAACATGTTGCTCAATCATTTGATAGCGAACACCCACTATTTATCTTGTACACATCTGGCACAACAGCCAAGCCAAAGGGAATCTCACATACAACTGGTGGTTACCTGACACAGGTTGCCTACACACACAAGATGGTCTTTGACATCAAACCAGAGACAGATGTCTATTGGTCTACGGCTGATGTTGGTTGGATTACTGGTCACTCATACGTTGTTTACGGACCGCTTATTAATGGCGCTACACAAGTGATGTATGAAGGCACACCAGATACACCGCACAAAGGTCGCATCTTTGAAATCATTGAAAAGTACAAGGTTTCTATTCTCTATACAGCTCCAACACTTATTCGCACATGGATGAAGTGGGGCGATGAGTTTCCTAAGGCACACAACTTGAAATCCCTTCGCTTACTTGGTTCTGTCGGTGAACCAATTAACCCAGAAGCGTGGATGTGGTACCGAGAAATAGTTGGCGGAAATCGGTGCCCAATTGTTGATACATGGTGGCAGACAGAAACTGGCGCAATCATGATTTCACCGCTACCTGGTGTTACTTCAACAAAACCAGGATCTGCAATGCGACCACTGCCAGGTATTAGCGGAAAAGTTGTAGATGACAATGCTAAAGAAGTTGGTCTTGGTCACGGTGGTTATTTAATTTTGGATAAACCATGGCCATCAATGCTCCGCGGTATTTGGGGTGAAGACGAGCGATATAAAGAGACTT
>BJFT01000073.1 GCA_014190015.1 Actinomycetes bacterium
ACCATCTGTCCAGGCTCTACAGTGAAGGAAATTTCCTTTAGTACTTCCCCTGATGCAATCGTTTCACTCTTAGCAGCACTCTCAAGTGATGCCAGCGAAATCTCTTCTGCTCTTGGGTAAGTGAATGCAACTTTATCAAAAACGATTCTTGGAGAGGTGTTTGGGAGAACCTTTGGGTTACTGCCATCACGCACCATCGGCTCCAAATCCAGTACTTCAAAAACTCTTTCAAAAGAAACCAGCGCCGTCATTACATCTACGCGCACGTTGGCCAAGGCAGTCAATGGGCCGTACAGCCGAGCCAGAAGTGCAGACAGTGCAAGCAAGGTTCCTACTGACATGCTTTTAGAAATAACTAATTGCCCTCCTATTCCATATGTAATAGCGGTGGCAATTGATGCAACTGTCATTAAGCCAACAAAAAATAATCTATTTAGAAACGCCATCTGTATTCCGATGTCAGCAACTCTTCGAGCTTTTTTACGAAAGGTTTTTGATTCTTTGTCGTAACTGCCATAAAGCATGACTAGTAGTGCACCTGAAACGTTAAATCTTTCATTCATGTTGGCGCCCATTTCGGCATTGCCTGACATGGCATCCCGAGCCAACCCTTGAATTTTCTTTCCAATCCAACGGGATGGAATTAAAAACATGGGAACCAGCACCAATGAGATGACGGTTATTTTCCAAGAAAGAAAAACCATCGCTCCGAGAACCAAGACAACACTTAGGCCATTTGAAACCACACCTGAAAGTGTCGAGGTAAACGCCTGTTGAGCCCCCATCACATCAGAGTTGATTCGTGAAATCAGTGCTCCGGTTTGGGTTCGAGTGAAGAAAGCAATTGATTGCCTTTGTACATGATCGAATACTTGCGAACGAAGATCGTAGATCAATCCTTCGCCAACTCTAGAACTTAGATACCGCCCAATTAAACTTACAGCTGATTCAAGTAGAGCTAAGGCAGCGATAACAAAGGCAAGAGTTGTGACTAACTTTCCATTTTGCAGCAACACGCCTTTATCAATAAGTCGAGCAAAAAGCAGTGGCGTTGCGATCACTAGTACAGAATCAATTATTACAGTGAAGATAAAAATAGATATTTGCTTTTGATACGGTTTTGCAAACTTGAAAATTCTTTTGATTGTTCCTGGTTTTAAAGATGCATTTTTGACTGATTGATCTTGCGTCATTGCACGCAAAGTCATCCAAGGTGCATGCATCGACATTTTGTTAACCCTATACGGTGAATCCCAGAGCGCGTAATTGCTCTCTTCCTGAATCAGTTATTTTGTCAGGTCCCCAAGGTGGCATCCACACCCAGTTGATACGTACATCATCAGATAATCCATCTAATGCACGTCTAGTTTGATCTTCAATCACATCTGTCAAGGGACAAGCTGCTGAAGTAAGTGTCATATCTAAAGTGCAGATATTGGCATCATCGATACTCACGCCATAAACCAATCCAAGATCCACAACATTTATTCCTAATTCTGGATCTACAACATCTTTCATTGCTTCAGTTAGATCCTCAACAGATGCGGTCATTTACTTCCTCCAGCTCTCAAGAGCGCATCTTTCAGCGCCATCCAACTTAGCAAGGCACACTTTACCCGGGCCGGGTAGCGTGCAACCCCTGAAAATGCAACGGCATCCTCTAGCTCTTCTTCATCTGCTTCAATCTGGCCTTTGCCTTGCATTAATTCAAGGAACGATACTTCTAATTCCAAAGCTTTTTCAATTGAAACGCCTTGTGTTAACTCACTCATGACAGATGAGCTAGCTTGAGATATCGAGCAGCCAACTCCATCCCAACTTAGTTGCTTGATAATCTGATTTTCAACCTGCACTCGAAGGGTTATTTCATC
>BJFT01000074.1 GCA_014190015.1 Actinomycetes bacterium
GAAATCGACGGTGATGCAACCCCAGAACAACTCGCACAAGTAGAAAAAGCTGCGGAAACTCTTCTTGCTAATCCAGTTATTGAAACCTTCACCGTGAGAGTTGAAAAATAAGTGAAAATTGGCGTCGTAACATTTCCGGGCACTCTCGATGATCGAGATGCTGCTCGTGCTGTGCGCTTTGCTGGCGGACAAGCAATCTCACTCTGGCATGGTGACGCCGACCTTCACGGAGTGGACGCGGTAATTCTTCCTGGTGGTTTTTCTTACGGAGATTATTTACGTTGCGGCGCAATCTCGCGCTTTGCCCCAGTGATGCAGACAATCATTAAACGCGCCAATGAAGGAATGCCGCTTCTTGGTATTTGTAACGGATTTCAGGTTTTATGCGAAGCGCACTTATTGCCTGGCGCACTCACACGTAATCACGAACTTCATTTCTTATGCCGTGATCAAAAGATTTCAATTGAAAACACAACAAGTGCATGGACTTCTTCTTATTCAAAAGGGCAAGAGATAGTTATCCCTCTAAAAAACGGCGAAGGTTCTTTTCAATGTGATGATCAAACACTTGCGGCCCTTGAGAGCCAAGGTCGCATCATTGCTCGCTATGTTGGCGAAAACCCAAATGGCTCACGCAATCTCATTGCTGGAATTACAAATGAACGAGGCAATGTTGTTGGTTTAATGCCACACCCAGAACACGCAATCGATACGTTAACTGGACCAACAGCTGATGGTCTTGGATTCTTTACATCTGTCTTGCAATCAATGGTGGGCAAATAAATGGCTCTAGATACTGTTGCAATTGCATCAACCTCACCGGATACGAAACAACCATTTTTAGAACTCGGATTAAAAGAGGATGAATACGCACGCATTCGCGAAATCCTTGGACGCAGACCAACATCTTCTGAATTAGCAATGTATTCAGTAATGTGGTCAGAGCACTGCTCATATAAATCTTCTAAAGTTCACCTAAAACAATTTGGTGACAAAGCTGTTAAAACAGATGCACTACTAGTTGGTATTGGTGAAAACGCTGGTGTTGTCGATGTCGGACAAGGTTATGCAGTTACTTTTAAAATTGAATCACACAACCACCCATCATTCATCGAGCCGTATCAAGGAGCAGCAACTGGTGTTGGTGGAATCGTTCGTGACATTTTGACGATGGGTGCCAGACCAATTGCAGTAATGGATCCACTTCGCTTTGGTCCAGCAGAAGCTGCAGATACTCGTCGTGTATTGCCGGGTGTTATCGCAGGAGTTGGTGGGTACGGAAACTGTTTAGGTCTTCCAAATATTGGCGGCGAAGTTACATTCGATGAAACGTATGCCGGCAATCCATTAGTAAATGCACTCTGTGTTGGCGTAATGAAACATAGCGACATTAAATTAGCTAAAGCTGCTGGCGCCGGAAACCTTGTTGTTCTATACGGTGCAAAAACTGGTGGCGATGGAATTGGTGGCGTCTCTGTTCTTGCATCAGAAACTTTTGGTGCATCAGGTCCGGCAAAGCGACCAAGTGTTCAAGTGGGCGATCCATTCGTTGAAAAAGTTTTAATTGAGTGCTCACTAGAAATATTTGCCGAAGATTTAGTTGTAGGTATTCAGGATTTGGGCGGCGCTGGACTTTCGTGTGCCACATCAGAGCTGGCCTCCGGTGGCACAGGTGGAATGTCTGTAGAACTTGATCGAGTGCCACTTCGCGATCCATCCCTTTCCCCTGAAGAAATATTGATGTCAGAGTCACAAGAGCGCATGTGCGCAATCGTTGAACCAAAGCACATAGATCGCTTCTTAGAAATCTGTAAGAAGTGGGACGTAACAGCGACAGTCATTGGCGAAGTAACAACAGGTGAT
>BJFT01000075.1 GCA_014190015.1 Actinomycetes bacterium
ATGTCAGTTGCGCTGGATTACCTTTGCTTAAGTGAACAGAACCATCTGAGTTAAGAATTATGAGGTGACCAGAATGAACGGATTCAACCACTCCGCTTCGTGTTACTTCAGCGAGTATTTCTCCGACAGAAAAATTAGTCATTTGAGCGAGGAAGAGATGACCAGATATGTGCCTGCAACTCTTTGCCTTCTGCAGCCATGTCGTAAGCGAAGAAGAGTTCACCTGCAACTAAACCGTATAAACGCACACCAGCTGTAACAATTTTTGCAGTTGGCGATGAATAACCTTGATCCATAACGAGTTGAATCTTTGGACCATCAAATTGTCCAACCCAGCCTTCGGTGATTCCGGTGTTATGTGAAATTAAAACTTCTAAAACGTTATTTGGTTTAACGCGCCAAAAACCAGTCTCAGATGCGCCGGGACGAATAACTTCGCCTTCGGCATCAATAATCCAAGTTCGTGAGTAATAAGTTAAGAATGGACGACCATCGTGATTGAAAACAACTTCATGTGCGTACTCAAATGGCTCAATACCTGGATATTCACCGCGACCTTTTCCGCGCCATGTGCCGACTAACCACGCAAGTGGATTGAGATCTGGATGTAAACCTTCTGGAATTGTGAAAACCACTATCGCTGTCCTTTTAAGTATGTACTGCGAATACGAGCGCGTGCTTGGCGTTCTTTTCTGCGAACTGAATAAACCATGAGCCCCACACCGAATACCAGTGCAGCAACGGCTAAAAGCACAGCGGCTGTGATCTCCATACCCGCTAGCGTACTTTAGAGTTGGACTATGTCTCGCACCGCAAACCTCGTCATTAAATTAACTGCTGGCCTTGAAGCACCAGAACGCGTATCGCAGGCTTTCTCTGTTGCATCCGCCGCCCTTGCATCCGGTGTCAACGTTTCATTCTGGCTAACTGGTGACGCCGCATATTTCGCAGTGCCAGGAAAAGCTGCAGAGTTTGAACTTCCACATGCAGCAAATCTGCCGGAACAATTAGCCTCACTTGTTTCTGGTGCGCGCGTTGTTCTGTGCTCACAGTGCGCCGTGCGCAGAAATATCAATGATGGTGATCAGATAAAAGGAATTGTTATTGAAGGCGCCGCTTCATTTGTTGAAGAGATTACGCGAGAGAGCACGCAGGCTTTAGTTTATTAAGCCGGAACAATAATCTGCTGAATTGCAGGAATTCCATCAACGCTGAGTTGTGCATCTACTGGCGTATTTCGCTTAATAACAGCTAGTGCGATTGTTCCTAGTTCGTGATGACGAGCCACGGTGCCGAGAAAGCCAACTTTAACTTCGCCATTCATTACATCTGTGCCCTGCGCAGGCGAAGTTACAACGCTTCCATCAAGGTGTAACAAGACCAGGCGACGTGGTGGGTTTCCGAGGTTATAAATCTTTGCAACTGTTTCTTGTCCGCGATAGCAACCCTTTGCCATGTGTACTGACTTGTTTAGAACACCGAGCTCGTTAGGAATTGATTTGTGATCGGTTTCAAAACCAATGCGCACACGGCCTGCTGCAACGCGCATTGCATCTAGCGCCCATGTACCAACTTGTGTTGCGTTTTCGCTAAATACCTTAC
>BJFT01000076.1 GCA_014190015.1 Actinomycetes bacterium
AAGTGCTTAATGGTTTTTGTAACTGTTGCTTGGACATTTGCCTCTTTCGACTGATCACCCAATACCAATAGCGGCGGATTACATTTATTTTCGGCAAACTCTTTCTCAACTTCTAGAAGTCCTTTTTCTTCGATATCGGCAAGCACTACATGAGCGCCACGTTTCCCGAGTTCAAGAGCAACGCCTCTTCCGATGCCGCTGCCTGCACCTGTAACGATAATGATGTGTCCATCTAGTTGTGCCGGGGCTGGCTTGTTCTTTAATTTATAAAGCTCCATTGGCCAGTAATCAAAACCAAAGATTTCCGCATCAGAGATTGTGTCTCCATCGCCAAATACGTCGATAACGCGAGCTGCAACCTTGTGCGTATGTGACGCAATATCTGCCAGCATCACATTCTCTTTAATTGTGGTTGCGGCAGTAACAGCACCAACGCCAGGCACAATAATTACGCGTGGATCATTTCCGTGGCTTGAATAACCAGCAGGTATTAATGATTTATTCGCTTCAAAATATGCGCTGTAGTTCTCGCGGAATTCATTGATTCCGGTCTCGGTATCTTCCAAAGTCACTGTTGCTGACTTAGGGCGGATACGCAACATATGGTCTGCGCTAGATGCACCTAGAGCCAAGACCTTCTTCAGATCTGGACGTGATGCAATTTCGGCTAAACGAGTATCTGTTCGAAGCAACTGTTTCTTGCCAAGAGTTCCGCGCAACTTTAGAAGCAAATCCTTTAACTCTTCATCAGGCAGGTCTTGATGTTGAAAGTTTGCCGCTGGTCGTTTATTGAGCGAATCTAAGTATTTATCCGCTAAAGCCACTGCATCAAGAGTCTTTTGGTAACAACGATCTGAATCTTCATCCCAAACAACTAGGCCGTGATGAGCAAGAACTACTCCAGCGTAATCACCTAAACCGCCAACTAACTTTGAAAGTTCAAACCCAGGACGAATCCAATCTACATATGCAAATTCTTCACCGAGTGCTTCACGAACCGCTTTTTCTCCTTGCGAATGATTGGTCAGCGCACAGATCGCATCAGCATGCACATGGTCAATATGTTTAGCAGGAAGAAAACCGTGCAAAAGAGTTTCGATAGATGGACGGCGTGAAGTTGGATCAACCAGCGCTCGGGTTACATAATCAACCATCGTGTCATCATCTAGAGCATCAAAATCGCGTAGTGCTAGTAGTTCCTCGAGGTAAAGCGCTGGGTAATCGCGATCGATCGCGTACTGCATATCTGCGCCAGATCCTTTAACCCAGAGAACTTTCTTAAGCCGACCAAGGTGATCTTTGATTTCTCCTTTACTGGAAGTGTTTCCACCACCGTAAACAACCATCGATTGGTCGGCTCCGATCTTCTGTGAACGCGCGACGAGGTCGTGTAATGGCTTTAGATCACTCATAGTGTTTGGCCTTCTGCTATTTCGTAGGATTGTTTCTCGGTTATGACTGCACTTATGTACTTCGCTGGTGTTACATCAAAAGCAGGATTGAAAGTCTTGGCACCATTAGGTGCGACTTGGATTCCCTTGAAATGGGTTAACTCTTCATCTCCACGTATCTCAATATGTATTTCACT
>BJFT01000077.1 GCA_014190015.1 Actinomycetes bacterium
TACAACAGGCAAAGATCTTTACTGAAAGTGTTGAAGTAACGGGGATTGTGTTAACCAAGTTAGATGGAAGCGCTAAGGGCGGAGTAGCTCTGGCGATCGAGGCTGAGCTGGGGATTCCTATCAAGTGGGTCGGAACAGGGGAGTCCGAGGGGGATTTTGCTCCCTTTGAGGCTCAGAGCTATATCAAGGGGCTGCTGGCGTAACCCAGATGTAACACAACACCGCTTTTTGTCACCAACCTGAAACCAAGTGAGCCCTTCTTTGTAACTGGGGTTAGAGAAGGTTTGGCCATCTCAAAGGCGAGAAATTTCTCGACACAAATTAGGTGGTCTTTCATGGAGAAAGTAGTTTTAGATGCAGGCGATACCGCTTGGATGTTAATTAGTACGGGTCTCGTTGTTCTTATGATTCCGGGACTTGCACTGTTTTATGGTGGCATGGTTCGCGTAAAGAGCGTTCTTAATATGATGATGATGTCATTTGGTGCGCTAGCAATTGTTTTTGTTCTATGGATTGCATTTGGTTTCTCAATGGTCTTTGGCGATTCAGTGGGTGGAAAAGGTTTAGTAGGAGATATCAGTCAATTTACATTTTTAAATGGACTCGATAACTCAGCCGCATTAATCGGCACAATTCCGGCTGCGGTATTTATCGCTTTCCAAGGTATCTTTGCTGCAATTACAGTTGCATTGATTTCTGGTTCGATAGCAGATCGTGCGAAGTTTGGTGCATGGATGGTGTTTGCAGGTATCTGGGCAACGCTTGTGTACTTCCCAGTTGCTCACTGGGTATTTGCCTTTGATAACTTTGTCGCAAAGACTGGTGGTTGGATTGCAAATGATCTTGGCGCGCTCGACTTTGCAGGTGGTACCGCGGTACATATCAACGCAGGTGCAGCAGGTTTAGCACTTGCTCTTATTTTAGGAAAGCGTGTTGGCTTCGGAAAGATTCCAATGCGTCCACATAGCTTGCCCTTGGTGATGCTAGGTGCTGCTCTCTTGTGGTTTGGATGGTTTGGCTTCAACGCTGGTTCTGCAGTTGCATCAAATGGAACAGCAGGATTAGCACTTCGTAACACAATCGGTGCAACAACAGCTGCATTACTTTCTTGGTTGCTTGTTGAGAAAATTCGCGATGGCCACGCAACAAGCCTTGGTGCGGCATCAGGTGTAGTTGCAGGTTTAGTTGCGATTACTCCAGCGTGTGCTGCGGTCAATGCAAGTGGTGCTTTGATTATTGGCGCTGTAGCAGGTGCGCTCTGTGCACTTTCAGTGGGCCTCAAGTTCAAGCTTGGATATGACGACTCTCTTGATGTTGTTGCAGTTCACCTTGTTGGCGGAATCGTCGGAACAATCATGATCGGTTTCGTTGGCGTCGATGTTGGTCTATTCAACGGTGGCGGCACAGAGCAGCTTGTTAAGCAGGCAATTGGTGCGGGTGCGGTTCTTGCGTACTCCTTTATCGCAACATTAATCATTGGCAAGATTGTGGATCTGACAATCGGATTCAGAATTACCAATGATCAAGAGCTTGCAGGCATTGACGTAGCGATTCATGCTGAACGTGCATACGAGCTAACAGATA
>BJFT01000078.1 GCA_014190015.1 Actinomycetes bacterium
GATTCCACGATGTCAGCCTCATCCGCACAGGCTAGTAGCGTTGCCCCCCTATGAGCACGCTCAAACCAATTAGCGCCCCACTGGATCGGGCAAGTGAGCTTCGAAGTGATGAAGCAGCACTCGATCGTTTGTGGAGCGCTGCAAAAATTATCCGCGTCTCTGATTCAAAGTTGGCTAGCGATGGATCTTCACTTCAATTCCTAAACGCCGCAGAAGTTGAAAAGTTAATTTCTGCGCAGATTTTTACACCCGGCGATAAGTATTTTCTAGGAATCGATTCGGCTACACAGGTTGCTTACTTTGCGTGGGATTGTGATGAAGTTGGAAAGAGTGCCGGTGATAAAACTTCTGAAGGACTCGCATCTCTTCGCGAATTAGGCGCAACTCTGGATGAGTTTCATCTTGGTATTTCAATGCAGGCAATTGCCTTATCTAACTGGCACCGTTCACATCCACACTGTTCGAAGTGTGGCGCCTTAACAGAGTCCGCACTCGGTGGTTCAGTTCGCGTGTGCGTTAAAGATCAGAGCCAACACCATCCACGTACAGATAGCGCAGTTATTGTTTTAGTAAAAGATAAAGAAGATCGAATTTTGCTTGGACACCAACCAATCTGGCCTGATGGTCGATTCTCAACCTTTGCAGGATTTCTAGAACCCGGTGAAACTTTTGAACAGTGCGTCGAACGCGAAGTCTTTGAAGAAGCTGGCGTCAAAGTAAGTCAGATGCAATATCTCGGTTCGCAGCCCTGGCCATTTCCAGCATCAATCATGATTGCATTTTCGGCTGTGGTTGATGATCCAAGTACGGCAAAAGCAGATGGCGTAGAAATTACAGAAGTTCGATGGTTTAGCCGTGAGGATCTAAAGAAATCTATTGCTGATGGCTCTTTGTTACTGCCACCAACAATTAGCGTTGCACGAAAGATGATTGCGATGTGGTTTGGGCCAGGTGCAGATAAATTAACTGGCGGCGAATCATGGCGTTAAATTCAGAGGAAATTCTTGCGGCCCTCGATGATGAACAACGCGCTGTGGCACTTGCTAGCCGCGGTCCTGTCTGCGTAATTGCAGGAGCTGGCACAGGTAAAACTCGAGCAATTACGCACCGCATTGCATACGCCGCATCCATTGGCGTGATGGATCCACAAAAGGTTTTGGCACTCACATTTACCGCGCGTGCTGCTGGTGAAATGCGTATGCGACTTCGCACTTTAGGAGTTCCAACTGTTGCTGCACGCACAATTCACTCCGCTGCCCTTAAGCAATTACTTTATTTTTGGCCACAAGTATTCGGCGGACGAGCACCAGATTTATTAACAACTAAGACCGGATTTATCACCCAAGCAATTACTCGTGCAGATCTGCAGGGCACCTTATCGATTACTTCTCGCGACCTCATGCGCGATGTGGCATCAGAAATTGAATGGGCAAAGTCATCGCAGGTTGTTCCTGAAGATTACGTAAATGAGTCATCAAAGCGCACACAAAAGCCGCGCATTAATCCAGAGCAGATTGCCCAGGTGTACTCGGCATATATGTCCTTGATGAAGCAAGAGCGCGCGATG